>JANRJM010000006.1 GCA_033763975.1 Planctomycetota bacterium
GCCAGGTAGCAGGTGCCGACCATGGGGCTCTCGATCGCGGGTCCGCTGGCCGCGGGCGGGGCGGCGGGGGCTGCGGGCGCCGGGGCGGCGGGGCCGGCCTGGGGCGCGGCGGCGGGGGGCGCGGCGGCGTAGTGCACGATGGGGGCCGCGGCGGGCGACCCCCGCTTGATGCTCACGCCTTCTTTCTCGTCGGTGAGTTCGACCTCGGTGAGGTCGTTGGCGGTCATGAGCGCCACGAGTTCCTTGAGTTTGGCGATGTCGATCATGTCTGATGGTTCCACGCAGACGCGCACCGTCGGTGCGCGAGGCTACAGAGTGGCCCACCCCGCGTCGAGGGGGAGCGAACAGAGGTTCTCGGCGCCGCGCGCCGTGATGAGGTAATCGTCTTCGAGGCGAACGCCCCCGACGCCCGGCAGGTAGATCCCCGGCTCGATCGTCACGACCATCCCTTCGCGCAGGGTCGTCGCGGCGGCGATGTGCGAGAGGAACGGCTCTTCGTGCGCGTTGAAGCCCAGCCCGTGCCCCAACCCGTGCCCGAACCGCTCGGCGTACCCGTGGCGCGAGATGTACCCGCGGGCGATCGCGTCGATCTCGCGCGTCGTTCGCCCGGGGGCGAGGGCGGCGGCGGCGGCGCGGTGGGCGTCGAGCACGACGTCGTAGATCTCGCGGATGGGGGCGGGCCAGCGCCCGAGCGAGAACGTGCGGGTCATGTCGCTGTGGTAGCCGTCGACCACCGCGCCCCAGTCGATGAGCAGCGGGCGGTTGGCGGCGAGCTTGACCTTGTGCGGGCGGTAGTGCGGGAGGCTGCCGTTGGCCCGGGCCGCGACGATGGTCTCGAAACCCGGCGCGCTCGAGCCGCGGGTCTTCATCTCGGCCTCGATGCGGGCCGCGACTTCGAGCTCGGTCTGCCCGGGGCGGATGGTGGGGAGCACGGCGAGCAGGGCCTGCTCCTGGATGCGTGCGGCGGCGCGGATGGCGCGGACCTCGGTCTCGTCCTTGACGGCGCGGAGCGGGGCGACGAGGTCGCGCACGGGCACGAGCGTGACGCCCGCGCCCGCCGCCTCGGCGAGGGCATCGCGCGACGCGAGGGTGACGGTCTCGGCCTGGATCGCGACGCGCCGGATCGAGCGGTCGGCGAGGAGGCCGGCGACGGCCCGGACCATGGGCTCGCGCCGGATGTGCACGCGGGCGAGCGCGCGAACGGGGACGAGTTCTTCCTCGTACCGGAAGTCGGAGATGATGACACGCTCGCGCTGTCCGGCGAGGAGGTAGGAATCCCCGCCGAGGAACCCGGTGAGGTACGCCACGTCGAGCGGATTGGTGACGAGCACCCAGTCGCAGTCGTGGGCGGCGAGGGCGCTCGCGAGGCGGCGGAGGCGGGCGGCGTGCACCGATCCGGCGCGCGCGGGGCCCGACGCGCGGGCGCGCGTGGTCGGGCGGGGGGTTGCGGCGCGGGCCGTCATGGGGTCACGATGATACCGTGGGCGAGTCGGCCTTGAATCGCCCGTGTAGAGCCCGAACCTTGGCAGGCGAAGCACACGCGTGACCATCCCGCTGCGGCAGGTCGAATCGGATCGCAACGCCGCGCCCTCGGGCGTGGGGCTGGTCGCGGCGTGGGGCGTGCTGCTGGGCGGGGTGGCGTTCGTCGCGCTCCCCGCGTTCGGGGTGGCGAGGTCGCTGGTCGGAGGCGTGACGTCCGGCCGCGTGACGAGCGCGTCGCTGACGCCCTCGGCCGGGCTGCTGCTCACCACCGGCGCGTGGTGCGTGGGGGTCGCGGTACTCGCCACCGCGCTCGCGCTCCCGGCGGGGTGGTGGCTCGGCCGGCGCGGCGGGCGTGCGGCGTGGTGGGCGGGCGGGCTCACGATGCTCTTCCCGTCGTTCCTGTCGTACGCGGCGTACGGGCTCGCCCGGGCGCCGGGAACCTGGACCGGCGACCTCATCGCGCGGGCGGCCGAGCGCGGGTGGACCAATCTCCCCGTGCTCGCCGGGCGGGTGGTCGCGGCGGGCGGGCTGGCCTTGTGGGCGTGGCCCCTGGCCGCGCTGATCGTCGCGTGGGGCGTCCGCGCGATCCCGCGCGAGGCGCTCGATTCCCTGCGTCTCGACGTGCCCGGGCGCGGGCGCCGGGCGTGGCACGTCGTGCGGATGGTGCGGGCGCAGGCCGCGGCAAGCGTCGGCGTGATCGCGCTGCTCATGGCCGGCTCGGCGGTGCCCCTGCACCTCGCGCAGGCCCCCACCTACAGCGTGCGGGTGTGGCTGGAACTCACTACTTCGCCGGGAAGTCCTGCGGCGTGGGCGGCGTCGTGGCCTCTGCTGGTGCTGGGCGTGGGCGGGGCGGTGTGGCTGGGCGGCACGGTGGCGCGCGTGCGCATGCCGGGGGGTGAGGAGCCGGCGGGAGCGCTCGGCCCGGCGAGCGGGGCCGCGGCCTGGTTCTGGGGGCTGGTGGTGCTCTCGACGGCGGTGCCGGCGGGGCTGATGGCCGGGAGCCTGACGAGTCTGCGCCCGCTGCTGGATTTCTGGACGCTCTCGGGCGCGGCGCTGGGCGCGAGCACGGTGACCGCGGCGATCGCCGGGATCTTGGGCGGCGCGCTGTGCGTGGGCGTGTGGATCGCGCTGTCGGTCGGCGGGGGCGGGGCCCGGCGGGTGGTGCGGGCGGCCGGGATCGTGTGGTTCGTGGGTGCGCTCACGCCCGGGGTGCTGGTCGGGCAGGCGCTGTCGACGGCGTGGACGGGCTGGGACGCGCTGCTCGAGAGCCCGTTCGCGCCGGCGTTCGCCCATGTCGTGCGGTTCGGGGCGATCGGCGTGGTCATCGGCGTGCTGCTGGCGGGGACGGAGCGCGCGAGCGAGCGCGACCTGCGCGCCATCGACGGGCAGGGCGGGCTGGGCGGGTTCCTGCGGGTCGTCGTGCGCGGGCGTGCGATGGCGGCGGCGGGCGTGGGCGCGGCGATCGCGTGCCTCAGCCTGCACGAGATCGAGACGGGCGTGCTGCTCCAGCCGCCGGGCACGCCGAGCTTTGCGCAGATCATGCTCGGCTACCTTCATTTCTCGCGGCTTGACGATCTCGCCGCGGCGGTCGTGTGGCTGCTGGCGCTGGGAGGCGTCGCGGGCGGGCTGGGAGCGCTCGTGGCGGCACGGCTCGCCCCGCATCCTTGCGTCGCCCGTCGCAGTACCATCCCCCCGGAGTCTGCATGATGACGGCGCGGGCAACCTGGGCGGCGGCGAGGCGGGCTGCCGCGGTGCGGGGACGCGCGTTGGCGGCGTTCGCCGGGGCGCTCGCGGCGCTGTCCGGCGGGTGCGGGGGCACGCCCGACGGCGATCTGCTCGACGTGGTGGCGCTCTACGGCGAGGCGGGGGACGCGCCCGGCCAGTTTTCGTACCCCAGGTGCCTGGACGCGACCCAGACGCACGCCTGGGTCATCGACAAACTGGCGCGCGTGCAGAAGATCGACGTGCGCACCGGCGAGTGTGTCGGCGGGTGGCGCATGCCCGAGTGGCAGAACGGCAAGCCCACCGGCGTCACGGTCTGGACGCCCCCCGCCGGCGGGCCGACGCGGATCATCATCGCCGACACCCACTACCACCGCGTCATGGTGTACGACCCCGCGGGGATCGCGCCGCCCGGCGAGATGTCCGACGCGCACGGCCTGGTGCTCGCCAGCTTCGGCTCGTACGGCGAGGAGGACGGGCAGTTCATCTATCCCACGGACGTGTGCGTCCTGCCGACCGACGACGGTCGCGGGATCAAGCGGCTGTACGTCGCGGAGTACGGCGGGAACGACCGCGTGAGCGTGTTCGAGCCGGCGGTGGGCGAGACGCCCGGGCACGAGACCAGGTTCACGTTCCTGTTCGCGTTCGGCGAGCCGGGCGCGGGCGAGGGCCGCTTCAACCGCCCGCAGTCGCTGTTCCTGGGCGCCGACGGGACGGAACTCGTGGTGGTCGACGCGTGCAACCACCGGCTGGCGCGTCATGCGCTGGACGGCACGTACCTGGGGCAGGTGGGGCTGGGGATCGGTAACGGGCCGGGAGAGATGAAGTATCCGTACGCGGGCGTGGTGCTCTCGGACGGGAGCGTGATGGTGAGCGAGTTCGGCGGGAACCGGCTGCAGCGGTTCGATCTGCGCACGGGCGCGAGCCTGGGGATCTATGGTCGTGCGGGGCGGTCGCCGGGCGAACTCGCGTCGCCGTGGGGGGTCGCGGTCGCGGGGACGCGTCTGCTGGTGCTGGATTCGGGGAACAACCGCGTGCAGAGCATCACGGCGCCGGGGCGGTCGATGTGGTCCGTGGGGGGAAGCCGCTGATGCACATGGCGACGCTGGCATCGCTGGCGCTGGGACCGGTGCAGTTCGACGAGCCGGTCTTCCTCTGGCTGGCGCCGGTGGCGTGCGCGCTGGTGCTGCTCATGGCGCGCAAGAGCCTGTCGGGCCTGGGGCCCGTGACGCGCTGGGCGGCGCTGGCGATCCGGCTGCTGGTGGTGGTGCTGATCGTGGGCGCGATGGCCGAGCCACACTGGCGCCGTGAGTCCAAGGACGTCGCGGTAATCGCGGTGGTGGATTCCAGCGAGAGCGTGCCCTCGAGCAAGCAGACGGAGGTCGAGTCGTACATCCGCGGCGCGCTCGAGGGGCAGGACCGGCGCGACGACCGGCTGGGGGTCATCACGACGGCGAAGAGCTCCTTCGTGCAGGCGTTGCCCAGCCGCCTGACGCGTGAGGTCGAGCGCCAGCACCTGGGCCCGCTGGACGGGACGGACCTGGCGGCGGGGGTGCGCCTGGCTTTGGCCGTGAAGCCGACCGACGCCGCGACGCGGATCCTGCTCGCCTCCGACGGGATCCAGACGGCGGGGAACGTGCTGCAGGTCGCGGAGACGGCCAAGGCGCTGGGGGTGCCCATCGACGTGCTCCCGCTGCAGTACCGGTACGACGAAGAAGTGATCGTCGACCGGCTGGTGGCGCCGGCGAGCGCGCGCGAGGGAGAGACGCTGAACCTGCGCGTGGTGCTGCAGGCGGTGACGCCCGCGCGCGGGCTGCTGACGATCCTGATGAACGGCGAGCCGGTGGACCTGGACCCCGAAGGCCCGTCGCTGGGTGCGCGGGTGGTGCTCAAGGCGGGGCCCAACGTGCTGTCGGTGCCGGTGAAGGCCATCTCGACGGGCCCGCAGCGGTTCGAGGCGGTCTTCGAGCCCGAGGCCCGGGGCGGGCGGGCGATCGGCGACTCGGTCGCGGAGAACAACCGCGGGCAGGCGGTGACGTTCGTGTCGGGCGAGGGCAAGGTGCTGGTGCTCGCGGAGCAGCCGGAAGAGGCGCGGTACCTGCTGGACGCGATGGCGGGGGCGAAGATCAAGGCCGACGTGCGCACCGCCGAGCAGGTCCCCACGTCGCTGACGGACCTCAACGCGTACGACGCGGTGGTGCTGGTGAACCAGGCGGCGTACGGGTTCACGCAGAAGTTCCAGGAAGACCTGCGCCAGTACGTGCACGACACGGGGGGCGGGCTGCTCATGGTGGGCGGACCGGACTCGTTCGGCGCGGGCGGGTGGATCGGCTCGCCCATCGAGGACGCGCTACCGATCAAGCTCGACCCGCCCCAGAAGCGCCAGATGCCCCGGGGCGCGCTGGTGCTCGTGGTGCACTCGGTGGAAGCGCCCGAGGGGACGTTCCTGGGCAAGAAGGTCAGCGAGGCGGCGGTGAACTCGCTCTCGCGCCTCGACCTGATCGGGATCATCGAGTACGGGTGGGGCGGCGGGACGGACTGGGTGCTCCCGCTGGGCCCGCGGGGCGACGGCACCAGGGCCAAGCGCGCGATCAACAACCTGATGTTCGGCGACATGCCGGACTTCACGCCCAGCATCGAGCTGGCGTACGAGGGGCTGAGCAAGGCCGACGCCGGGCAGCGCCACGTCATCATGATCAGCGACGGCGACCCGTCGATCCCCAGCACGGCGCTGCTCGACAGGTACGTGCAGAGGAAGATCACGATCAGCACGGTGGGCGTGTTCCCGCACAGCGGGGCCGACACGAGCCGCATGCAGCAGATCAGCCGGTACACGGGCGGGCGGCACTACCACATCAACACGCAGGCGGGGCTGGCGACGGTGCCCGAGATCTTCGTGAAGGAAGCACAGACCGTGCGCCGGAGCCTGATCTGGGAGGGCACGCCCTTCACGCCGCAGATCCTGCCGGGCGGGGAGGCGATGCGCGGGCTGACGCAGGTGCCGCCGATCAGCGGGTACGTGGTGGCGGCGGAGCGCGAAGGGCTGGCGCTGGTCTCGCTGAAGGGCAAGGAGGGCGACCCGATCCTCGCGCAGTGGCAGCACGGGCTGGGCAAGGTCGTGACGTACACGAGCGACGCGACAAGCCGCTGGAACGCCGCGTGGATCTCGTGGCCCAGCTACCGCCAGTTCTGGGAGCAGCATCTGCGCTGGGTGATGCGCCCGGGCGGGTCGGCGAACGTGCGTGTCGTGACCGAGAACCGGGGCGACCAGACGGTGATCATCGTGGAGGCGCTCGACGCGGCGGGCGAACGCCTCAACTTCGCGACGTTCAAGGGGCGCCTCGCGCTCCCCGACGGGCGCGGGATTGATGTCGACCTGAATCAGGTGGGGCCCGGACGCTATCAGGGCGTGGTGCAGACGGATCGGCCGGGGTCGTACGTCGTCAGCCTGCGCTACGCCGCCCCGGACCCGACGCAGCAGGACGGCGTGCTGGAGGGGAGCGTGCAGGCGGCCGTGACGCGCCCGTACGCCGACGAGTACCGCACGCTGGAGGACAACACGCCCCTGCTGCGCCAGGTGGCGGAACTGACGGGCGGGCGCGTACTGACGGGCGACCCCCGCGCCGAGGACCTGTGGCTGCGCGAGGGGCTCCGGGTGCCGGTGGCGCTGCGGGCGATCTGGCTGTGGGTGGCGGTGCTGGCGATCACCCTGTTCCTGATGGACGTGGGCGTGCGCCGGGTGCGGATCGACCTCGTCGCGATGTGGCGGGCGGTGGCGCGGGGCGCGTCGAAGTCGACGTCGAAGGACGCGGCCCACGTGGGCTCGCTGCGGGCGGCCCGCGAGCAGGCCCGCGCGAAGATGCAGCAGCGTTCGGGCGGGAGCGCGGGCGACCTGCGCCCCGACGAGGCCGCCGCGGGCGCCGTGCGCGACGTCCGCAAGGCGCAGCGCCTGAGCGGGGTGAAGTTCGAGGCGACGCCCGCGCAGGCGCAGCAGGCGGCGGCCCCGATCGTGATGGGCGGGGCCGACGCGCGCGTGACGCCCCTCACGCCACCACCCCCGCCCCGCGACGCGGGCGCGCAGCCCGGCGAGGGGCTGGGGCGGCTCATGAAGGCGAAGCAGAAGGCACGCGAGGGGATGGACGACGAGGGCGCGGGCCCGCAGCAGGGAACCTGACCGACTGGCGCCGGCGCGAGCGGCGAAGGAGTGCACCATGGCCGTGGTCGAACGCGAGATGACGATGGAAACCCCCGCCGAGGTGAAGGCGGAGTGCGAGCGGTTCCGGGCGACGTTCCAGACGCTCAAGGCCGAGGTCGGCAAGATCGTCGTGGGGCACGAGAGCGTGGTGGAGGGCGTGCTGATCGCGCTCTTCGCGGGGGGCAACGTGCTGCTGGAGGGCGTGCCCGGGCTGGGCAAGACGCTCCTGGTGCGCACGCTGGCGCAGACGCTGAGCCTGCCCTTCAGCCGCATCCAGTTCACGCCCGACCTGATGCCCGCGGACGTGATCGGCACGAACATCGTGACCGAAGACCCGGCGACCGGGCGCCGGCGGTTCGAGTTCCAGCGCGGGCCGATCTTCGCGCAGCTCGTGCTGGCCGACGAGATCAACCGCGCGACGCCCAAGACGCAGTCGGCGCTGCTGGAGGCGATGCAGGAGCGGAGCGTGACGGCGGCGGGCACGACGTACAAGCTCGACCAGCCGTTCATCGTGCTCGCGACGCAGAACCCCATCGAGCAGGAGGGCACCTACCCGCTGCCCGAGGCCCAGCTCGACCGGTTCATCTTCAAGATCGTCGTGGGCTACAGCGGGCTCAGCGACCTCATCACGATCCTCGACCGCACGACCGGGCAGAAGACGCCCGACGCGACGAAGGTGCTCGACGCGCCCGGCATCCTCGCGATGCAGAACCTCGTGCGCGGGGCGGTGGTGGCGCCGCACGTCAAGGAGTACGTCGCGCGGCTCGTGCTCGCGACGCACCCGGGCGGGCAGATGGCCGCCGGCGGGAGCGGGGGGCCGACGAACAAGTACGTGCGCTGCGGGGCGAGCCCCCGCGCGGCCCAGGCGCTGATGCTCGGGGGAAAGGTCAAGGCGCTGATCGAGGGGCGCTACCACGTGGGGTTCAAGGACATCCAGTCGATCGCGGCGATGAGCCTGCGCCACCGCCTGCTGCTGAACTTCGAGGCCGAGGCGGACCGCGTGGACCCGGACGTGCTGGTGAAGCAGATCATGGAGCTGACGCCGACCGAGCCGGTGCGGGTGTGAGGAGTTTCAACGCGAAGCCCGCGAAGACGCGAAGCGGGAACGCGGAGTGGGTAACCAGAAACAGCGGGCGAGAAGCGGCGAGGTGGGCATGAGCAACCTGACGCACAAGGAACTCCCGGCGCATATTGAAGCGGCGTGCCACACCGTGATCGGTCGCGCGATCGAAGTGCATCGCGTGCTCGGCCCGGGGCTGCTCGAGAGCTTGTACGAGGACGCGCTGGTGTACGAGCTACGCGACGCGGGACTTCGCGTGGATCAGCAGGTCGACCTTGCCGTGCCCTACAAGGCGACGACGCTGCGCGGCCAGCGTCTCGATGTGCTCGTTCTCCTCAAGGACGGGCTACGACGCGTCTTCAATGAGCGATCTCCCCTGGCCCGGACCGACGTGCACGGCCGGCACGACAAAGTAACCTCGGACGGCATCTCCCTTTGAGCCCTTCGCGGCCTTCGCGTTGAAACAGGTTGTGCATGCTGAAGACTTCCAACCCAACCCGGCCGTCGTCGATCGAGGACCTGCTCACGCCGGACCTCATTGCGCGGCTGGACCCGCTGGACCTCTCGAGCAAGAAGGTCTTCTTCGGCAAGCTCAAGGGCGAGCGGCGGAGCAAGAAGCGCGGGCAGAGCGTGGAGTTCGCCGATCACAGGCCGTATGCGACGGGCGACGACATCCGCCACATCGACTGGAACATCTACGCGCGGCTCGACCAGATCTTCATGAAGCTGTTCCTCGAGGAAGAAGACCTCTCGCTGCACCTGGTGCTGGATTGCTCGGGAAGCGCGGACTGCGGCGAGCCGGGCAAGTTCCTGTTCATGCAGAAGGCCGTCATGGCGCTGGGGTACGTGGGGCTCGTGAACCTCAACCGCGTGTCGGCGACGGCGATGGGCGCCGGGGCGGGGGGCGTGGTCTCGAACATCCGCGACCTGCGCGGGCGCCGGCGCGTGCACGATCTCGCGCAGTGGGTCTGCTCGCTCACGCCCGAGGGCGACTTCTCGTTCCGCGAGGCGACGGAGCGCATCGCGCTGACGCGCCGGGGCAAGGGGCTGATGCTCGTGTTCTCCGACTACTTCTTCAAGGAAGGGTACGAAGAGGGCCTGCGCCGCCTCGTCGGGCACGGCTACGACGTGTACGTCATGCAGGTGCTGAGCCCGCAGGAGGTCGACCCGCCCCTCACCGGCGACCTGCGCCTGCGCGACGTCGAGGACCTCGACACCGCCGAGGTCACCATCTCGGCGCCGCTGCTCAAGCGCTACAAGGCGAACCTCGCGGCGTACTGCGGGCAGCTCGCGTCGTTCTGCGCCCGGCGTGAACTCACGCACATGACCGTCCGCAGCGACACGCCCGTCGACGTGCTCGTGCTCGACTACCTCCGCAAGAAGGGAGTAGTCAAGTGAGCGAGACAGCGAAGCAACGAGCGAGCGAGACAGGGCGGACGCGGACGACCACGAAGGTCCGGACATTCCGTGATCTCGTGGCGTGGCAGCGGGGTATGGAGCTGGCCATCGCCGTGTACGACCATACCCGGTCGCTCCCGGAGGCGGAGCGGTACGGACTTGTGTCCCAGATGCGCCGGGCCGCGGTGTCCGTACCGTCAAACATCGCCGAGGGCTACGCCCGCCAGAGCAGAGCGGACTACGTTCGATTCCTGCGAGTCGCGCGAGGCTCGATCGCCGAACTCGGCACGCAGGCCGAGCTCGCCGAACGGCTCACGCTCGTCGCACCCAACCCGCAGCTCCGCGCGTTGATCGACGAGGAGGCGCGAATACTCCAGGCCCTGATTCGTGCGCTCGAACTGAAGGAGGGCGGCGTATGAGCACCGTTCGCACTTCGCACGCCAGCGGGCATGAATCGGCCCCTGTTTCGCTGTCTCGCTTGCTCGCTCGGTCCCTCTGCGGAGGCCGCCCGTGACGTGGCTCACCCCGATGTACGGCCTCATCGCCGCGTCGATCGCGGTGCCGACGCTCATCATTCTGTACTTCCTGAAGCTCCGCCGGCGCGACGTCGAGATCTCGACGACGCTGCTGTGGAAGAAGGCGATCCAGGACCTGCAGGCCAACGCGCCGTTCCAGCGCCTCCGGCGGAACATCCTGCTCTTCCTCCAACTGCTCATCCTGGGCGCGATGCTGGTCGCGCTCGCCCAGCCGCAGCTCACCAGCCAGGTGATGACCGGGCGGCGGCACGTGATCCTGATCGACCGATCGGCGTCGATGAGCGCGCAGGACGAGGAGCTGGCGGGCGGGAAGAAGGCGAGCCGCCTCGACGTGGCGAAGGAGCAGGCGCTCGCGCTCGTCGAATCGCTGCGCGAGGGCGGGCTGCTGGCGAAGGACCGCGCGGACCAGGCGATGGTCATCGCGTTCGACAGCCAGGCGGAGATCCGCCAGCAACTGACGGCCGACAAGGCCGCGCTGCGGCGCGCGATCGAGGAGATCACGCCCAGCGAGGCCCCCACCGCGATCGAGGAGGCCATCCGCCTGGCGAAGGCGCAGCAGCGCCGGCGCGTGGTCGAGGGGCAGGAGATCGCGGGGCTGACGAGCGACGAGCCGTTCACGATCCACGTGTACTCGGACGGGCGGATCCCCGACGCCTCGCGGACCGCGCCGGGGCCGGAGGATCACGTCGAGTTTCATCGCGTGGGCACGCCGGACGCCGCCAACGTGGCGATCGTGGGCATGCGCGCGGAACGCTCGTTCGACAACCCGTCGAGGCTGAGCGTGTTCGTGTCGCTCATCAACACGCAGACGCTCCCGCGCACGGTGGACGTCGAACTGCTCATCGACGACGCGGGCTCGGGCATCAAGACAACGACCATCGCGGGCGCGAGCACCGAGGGCGTGTCGCTCTCGGCGCCCGAGGCGGCCCGGGCGGGGGCACGCGAGCGCGAGGCCGCGAACGCCGCGGGCCTGGCCCAGCCCGTCGCCGAGCGCACCGGGCGGGCCTCGCCCGGGGTCGGGGGCGTGGTGTTCAGCGTCGACCGGTCCGCGGGGGCGGTGGTGCAGGTGCGACTGCGCGATCCGGCGACGGGCGCGGCGTTGGAGGCCGATTCGCTCGAGATGGACAATCGCGGGTGGCTGATCGTGCCGCCCGCGAAGCGCCTGGCGGTGGCGGTGGTCTCGGCGCGGGGCAATCTCTTCCTGACCTCGGCGCTGCAGGGCCTGCCCTTGTCGCGCCTGGCGGAGTTCGGCCCCGAGGAGTTCGAGGAGCGGGCGGCCGACGGTTCTCTGGGCGAGTTCGACGTGGTGATCCTGGACGGGTACCTGCCGGAGGGCGCGAAGGCGGCGCCCCAGGCCGCCGCGCCGGCAGCGCCCGCACCCGAGGGCGATGCGCCCGCCGCACCGGCCGAGGCGTCCCCCGGGCCCGAGGCGGCCCCGCCCGCGCCGATCGACGCCGCGGTGCCCGTGGATGTGCTCCCGCCGGGGCGGTACCTGATCTTCGGCTCGGTGCCGGGGCGCCTGGGCGCGACGCCCTCGGGCATCCGCGACCTGGGCACGGGCGGCAGTGGCTCGATCATCGACTGGCGGCGTGACCATCCCCTGTTGCGCGCGGTGAACCTCGACGGGCTCGACATCGCACGCACGCGCAAGGTGTCGCTCGAGCAGGGAAGCCCGGCGACGGCGCTCGCGTTCTCCGAGGCCGGGCCGATCATCCTCGACGCCTCGACGGGCGAGGTCCGCAGCGTCGTCGTGCCGTTCGACGTGGCGGAGAGCGACTGGCCCTTCAACGTGAGCTTCGTGGTGTTCATGGCGTCGGCGGTGAACTACCTGGCCGACGACACCGGCGCGGGCGCGACGGGTCGCACCGTGCAGCCCGGCTCGGTCTTCTCCGACCGCCTGCCGCCCGGCTCGACCGGCGCGCGGGTGCAATCGCCGGACGAACAATCCCAAGTCCTTCAGGCGGCCGGCGACGGACGCATCATCTACGGGCCTGTCTCGCGCACCGGCGTGTACGAGCTGTCCTGGAGCGGCCCGGCGGGCCCCACCGACCTGGCGGGCGATGGAGAACGTCCCACGCGCTACTTCGCGGCCAACCTGTTCGACCCCACCGAGTCCGACATCGGCGCCACCGACGTGCTCGACCTCGCGAGCGACCGGGTCGCGGCGCGCGACTCGGGCAGCGCCGGCGCCACGCGACGCCTCTGGCCGCTCTTGCTGCTGGGCGCCCTGCTCATCGTCCTGGTCGAGTGGTTCGTGTACAACCGCAAGGTGCACGTGTGATCACCCGCCCTCGTCCATCGCGTGCGTTCGCGCGGGCGATCGGACTGGGCCTGCTGGCGGCGTCGGCCGCGGGCGCGCACGCGCAGGAGTCGCCCCCGGCGGAGATCACGCGGGTCCGGCTCGGCTGGGGGGGCGCCATCATCCCGGGCGAGCGCTGGGCGCCGGTGGTGGTGGACGTGCGGGGCGGGCCCGATGCGTTCGCGGGCACGCTGACGATCGAGTACACGCAGGATGCAACGCAGCGGGCGCAGGTGTGGGTGCCGGTGGCGACGACGCCCAACCAGACGGTGCCGTACGAACTGGGCGTGTGCGTGCCCTTTCACACCGACAGCGTGCGGGTGACGCTCACGGGCGAGCGGTTCCGCCAGCAGATCGATTTCGACCGGTCCGGGGCGGCGGGCAGCCAGCCGCTCCCGTCGATCGACGGGGCCGAGCGGTTCGTGCTGGCGGTGGGCGATGATCTGGCGGCACTGCGCCTGGCCGACGCGGGTGTGGGCACGCCCGTGCCGCCCGCGGGGATGCCCGTAATGCCCGCGAGCACGCCGCCCGACCCGTGGTCGCGGACGACCGTGGTGCCGGCCGGCGCCGCCGATCTGCCGATGTCGTGGATGCTGTACGAGGGACTGTCGCTGGTCGTCGCGCGCGAGCGCGACCTCCTGGACGCCGACCGGCGCAGCCGGGACGCGCTGCTCACCTGGGTCGAGGCGGGCGGGCGTCTGATCGTGCTGCTCGAGCCCGCCGGCGACGCCTGGCGCACGTTCGTCGGCGCGGGGCACGTGGAGGTCGGGGGCGCCGTGCCCGTGACGCTCGAGCAGGGATCGATCGCGAACGACGCGGCCTCGGGCGGCGCGGACGCCGGCATTCGCACGGCCCGCCCCATCACCATCACGCCAGCGGGCCTCGCCCAAGGGTGGCGCACCCTGTGGCCTTTCGAGGGCGGGGGGCCGACGCGCGGGCTGGGCGCGACCGGGCCCGTCGGCATGGGCATGGTCGGCCTGCTGGGCATCGACCCCGCGCGCCTGCACCCGACGCTCGATACCTCCCGGACACGTTCGCACTGGCGGGATGTCTGCGCGCAGGTGCTGCCGAGCCATTCGAACTACGGCGATTCCTCGCAACCCTGGGCCTGGTTCGGCTCGGGGCGATCCGGGCCCGACACGCCCTCCGCGGACGCGATGTCCGCGGGGCTCGACGCCCTCGCGATCGTGCCCCCCTTCGGCAGCGGCGCGTTCGTCGTCGTCGGCCTCTCGATCGCGCTGCTGGGCCTGATGCTCGGCCCGGTCGACTACGCGCTCCTGCGCCGGCGCCGGCGCGCCCGCTGGAACTGGCTCACCGCCATCACGTGGATCGGCCTGGCGGGCGGCACGGCCTACCTGGCGCCGGTGCTCGTCCGCTCGGGCGAGACCGTGAACGCGCGGATGCGCGCGGTCGACCTGATCGACGGGCCCGAGGGCGGCGCCTTCGCGTGGGAGACCGCGCTGACGGGGGTCTTCGCCGGGCAGCCGCTGCTGACGGCGCCCCCCACCATCGACGGGCGTCCCGCGTGCGAGGGATCGTGGTTTCGGGGCGTGTCGCCGGTGTACCAGCACGGCGGGCCGGCCACCGGGTTCCCGCCGCTGCGCATCGGGGTGCGGAGCACGCCCACGCGGGGCGGGATTCCAGGGCCCATGTCGCAGGGGCAATGGACGTACCGCACGCTGCTCGAGCAGCGCCCCGGCATGCCCGCCTCTCTCCCGATGCCCGTCCGCGTCGCGCGGACCAAGGCGGGATACGCCGTCGAGGTCGGCCCGCTGCCCGAGGGCGCGGCGCTGCGGTCGGCGCACCTCGTGACCGACGCGGGGCACGCATCTCTGCACCTCGTCCCCGCCGAGGACGAACGGGGCGGACGCGTGCTCGTGGACAATGTCCGCGCGAACACGCTGGTTGTCTCGCCATCGGCGCGGGCGGCCGAGTGGGAGCGCGACACCCCGACGCGGACGGTGTGGCCGGCCGGCAGCACCTGGCCGGGGACATGCCTGGACCTGCCGCTGGTGCGCGATCGCACCGACGCCATCGATCGCCGCCTGGCGCGAGGGTGGGTGTGCGTGATGCTCGAGGCGCACGACATGCCCGACGACGGGCTGCTGGACGTGCCCGGCTCGCGTCCGCGCACCGTCATGCTGCTCCGGGCGGTGCTGCGCCCTGACGCCCCTCTCGACGGAGACTTGCCATGATCGAGGCCCGCGGGCTCACCAAGCGGTTCGGGGCGCTGACGGCGCTCCATGACCTCACGCTCGACATCGGCCCGGGCGAGGTCTTCGGCTTCATCGGGCCCAACGGCGCCGGCAAGTCCACCACCATGAAGATCCTCGCGTGCCTGCTGCGGCCCGACGCGGGGACCGCGAAGGTCTGCGGCCTGGACATCGCGACGCGCGCCGACGACATCCGGGCCGCCATCGGCTACATGCCCGACTTCCTGGGCGTGTACGACGACCTGACGGTGGACGAGTACCTGCAGTTCTTCGCGGCGGCGTTCCGCCTGCCCCGCATCAAGCGGCGCACCATCGTGGGGCAGGTGCTGGAACTGACGGACCTGACGGAAAAGCGCGACGCGCTGGTCGACAGCCTGTCGCGCGGGATGCAGCAGCGCCTCGGCGTGGCGCGCGTGCTCATCCACGACCCCAAGGTGCTGCTGCTGGACGAGCCCGCGAGCGGGCTGGACCCGCGCGCCCGCATCGAGATGCGATCGCTGCTGGTGGAGCTGGGACGCATGGGCAAGACGCTCATGGTCTCGTCGCACATCCTGTCCGAGCTCGCCGAGATGTGCACCTGCATCGGGATCGTCGAGCGCGGCCGCCTGCTCTACGCCGGGTCGATCGCCGAGGCGTACGCACGCACCCGCGAGGCGGCCGGGCACGGGGAGCGCATCGCGGTGCGCCTTGATCCCGGCGGCGCCGGCGTGGCGCGGGTGCGCGAGGTGTTCGCGACCGACGCGCGGGTGCAGCGCGTGCTGGGGGACGACGCCGGGCAGACGCTCGTCGTCGAACTGACGCCCGGCCAGCACGGGCACCATTTCGTCATCGAGGCGCTCGTGGGCTGCGGGGCGCGGATCGACGCCTTCCAGCCCGAGGACGTGAAGCTCGAGGACGCGTTCCTGAAGCTCACGACGGGTGCGCTGCAATGACGGGGGCCCCGCCATGACGCAGGCCCCGACCGCGCCCGCGCCGCCCGCGGCTGTGCCACGTCGGTCGCGCGGGGCCCGCCTGTTCGCGGCGCTGCACCCGTCGTACCTGGCGTGGGCGATCCCCGGCCCGATCTTCCACAAGGAGATGTGGATGGCCGGACGCCGTGGGGGCACGTACGCCATCCGCGCGTTGTACACGGGCGCGCTGCTCGCGATCGTCGCGCTGACGTTCGTGAGCATGCGCCCGTGGGGCGGCGGCAGCACGACGGCCCGCCTGCAGCAGATCCAGGGCGTCGCGCCGAGCATCGCGTTCGGGGCCGCATGGTTCCAGTTCTTCGCGCTCGCGCTCGCCGCCATCATCTTCGCCGCCCCGAGCATCTGCGACGAGAAGCGCGCGGGCACCCTCGGCACGCTGCTCACCACGCCGCTGCGCGCCTGGCAGATCGTGCTGGGCAAGCTCGCCTCCACGTGCACGCAACTGGTGATCCTCGCGCTCGTCTCGGCCCCCGTGCTGCTGGCGCTGCGCCTGTTCGGCGGGGTGACGGCGGAGTTCGTGCTCGGCAGCCAGTGCGTTACCATCGCGACGGCGTTGCTCGCGGCGAACATCGCCTTGTACGTGTCGATCGGGGCGAAGCGCGCCCCCGCCGCGGCGGGCACGGCGCTGGTGCTGTTCTTCGTGTCTCTGGGCGCCGGCCCGCTGCTGCTGTGGGGCGTCACTTCGATCGATCTGCCCGCAGGAGTCGCGGCGCGGCTGCTCTCGGGGTGCGTCCCGGGCACGGGCCCCCTGCTCGCTCCGATCATCGAGGGCGTGCTACGCCGACTGAGCGGCGCGGTCGGCCCCGGGGCGTACCTCTTCTCGACGCCCGTCGTCGGCATGTCGATGCTGTACCAGGAACTGCGCCCCGGGATGCTGCCGGCGTGGACGACGCGCGCCGGATGGCTGGCGGGCACCGCGTTCGGGCTCGCCGGGTCGGCGGTGCTGTTCTTCGCGTCCACGTTCCGGCTGCGCCGCGTGCTGCGAGCCGAGAGCGACGGCGGGGCCCCGATCCCCGCGCCGGCGCCCTCACGGACGGCGCGTCCGGGCGCGCAGCCGCCCCCGCTGCCGGGGCCGGCGGGCGGCGCGTGGACGCTGCAAACGGGGGCGGCCTCGCCACCGACCCGCCCGCATGAAGCCGTGCGGGTGCGTGGATGGAGCCGCGAGGTGGGGGACCATCCGGTGTTCTGGCGCGAGTTCCGCCAGCCGCTGTTCCGATCGAGCGTGCAGCGGCTGCTGGCGATCGGGTTCCTGTCGGTGCTGCTGCTCTTCGTGTACTGGCGGGTGGGGTGGGACAATCTGGGCGAGCAGGCGGTGCAGATGCCCGTCGGCACGCTGGGCACGCTGATGCTGGTGCTGCTGGGCATCTTCTCGTCGTCGGCGCTCATCGCCGGCGAGCGCGAGAGCCGCACGTGGGAAGCGCTGCTGGCGTCGCCCCTCTCGGCGTGGGAGATCGTCACGCAGAAGTTCCTGGGGTCGCTCCGCAAGGCCTGGCTGGTGCTGGGCACGCTCACCGCACACTTCGTGCTCATGACGCTGCTCTTCCGCGTGCACCCGCTCACCATCGTCTTCCTGGCCTTCGCCGTGATTCCCCCCCTGCTGGGCGTGACGGCGACGGGCGTGCTGTTCTCCACCGTGCTCCCCAAGAGCGTGCGAGCCGCGGCGGCGAACTTCGCGCTCTGGGTCGGCGTGTGGGCGGCCCTGCCGCTCGTCGTCGGCATCGCCAGCGCCGGCATCGGACGCGCGGACACCATGATCAGCATCGCGATGTTCCCCAACCCCGTCGGCATGACCGCCGTCTCGCTCACCGGGCTGGCCGAGTTCGAGTGGTCCCGGAAGTTCTCCTTGGCACGCTGGGACTTCGATTTCTACGGCATCGGTGACGTGCCGGCCCTGGGCTTCGTGTTCCTCCTGGCGCTCTACACCGCCCTGTACGCCGGCGTCGCCTGGGGCGCCCTGCAGATGGCGGCGAGGCACATCGCCGTCCGCACGGGACGCGCGCGCTGAGGCCCCGGAGTGACGGCCGGTCGAGTTCCCCCGCCCCCGGGGCCGATACTGAACGCATGCGGGCGCGGCGTGTCGAGTTCCTGGCCGGTGTTTGCTCGGTGATCGCCGGCGCCGCGAGCAGCGTCGCGCAAGAGGTCGCCCGCCCTTCGGCGTCGGGGCGCATCGTCCGCATCTTCGACTTCGAAGAACGCGAGACGAACCCCGGCGAGGTGCCCGACCTGTGGTACCGCGACCAGGACGACCCGAGCGGGGTCCGCCGCCCCGGGTTCCCGCCGTGGAACCGGGCGCGCGTCGCGTACGGGCGCGAGGGAACGCTCGCGTACGCGGGGCAGGGCGCGGTCGAGCTGCCCACACGCGGGGGTTCGACGTCGCTGGTGCTCGCGCCGGGGGCGATCCCCGTCTTTCCCAACGCCGACTACCGCATCGGCGCGTACGTCCGGACGCAGGGCCTGCGCCACGCACGCGCGGTGATCGAGGCCCGGTTCCTCGACGCCCAGCGACGGGCGATCCCCGGCGAGACCTATCGCTCGGCCCCGGTGGTGGCGCCCGACCAATGGACACGCGTGGAGTTCGAGGCGGTCGGCCGCGCGAGCGGGGCGGCGTGGCTGCAGCTGGAACTGCTGCTGCTGCAGCCGGAATCGCTCGGGGCGGGCGCGACGACCGGCGAGCACCACGTGCGCAGCCAGGACTTCGACGGGAGCGCGTGGTTCGACGACCTGTCGGTGGTGCAGCTGCCGCGCGTGGAGATCACCACGGGCATTCCCGGCAACGTGTTCACGGGCCCGGACCGCCCGGAGATCGACCTGCTGGTGCGCGACCTCACGGGCGAAGCGCTCACGATCATCGCCGAGGTGCTCGACGCGTCCGGGGCGGTGGTCGCGACCTCGACGCACCGGTCGGGCGCCGGTTTGTTCAAGTCGACGTGGAGGCCCGAGCTGCCGCGCCTGGGGTGGTACCGCGCCCGGACGCGCGTGCGTTCGGGCGGGCGCGAGGTGGACGGCGCGACCGCCGACTTCGCGTGGATCCCCGCCTCGGCGTCGGTCTCGGCGATGCCCGAGGAACTCGAGCGGTTCTCGATCGACCTGCTGTCGCTCCCCGAATCCGCGATGCGCGACGCGGAGGAACTCGTGCAGCGCGCGGGCGCGGGGCACGCGACGCTCGACGTCTGGACGCCCGACCTGACGCCCGAGCTCGCGCCGGAGCGGGCCCGCGCCCTGCTCGAGGGCGTGGGCGCGCTGCTCACGCACGGAAGGGGCGTCTCGTTGTCCGTCTCGGTCGTGCCCGACCAGCTCGCGACCTCGATGCGCCTGGGGGCGGACCGTCCGCTCGCGGTGCTCGCCTCGCCCCGCGAGCACTGGGAGGCGCACGCCGTCGACCTCTTCGAGACCCTCGGCCCGCGCGTCCCGCGCTGGCGCTTCGGGCTGCCCGCGAACGACGCGGACTTCTGGAACCCCTCGATCGCCGACGACCTCCAGCGCGCCCGCGCCTCGCTGGGCAAGTTCATCCCCTCGGCCCGCCTCTCGCTCTGCGGCGGGCTCGAACGCGACTGGTCGGACGTCTCCGGCTGCGACGGCGTCGTGCTCCGCGTTCCCCCGGACATGCCCCCGGAGGGCGTGCGCCTCGCGGTCGAAGGCTGGCGCGCCCGGGCCGACGCCCCGGAACTCACGCTTGTCTTTGAGCCCGTGCCCGGGCCGGTGCGCGACGGCGTCGCGAACCTCGCGCGCCAGGTCGTCGAGGCTTGGCTCGGCGCGGGCGAGACGCGCCCCCCCACCATGACGCTCGCCGATGCGTACTCGTGGGTCGGCGAGCGCCGCCCCGCGCTCGTTCCGCGCCCGACAATCCCCGCGTGGCGGACGCTGGCCGACCATCTCCGCGGGCGCCGGTACGCGGGGGATTTCCCCGCCGCCCCGGGCGTGCGCTGCATCATGCTCGCGCCCTCGCCGGGGTCCGGGCGTCCCGGGGCGCTCGTCGCGTGGAGCGAGGTCGACACGGGCGCCGTGCTGGAGTCGTACCTCGGGCCCGGGCCCGTGCAGGTCACCGATCTCGACGGCAACACCCGCGGTGCCCCGACGCCCGAATCCGCCGGCGACCGACGCCCCTCGGGCGTGCGCATCGCCCTCACCACCACCCCCGTCTTCATCGAGGGCGTGGACATGGGCTGGTGCCGGTTCCTCGCCTCGCTGCGCCTCGACCCCGCCACGCTCGACAGCGCCGGGCGCGACCAGGACCTCGCGTTCGAGATCAGCGGCACGTGGAAGACCGGAGCCGCGGGTTCGATCACGATCTTGGAGCCCGGCGGGCACGAGCGGGGCGAGCGCGACCGATCCTGGCGCATTTCGCCCCGCCAACTCCGCTTTCACGTCGGCCCCGGCGAGGTCGCCCGCGTGCCCTTCAGCGTCGGCTTCAGCCCCGTGGAGGAATCCGGCACGCGCGAGATGGTGCTGGAGGTCGAGGTGCAGGGCGAGAAGGCCTACGGCCCGGTCGAAGTCCGTCGCACGTTCGAGATCGGGTCGCGCGGGCTGCGCCTGGAACTCGCGCCCACCATCGTCGGGGCTGACCTCATCGTCGACGCCATCGTGTCGAACGCCGGAGAGCAGGCGGCCTCGCTGCGCCTGACCGCCTTTGCGCCCAACGCACCGCGCATCAAGGCGGTGATCCCGGACCTTCCGCGTGGCAACCAGGCGACACGCCGGTTCCGGTTCGACGGGCTGGCGGAGCGGGCCCGCGGGCAGCGGGTCATGGTCGTGCTCGAAGACCCCGAGTCCGGCGCGCGCCTCGTGCGCTCTGTGCAGGCCCCGGATCCTGCCCGTCCCGGGCGAGAATGAAGAGGTAGTACCCGGGCTCGCGGGGCGTCGCCGGCACGCCTTCGCCGTCGGTGACGCCGACGACGCGCAGCCCGCCCCGCGACACGACGTCCCGCCACTGCGCGAGGTTGTACCCGCGCAGGGCGTACGTCGAATCGATGTGCCGCTCGCGGACGCGCTTCCCCACCCCAGTCCGCACGGTGAGATGGCTGATCACGCGCTCGTTGCGGGCCGATTCTCCGCGTGCGCCCGCGGGCGGGATGTACTGCACGACCTGCGAGACGCGGACCCCGTCGCGCGAGCCCTTCCAGACGTCCTCGGTGATGCTCTCCAGCCCGTACGCGCACAGGCTGATGCCCACCACGTACACGCCCCCGGGGCGCAGCACGCCCCCGACACTGCGCAGGTGCTCGACCATCGCGCGGTCGCTCGTCAGGTGGCGGATGGTGTTGATCAGGTTGAACGCCATCGTCACAGGGGGCAGACGCCGCCCCGACGCGAAGTCCTCCATGCGGGCGGCGAAGATGCGCACGCCCCCGTCGCCCTCCCCGGTCTGCGACTGGCAGACGCCCGCGTCGCGGGCCGTGCGGCGGGCGAACGCGACCATCTTCGGCTCGCTGTCGAAGCCGATCCCGCGCACCTTGAGGCGTGCCGCCGCACGCAGGTACCGGCCCGTGCCGCAGCCGGGCTCCAGCCACACGTCGGGCCCCTCGTGGCGCGGCACGTGCGCACGGCGCAGGCGGCGCAGCACGCGCACGTCCGACATCGTGCCGGGCGCGTGCAGAATGTCGTACAGTCGCGGGATGGAATAGAAGTCCTCGAACGTGCCCATCGCGGGGGAGCGTATGAACCGATCCGAAGAACTCGCCGGCGCCATCGAGATGTCGCGGGCGCTGCTCGTCCGATTCCTTCCGGGCTTCACCGACGAAACCCACACCGCGCAGTTCCCCGGCCTGCCGAACCACCTGGCCTGGAACCTCGGGCACCTCGCGCACACCTGCCACCGCTGCGCCGCGATGCTCGACGGGCTGGAGGCCTTCCCCGCAGCGGACTTCGTGCCCGGCGACGCGGGAAACCCCGAGCGCTACGCCATCGAGTCCATCGCGTTCGGGTCCGTGCCCGTGGCCGACCCCGCCCGCTACCCGCGATTGGCCCGGTGCAGCGCGATCTTCGACGCGGCCATCGCCCGCTACGCCGCCGCGGTGCGCGCGCTGGAAGATCCCGACCGCGTGGTGTCGTGGGGCGGCACGCCGCTCACCGCGGCGCAGCTCGTGATCCGCATGGTCTTCCACAACGGCACGCACTGCGGCGAGATCCTGGACCTCCGCCGGGCGCTTCGCCTCGGGCGCATCCTGGGCTAGCCCGTGCCGGGGGCTCGGCGACGGGTCGTATGCGCTGGGCGCTACGCCCCGGGCAGATGCTTGTCGATCCAGTCGTCCTGGCGCAGCACGCTGGCGCGGTTGCGTCGGTCGCGCGCCTCGCTGCGGCGCTGCGCGTGACGGAAGACCATCAGCGCGACGCGCGTGTCGAGCAGTTCGTCCGCCGTCGCCCGCGCCCGCAGCAGGCGCGCCTCGAACGGCGCGTGCCGGGTGATGAGTTCGTCCTCCAGCGAGACAAAGACCTGCGACGAACCCGGGTCGCCCTGGCGCCCGGCGCGCCCGATGAACTGGCGGTCGATGCGCTGGGCCCCGTGCATCTCGGTGAGCAGCACGTGCAGCCCGCCGGCCTCGAGCGCCGCCCGGTCGGGCTTGATGTCCGTCCCGCGTCCGGCCATGTTCGTCGCGACGGTGATCGCCGCCCCGGACCCGCCGATGCCCGCCCGCCCGATGAACTCGGCCTCTTCCTTGTCGAAGTTCGCGTTCAGCACCTGGTGCGGGAGGCCCCGCGCCGTCAGCAGGCGCGACAGCAGTTCCGACGCCGCGATCGAGCGCGTCCCCACCAGCACCGGGCGTCCGCGCCGGTGCATGTCCTCGATCGACGCGCCGATGGCGGCCCACTTGTCGCGCACCGTCCGGAACACGCGCGTGGGCATCCGCGTCCGCACCACCGGGCGGTTCGGCGGGATCACCGTCACGGGGCGCGCATACACCGTCTCCATCTCGCTCGTCGCGTCGGCCGCCGTGCCCGTCATCCCGCACAGGAACGGGTACGTGCGGAAGAACCGCTGGAACGAGAGTCGCGCGAGCGTCTCGCGGTCGGCCGTCACGTCCAGCCCTTCCTTGGCCTCCACCGCCTGGTGCAGGCCGTGCTCCCACTGCCGGTCGGGGAGGAACCGCCCCGTGTACTCATCGACGATGAGCACCTTGCCGTCCACCACCTGGTAGTGCTGCCCGTGCAGGTAGCAGTGGCTCGCGACCAGCGCCTGGCGCACGAGCTCTTCGCCCCGGCGCGACGCCCGCCAGATCGCCTCGCCCCCGTGCGCGAGCAGGTCGTCGGTGAGCACGCGCAGCCGGTCGCGCCCGCGGCGCGTGAGCGTCGCGCGCCGGCGCACGTGCTCGACCTCGTAGTCGGCCTGCTCGTCGAGCTTGCCCGCCAGGCGCGTCGCCTCGCGGTACACCTTCGCCATGTCGTCCTCACGCCGCGAACGCGCGATGATCAGCGGGACGACGCCCTCGTCGATCAGCACGGCGTCGGCCTCGTCGACCAGCGCCGCCCGCAGCCCGGGCACCAGCGGGTTCAGTCCTTCGCCCCCCGAGCCGACGAGCGAGGTCAGGCGCCGTGCGCTCCACGCCGTGCCCGTGGGGCCGAGCTTGATCTGATCGCGCAGCCAGTCGGCGACGATCTGCTTGGGCGTGCCGTAGACGATGCCCCGCGAGTAGACGCCCGCGCGCTCCGGGGGCGAGAGGTCCTGGGTGATGGCCCCGACCTCGAGCAGGCATCGTCGGTAGATGTGGCGGCGAGATTCCGCGTCGCGGGCCGCCAGGTAGTCATTCACCGTGAAGACGTGCAGGCGCTTGCGTCGCCAGGCGATGAGCGCCGCCGCGAGCGAGCCGGTGAGGGTCTTGCCCTCGCCGGTCAGCATCTCGATGATCCGCCCGTGGTAGAGGCCCAGCGCGCCCATGAGCTGCACGACGTACGCCTCTTCGCCCGTCGCGCGCCGGGCCACCTCGCGCACGCACGCCAGCCCACGGCGCACGCACGCGTCGTCCTGACGCCCGCGCACGAACCGCTCGCGCACGTCGGCGATCACCGCGTCGAGCGCGCCCTCCGACATCCCCCGCATCTCCGGCGAGAGCGCGTCGGTCGCCTGCGCCTCGCGCAGCAGGCACGACGCACGCGACCGCGCGTGACGCACCAGCGTCCCCACGCGCGACGCGAGCAGATCGACCCCCTTGTGCACCGGCGGCCTCATCCGCCGGCTGCGGAACGAGTCGAACAGCACGCTGTACCTGGTCAGCACCTGCGTCACACGCGCTCCGTTAGATCTTCGCACGCCCCTGCAGCGCCTGACGCAGACGCACCCACCACTGCGCCGCCAGCGGGCGGCTCTCCAGCGTGAACCGCAGCACCACCCGCTCGCCCGGCACGCCGATCGGCGCCGCCCGCTCCGCGCCGGCGTCGTCCACCGCACGGAAATACCCGCGGAAGACCGGCGAAGTCGCGACCCGCCCCGTCTGGTCGTCCGGGCTCGTCGCGATCACCCCGCCCCCCATGGCCGAGAGCGCCTCGTGCGGGAGCGAGCGCGTGCCCGCCTCGATGATCTTCTCGGTCCGCGCCGGCACGACATCGTCCACGCGCGAGACCGTCCGCACTTCCACCTTCAGGGGCCCCTCGCGGACCCACGACGCCTCGGTCTGCGAGAGCACCGCCGCCACGCGCACGTCGGCCAGGTCCACGACCTCGCACAACGCCGCCCCTTCGCGCACGTAGCTGCCCAGTAGCAGGCGGGGATCATCGCCCACGACGACGCCCGCGTGCGGCGCGCGCACGATCATCGCCTCCCGGCGCGCTTCCAGCCACTCGAGCTGCGCGCGGATCGCGCGGGCGTACTCCTCCGCCGCCTGGGCCGCGGCGATGCTCTCGGGCATCGCGGCCCGCCCGCGGCTCTCGACCTCGGCGAGCTGCGCCTTGGAGAGCCGGTAGTGCGCGTCCAGCGAGGCGTTCTCGAGCGTCACGAGGGGCTGGCCCTGCTCGACGCGATCGCCGCCGCGCACGTGCGCCTCGCGCACGAACCCGTCGACCCCGAAGAACACGCCCGAGGCGCTCGCGCTCTCCAGCACGCCCGAGGCGCGGCGACGGTCCGGCGCGGGGATGACCCCCACCGCCGTCACCACCAGGGCGGCCAGCGCAACCGACGTCGCGATCGCGCGCGGGCGCGAGTCGGAGAGCATCGGGCTGGTCGCCAGCCAGTGGACGAAGCGCCCGGTGGGCAGGATGAACCACATCGCCGCCGTCCACGCCGCCAGGAACACCCCGATGGCGAACAGCTTGGTCATCACGTACAGCGTGATCGAGACGAACAGGAAGATGCGGTACACGAACGCCGCGATGCCGTAGACAACGAGGATGGCGGCCTCGGAGAGGCTGCCCGTCGGGGGCTGGGCCTGCTCCAGCCGGTACACGTGGCGCTGGAACAGGAACTGGAGCATCTGGTTCGAACGCTGCATGAGGTTGGGCACCTCGAGCAGGTCGCTGAGCATGTAGTACCCGTCGAACTTCATGAGCGGGTTGGCGTTGAAGAGCACGGTGCTGACGCCCGCGCTGAGCATGACGTTGTACGCGAGCTGGTGGGGCAGGCTCTCGTCGGGGGTGCGCAGCCACACGAACGCGGCGATCGCCGCGACGAAGAGCTCAAAGAGCATGCCCCCCGCGCCGACGGCGATGCGCTTCCACTTGCTCGTGAAGCCCCACGCCGCCGAGGCGTCGACGTACGGCGCGGGCAGCAGCACGAGGAGCATCGCGCCGAACTCGGGCACCTGCCCGCCGTAGCGCTTGCAGATGAGCCCGTGCCCCAGCTCGTGGAAGAGCTTGAGCAGCACGAACACGACCGCCATCCAGCCCCAGTTCGCCGGCGCGATGGCGCCGTCGATCCCGCTCGCCAGGCGCCCCCAGTGCGGGAGCAGCGCGACCACCGCCGCCACGACCAGCCCGAGCCACAGCAAGAAGCCCACGGGCGAGATCGCCGGGCGCACGATCGGCTCGAGCCACGACAGGATGGTGTCGGGGTTGAACAGGCGCACCTTGAAGTACATCAGCCCGATGGCCTGCTGACGCACCTTCTTCGCCGTGCGGTCGCGCCCGCGCCGCAGCAGTTGCTCGGTCTCGGGCGTCACGTCGCCCGTGAGCAGGTTGCTCCCGTACAACTGCGAGAGGAGCTGGATCACCTCGTTCTGCGTCAGCGCGTCGTCCGCGTGCTTCTCGAGCGAGGTCTGCCACACCGCCTCGACGGTGCGCCGTCCGTCGAGCAGCCCAACGAACTCGTGCGCCACGCTGTTCAGCCGGTAGAACTGGTTCGACGAGGGGTCGTGCACCACGTGCCACCGGCGCCCGCGGAAGTGCTGCCTCGTGATCTGCACGTGCGGCCTCAGGCGGGGCTTCATCGCCCGCACCCGGTGCCAGAACGGCGAAAATGTCGATCGCTCGCTCATGTCGTCTCACCGCGAACCGGGCCGCTACCCCTGCCCGCTCTTTCCCTGCCGCGCTGTCTCGCTCTTCCCCTGCCTCGCTGCCTCGCCGTCTCGCTCTTCCCCTGCCTCGCTGCCTCGCTCTTTCGCTCTTTCCCTGCCTCGCTGTCTCGCTCTTTCGCTCTTTACCTGTCTCGCTGTCTCGCTGTCTCGCTTCTTCCCTGCCTCGCTCTCTTCACCACCACAGCCACACGCGCAGCGTGTCGATCACCCGGCGCGACGCGATCCACGCCAGCGAGTGTTCCTCGGTGTCGAACCGCGCCTGGCCTTCCATGCCCGGCAGCGCCCACGCCGGCAGCGCGCCCTGCTGCACCTTGCCCCGCACCTCGAAGACGTTCTCGCCTTCCTTCGCCCGCGCCAGCGGCACGACCGCCTCCACCGTGAAGTCCATCGCCAGCGAGGGGTCCGACTTCGGGCTCACCTGCCCCGTGCCCCCCACCCCGATCATCGCGATGTCGCGATCGTCGACCTCCGCCACCACCACCATGTCGCGCGTGTCCGCCACCTCCAGCAGCCCATCGCCCACCCGTGCCGACGCCCCGATCTTCCGACGCAGGTCCCCCGCGATGATCGTCCCGTCGATCGGCGAGATCACGCGGCTGCGCTCTATCTGGTACGTCATCAGATCCCGGCGCGCCCGCGCCTGCTCCGCCTTCGCCCGCGCCTGCGATGCCTCGCTCAGCTCCGAGCGCTTCAGCGCCTCCGCCTCCTGCTTCTCGAACTGCACCACCTGCGCCTCGGCCTCCAGACGCGACAGGATCATCTCCCGCGTGTCCAGCTCCACCAGCACCTCGCCCGCACGCACGTCGCGCCCCGGCTCCATCCCCTCCGCCACCCGCGCGATCGTCCCGTCGAACGGCATCGACAGCGTCCGACGCTCGCGCGGCTGCAACTGCATCGGCGCGCCCACCCGGTACGTCGTCGTGTAGAACGTCATGAACAGCACCGCGGCCATCACCAGCACGCCCGCGACCTTCCACACCGTGTGCGTCGGGCCCACCGCCCACCCCGCCGCACGCTTCGCCGACGCCCACGCCCGGGCCGCCAGGATGCGGTCGTCGCTCCGGCGCACCGCCAGCACCGGCGCCACCAGGTCGAGCGTCGCCTGCAGCAGTTCCACCGTCGCCGTGTCGATCTTGCCCTCGCCCCCCGCCTCGACGAGCAGCACGCCGACGATCCGCTCGCCCTCGGCGTCCACCACGCGCAGGGGCATGCTCGCGACCTTCAGGCGCGCGTCCTCCGCCGCAAGTTCCCGGTGCGCGTGCGTCACCGCCTGCGACAGCACCGCGTCTCCCGAGGCCTCGGGCGCCGGGAACAGCACCGGCTGCTCCTGGTCCAGGCACTCGTCCATCGCGTGCTCGATCTTGCGGACCATCGCCATGCGACGGTCCAGGTTCTCGGTGTCCGAGAGCGCGACGCACCGCGTCTCGCGCCGGGGCGAACTCCCCTCGCGCGCCGACCCCGCCTCGTGCACCCACCCCACCGCCACGCGGTCGACCGACAACTGGCGGCTCAGGTCGTTCACCAACTGCAGGCAGCACCCCTTGAAGTCGTTGGTCGAGTTGATCGACGCGATCAGCCGGGCCGCCAGGTCCAGCGACGCGCCCGACGCCCGCGCACGGCGGAGCGCCTGGCTCGCCGCGTGCAGGAACGAATACCCGGTCAGCACCTCCACCATCGCCAGCGTGGTCTGCAGCGCCTGGCGCGAGCGCGAGTCGATCAGCAGCGTGATGACGCCCAGCAGGGGCAGGCCCGAGGCCTCGGCGGGCAGGCCCGCCATCACGGGCGCCGCGATCACGCTCCCGCGCTGCCCGGACGCGTCGTACATCAGCGTGTCGCCCTCGAGGGCGAACACCGCCGGCTGGCGCGTCGTGCCCGCGCTGCGCGCCGCCGCCTTCACCTCCGCCGCGGACTCCAACTGGCGCTCGTCGAACGCGCCGGCGTCGAACATCGCGTCCAGCGAGCGCGACACCCGCCCCTGCGCGTCGACCGCGTCGCCGGCGAGGGGCCAGACGAGCGTCGGGCGGGGTTCGAACTCGGGCGCGTTCTCGCGTTGCCCGCCCACGGTGAACAGCACGCCCTGGCGCGCCCCCGACACCTGCCCCAGCACGCCCAGCAGGCGCAGCAGGAACACGCGGTCGTCGGCCGCGGGAGACGTCAGCTCCGACACCACCCGCTGCCACCCGGGCGCCTTGAGATTCGACAGGTCCGTCAGTGCCATGCCAATCACCTCGCCGCCGCGCGGGCCCGCCCGCGCCGCCCCACAGGGTTGCTCACCGGCTCGCCGCCGCGGCCTGCACCCGCAGCGATCCGAGCAACGCCGCGTCGGGTTCCTCGAACCGCACCCACGCCGGCCCGCCCGACAGCAAGCGCCCCGCGCCCTTCGGGTTCGCGATCTCCACACGCACCCGCCTCGTGCGGCTGCCCAGGTCCGACGTCGGCGCGACCTCCGTCACCTTCCCCGTCCGCAACTGCGCGGACCCGGCCACCTCGACCAGCACCCACGCCGGGTCGCCCACCTGCACCCGCCACGTCCGCGCATCGCCGATGTCGGCCCCCACGTCCATCACCAGCGAGTCGATGCGCACCAGGCGCACCAGCGGGTCGGTCTCGCGCACGCTCTGTCCGGCGTCGGCCAGCACGCGGTCCACGATCCCGTCGAACGGCGCGGTGATCCGGAAGCGGTCCACGCGCGCCTGGAACCGATCGACCTGCAGCACCTCCTGCGTCTGCTGCAACTGGGCGTTCAGGTAGTCCAGCCGGGCCGTCTCGAACGTCAGGCGCGCCCGCTCCACCTCTTGCGGGCCCGATCCGCCCTTGTCCCGAATCTCCAGCAGGTGCTTGTACTCCACCTCCGCGAGGTCCATCGCGGCCTTGGCCCGCTGGACGGGAATGTCCTTCTCCGCCCGCACTTTCTGCAGGTTGAGGATCGCGAGTTCCTCGGTGTCGTCGCCCCGAAGCAGCAACTGCCCCGCGACGACCTCCTGCCCCCCCTGCACGAGCACTTCCTTCACGGTCGTCGGCAACTGCAGGCTCATGGTCACGTCCAGCCGCGGGCGGACGTGGCAGAGCACGCCGAACTTCTCCGCGGCCTGCGAATCCACCCGCGTGGGGCCTTCCAGGGGCTGCGGGGCCACCGGCGCAGTGGATCCCCCCGGCGCCGGTCCGGAAGTCTGTGCTGGAACGGGTGATACGCCGAGAGTCACGAGCGAGGCGGCGACAAGCGCCCCCACGCCCCAAGCGGGCTTCGACATGCCCGGACTATACGTCTCCGCCCCCATGAACTGTTGCAGGGGCGTGGATTCCGCGTCGCACCTTCCTACCCTAGCCGGTTAGTCGCCCGCTCAGGGATCGATCTGGAGCACCCGCTTGGCAACCGCCGCCGCCGCCCGACCCCGTTCCGACGCCGCGAAAAATCTGGCCCTGTTTGGCGGGACGCCCGTCAGCACGACCGCCGTGCCGTTCATGTCCACGGCGTTGGCGCCGGCCGACATCGAGGCGTGCCTGGCGGTGCTGAAGTCGGGCATGCTCCGGGCCTCCACGAAGTGCGCGGAACTCGAGGACCGCTGGGCCTCGATGACCGACGCGAAGTACGCCATGACCTGCGCCAACGGGACGTGCGCGCTGCAGCTCGCGTACGAGCCGCTCGTGCGCCCGGGCGATGAGGTCCTGGTTCCCGCCTGGTCGTACATCGCGACCGTCTCGATGGTCGTGGCGCGGGGCGGGGTTCCCGTCTTCGTCGACGCGGACCCCGACACCTTCCAGATCGACGTCAAGGACGCCGCCGCCAAGATCACCAAGCGCACCACCGCCATCGCCGCGACGCACCTCTACGGGTGCCCGGTCGACATCGACGGCGTGCAGGCCCTCGCCGAGAAGCACAACCTCATGGTCGTGTACGACGCGGCCCAGGCGCACCTCGCCACCTACAAGGGGCGCGGGCTGGGCGCCTTCGGCGACGTCGTCACGTACTCGATGTACGCCACCAAGAACCTCGCCACCGGCGAGGGCGGCATCGTCACCTGCAACGACGAGGGGCTCGCCCGCGAGATCCGCCTCCTGCGCTCGCACGGCGAGACCGAGAAGTACCTGCACGAGTCCGTCGGGTACAACTACCGCCTCAACGACATGGCCGGCGCCATCGGCTGCTCGCGCCTCGACCGCCTCGCCGACCAGACGGCCCAGCGCCGGCGCAACGCCTCGCGCTACGACGCGCTGCTCGCCGAGATCGACGGGCTGCTCGCCCCCAAGGCCACGCCCGGCGCCGAGCCCGTGTACCACCTGTACACCGTCCGGCTCGACCTCTCGAAGTTCTCGTGCACGCGCGACGAGTTCTGCAAGGCCCTGGGCGCCGAGGGCGTGCCCACCGCCACGCACTACCCCCGCAGCCTGCCCGAGCAGCCCGCCCTCGCCGAGTTCGACCGGGGCGACACGCCCGAGGCCGCCTCGCTCGCGGCCCGCGTCTTCTCGCTCCCCATGCACCACGACCTCACCGACGAGCACTTCCGCATCGTCGGCGAGGCGCTCCGCAAGGTCGCGAAGGCCTACCGCGCCTGAGCACGCGCACGCCGTCAGCAGCCGTCCGATCAGCCGGGCTGAACACGCGCGCCTGAACGCGTGCTTCCGAGCGGCCCCGCCTACTTGGCGCTGATGGTCGCGCGCCCTTCGCTCAGCGCCTTCATCCCCTCGCCCACGAGGTAGGCGCGTCCCGCGTCGTTGCCCCGCAGGTGCGCGTCGAGGAACGCCAGCACCGCGCTGTGCGTGCACTCCTGGATGACCTCCACGGGCGTGGTCGGGCGCTCGCGCAGCACCGCGGTCGCGCCCTTCCCGCCGAAGGACGCGTGCGTCGCGCCCTCGATCCACAGCAGGTAGACCGGCGGGCCGCCCTTCGCCGTGCCGCGGCTTTTTTCGAACGGATGCCTCCGCGTCGCGGGCACCTCGCTGGTAATGGTCGACGTATCCAGCGACCCGGTGATGACCAGCATGGGAATCTCGATCTCGCTCCACGCGTCTTCGCGGATGGCGACGCGGTTGACCCCCTGCCCGCTGATGACCACGCTCACGCGGATGCGCTTCTCGGGGCGGGCCTCGCCCGCGGGGTTCTCGCGGTCGCGCACCTTCATGCCCGACGCCAGCTGCGTCGTGTACGCCCCGGCCGAATGCCCCAGCAGCACGATCTTCGCCCGATCAACCGTGGCGAGTTCGCCCAGGCCGGCGCATTCCTTCTCCAGTGTCGCCACGCTGTCGATGATGAACGAGATGTCACCGACGCGCTCGGCCCGCTTCTCGGGGTTCATGAGGCGCAGGTCGAAGGCGTTGTCGCGCGTCACCTTTTCGCCATCGCGCCGGCGCTCCTGGACAGAGTCGGCGTGGCTGCACGCGACCACCACGAAGCCGTGGCTCGCCAGATGGTCGCACAGGTCGGGGAAGACGTCCTTCGACCCGCCCAGCCCGTGCGAGAAGATCGCGAGCGGGTACGCGGGACGCGACGCGCCGTCGCCCTCCATCGGGCCCCCGCCCTTGGCCACCGGCACGCGCACCTTGACCCGCAGGTCTTTGCCCCGCTGCTCGTCCTTGAGCACGAGGTCGTCGGTCACGCGCACCTCGAACGGGCCGCGCTCGACCTTGTACCCGCCCTCGGGCTCCAGGCGTGGCCCGGCCATCGGATGGGCCTGGGCGAACGCCGTGCCGGCGCCGGCGAGCAGCACCGCGCCGCCGAGCAGGGCCGCAGCAAGAACCCGCACCGCGCGACCAGCTCGAGCCATCGTCGCTGCGCGGCCCGTCATGGCCGCTCGACCCGTCATCCGGCGCGTGTTCATCCTCGCACCCCCGCTGCTACCGCATGGACTTGTTGACGACCTTGCCCTTGTCGAACGTGACCGACATCTCGGTATTGCCGTTCTTCCAGGTCCACGTCACCTGGCTGTTCTGGCTGCTGCCCCCGGCCACGCCCGCGCCCGAGATGCTCATCCCGCCCACGTCCTGCACCTCGCCCTTGCCGAGGATCCCCTGCACCTGCCCCATCGTCATCCCGATCGTCACCTTCTCGTAGTTCTCGGGCGTCGCTTTGTCGTCGCACGACACCAGCACCACGAGACACAGGGCGGCAACAGCGGCGTACACCGGGCGGGCGATGCGCATGGGAGGCTCCTTTGCGCGTCAGCCTACCACGGCGCGCCCCCCGCGCGGGGCGTTTCTACACGCCGCGCAGCGCGGGCGGCTCGGTCTGCGCCCGCAGCAACTCCGCGTACCGCCCGCCCCGGGCGAGCAGGTCCTCGTGCGGGCCCAGCTCGGTGATCGCCCCCTTCTCGACGACCGCGATCCGCGAGGCGTACCGGATCGTGCTCAGCCGGTGCGCGATCACGAAGCACGTCCGGCCCTTCATGAGCGTCGCGAGCGACCGCTGGATCAGCACCTCGCTCTCCGTGTCGAGGTTGCTCGTCGCTTCGTCCAGGATCAGCAGCAGCGGATCGGCGAGCAGCGCCCGCGCGATCGCCAGACGCTGCTTCTGCCCGCCCGACAGGCGCACCCCACGCTCTCCGATCACCGTCGCGTAGCCCTTCTCGAGGTCGGAGATGAACGCGTGCGCGTTGGCGGCCTTGGCCGCGTCGACGATCATGTCCCCCGTCGCGTCCCGGCGTCCGTACGCGATGTTCTCGGCGACCGTGCCGTCGAAGAGCAGCACCTCCTGCTCGACGATGCCCAGCAGCGCGCGGTACGAGCCGACGTCGAGCCGCCGCAGGTCGACCCCGTCGAAGAGCACCTCCCCGCCCGTCGGGTCGTAGAAGCGCGCGATGAGGTTGCACAGCGTGGTCTTGCCCGAGCCGGACGGGCCGACGAACGCGATGACCTCGCCGGGCTTCACGTCCAGCGAGACGCCCCGCACGACCGGCTCGGGGGGCGTCTCCTGTGCCGCGGGTTCGCCCTCGGCGCGTTTCCTGGGCGCGGGCGCGCGGGGGTAGGTGAACCAGACGTTGCGCAGCTCGACGCGTCCCTCGGCGGTGGCGCGCGAGACCACGACGTCGCCGGGCATGGACGCGAACTCCTCTTCCTCGCCCAGGAGGTCGAGCACGCGGTCGAGTGCCGCCAGGTTGCTCTGGATGGTGGACGCGGTGGACGTCAGGGTCTCGAGCGGGCCCAGGAGCATGAGGAGGTAGGTCGAGAACATCATGACGTCGCCGATGGTGAGCTCGCCGCGGACCACCTGCGACCCGCCGTAGACCAGCACGAACGCCGAGGCGAGCGGGATGAGCACGGCCCAGGCGATCTCGAGCACGCGCGACCACCACCACGTCACGATCTCGATGCGCGTCATGTAGTGCTGCGCGCCGGTGAATCGCACGGCCTCGGCACGCTCGCGTGCGAACCCGCGCACCACCCGGATGCCCCCGAACACCTCGGTCGTCGAGGCGTCGATCCCCTGGCGCACCTGCTTGGCGTCGCGGTGCAGCGGGCGGATCCGCCCGATCCATGTCCGGTGCGTCACCCACACCGCCGGGATCAGCATCGCCCCGCCCGCCAGCATCCGCCAATCCACCCAGGCGAGGATCCCCAGCGTGCCCACGAGCTGCACCACCGCCCGCCACGGGTTGTAGATCATCGAGAACAGCAGCTCGCCCGCCAGCCCCGCGTCCTCGCGCAGCAGGCTCGCCACCCCGCCGGTCTTGTAGTGCTGCAGGCGGTGCAGCGGCAGGCGCACGGCGTGCAGGAAAGTCGTCCGGCGCAGGTGCGCCTGCACGCGCTTCGTCACCCGCGTGATCTGCCACCGCCCCACCGTGCCGATCGAGACCCCCAGCAGCGCGATGAGCACCAGGACCATCCCGAGCCGCCACAGCAGCCCCTCGCGCGAATCCGGCAGCGCGAACACCTCCCGCGCCCACGCGGGGATGCCCGCCGGGCCCGGCTCGTCGGTCAGGATGTAGTCGATCGCGACCTTCGTCGACGCCGGCGCGACCAGGCCCATCGCCGTCACGAGCGTGAGCGTGCCCAGCGCCAGCGCCACGTACCGGCGGTGCCCGCGCGTCAGCTCCCAGAACCGCCCGAAGAGCTCGACGAACGAGCGCGACCGCTTCGACCTGTCCGCGCGCGGACCTTTGTCCGAGGTGGGGCGCTTCGCCCACGCCGCGTCCGCCTTGCGGGTGCGCTGGTACTCCGAGAACCGTTCGCGGCTGGACGATCGGCGTGGGATCATCAGAGGGTTCTATAGGTCCCCTGCGCTCGGCGCGCCCACTTTTCTCAGCCGCCCCCGATGGCGATCGCCAGCGCCTGGACGTCGTCCTGGTCGACGTTCCCGTCCCCGTTGAAGTCCGGGTCCAGCACCGTGCACGACCCCTCGCCCGCCACCGTCTGCGCCAGGCACGCGATGTCGTCCTGGTCCGCGTTGCCGTCCGCGTTGTAATCCAGGTCGATCGGGCACGAGAGCACCTCGACGCGGACGTCGTCCAGCCCGCACTCGACGATCGACCCGGCGCCCAGGTCGCTCGCGACAAACCGCAGGCGCATCCGGTCGGTGGGCGGGAGGAACTCCTCCAGCCGCCAGGCCTTGCGCTGCCACACGCCCGCGTTGTCCTGCGCGCCCTCGAGCTGCACCCACGTGGCGCCGTCGTCGTTCGACAGGAGGATGGGCGACGTGTCCTGGTTCGGGTTCGCCCCGGCGTTGTTCGAGTGCCACCGCGCGTACGACAGACGCACCCCGGCGACCCGGCGCCCGCTCGCCGGTACCGCGCCGAAGCGCGGGCTCGTCAGCGTGGTCGTCCCGCCGTCGACATCGAACGAGCCCACGCCCGTCCCAGCGCGGCAGTCGGTGATCCAGGCCAGCACGCCCGGGTCGAAGGTCGCGTCGTTACCGGGTTGCGCCGCCGTCGCCTCCGGATCGCAGCGGTTCCAGATCCCCAGCGTCGCCGTATCGCCCGGGGCCCCCACCGTCCAGCCCCGGTCCGTCTCCATGTCGTCCGCGAACGTCACGTCGAGATCAACGCCCCGGGCGAGCAGCGTGGCGCCGCCGGCGGGGTACGTCACCGACGTTCCCGTGGTCGTGGGCGCTTCGAAGTAGTACTCCACCACGTTCCCGCACCCCAGCGCGGGCAGCGCGCCCGTGAACGTGCTGCCGACCTCCGAACCCATCGGCTGGCTGGTCCAGGCCCCGCCGTTCACGCGTGTCCACAGCAGAGGCGTCGCGGGGTTCTCCTTCGCCGCCCGCACCGCCAGGCGCACCAGTTCGGGCGCCGACGTCGTCAGCACGCTGGGGTACTCGCCCACCGGCACGACGTACAGCGGGAGCAGCGTCGACTCGGCCAGCCGGATCGCGGCCTCGAAGTTCTCCTCCGCGTTGGGGATGATCTCCGACACCGGCATCACGAAGCCGTATGTCCCCTGGTCGCGCACCTCGATCGTGTACGCCAGCAGCCCGCGCGCGCCGAACGACCAGTCCGGGGCGACGCCGGACGCCGGGTAGATCGTCGTGTACGCCGGGCCCGCGTCGTACACCCGCCCGTGCACGCCGAAGATCCCCTCGCGCATGTCTTCCTCGAGGAACGCGAAGATCGGCCTGTCCGGCGGCAGTTCGCTCGTGTACCCCCAGGGCGCCAGGATGAGCTGCGAGAAGCTGTGGAAGTCGATGTGGGCGCGCAGGCGCGTGTTCGCCGTGATGAAGTCGCGCATCACCTGCGTCTCGGGCTCCGAGAACGGCCCGGTGCCGCGGTACGTGTCGTTCCCGGGGTTGGTGCTCGCGCCCTCGCCCCCCCACTGATAGCCCCAGTTGCGGTTGGGATCGACGCCGAACGTCCCGTCGCCGTTGTCGCGCCGGTTCTTCCGCCACAGGCGGTTGTTGGGCTGCCACGAGAACTCGTACCCGTCGCAGTTCACGACCGGGATGATGATGATCTCGCACTGGTTGACGAGCGCGCTGAGCCGCGCGTCCGTGCCGTACGACTCGAGAAGGCGATCGCCGATCCACATGGTGGTCATGGGCGTCGCCCATTCGCGCGCGTGCTGGCAGGAGTTGAAGAGCACCGCCGGGCGCGAGATCCGCGGGTTGCCGGGCTGGTCGGGCGCGGTGATGCGGATGCCCTTGATGTTCCGCCCTTGCAGCGTCTGCCCCGCGACGAACGTCTCGGCCAGCGTCGGGTACTGCGTCGCCCACAAGTCCAGGCGCGCGTGCACCTCCGTCAGCGTGCGGAACACGCCGAACCACGACGCGTCGCGCTGCAGGCGCGCCTCGGCGATCTCCCGCTGTTCCTGGTCCAGCAGCGCCTGCACGTCGGGGATCACCACCTGGGGCTCGAGCCCAAGGGCCCGGATCGCGCCCAACTGCTCGGGCGTGACCTGCACGTCGATCAGGCCCGTGCCGACGCGGCAGTTCCACGCCGTCGTCGCCAGGTCCAGCACCCGGTCGCGCATCTCGGGCGAGCCCACCTCAACGCGGACGAGTTGGTGCCCGTGGTAGGGGCCCGCGGGCGGGGCGTGCTGGGCCCACGCCGCCGTGCAAACACCCGCCGTCAGAATGACGCTCAGAACCGCAATGCGCATGGCCAGTCTCCGAAAGCCGCCCCCCCGGCGGAATCGCCGGTCCTATCGATCCGCTCACCCGGTGCGCGCGGTTCCCCGCCCGGGGCGGGGGAATCGCTATTCTGCCATGCCATGACCGCTTTGACCAGAGCATTGTCGAGCCTGGCGGCCGCGTGCGCCCTGGCCGGACTCGGCGGTGCGGGCGCATCCGCCCAGGTCTCGCCCCTCGGTCCGGGAGCCGGCGTGTACGAAAAAGCCTGTGTCGCCGCCGATCACGCCCTGGCCAGCGCCGCCGGGGCCGACATCCTCCGCGCGGGCGGCAACGCCGTCGACGCCGCCGTCGCCACCTCGTTCGCGCTCTCCGTCGTCCGCCCCTATTCCTGCGGCATCGGCGGGGGCGGGTTCATGGTGATCCGCCTCAAAGACCACCCGCGCGTCGGCCCGGTCACCGTCGCCATCGACTACCGCGAGGCCGGCCCGCGCGCGGTCCGCGCCGACTCCTTCGAGAACGACCCCGACCCCGACGCCAGCACCCACGGCGGGAAAGCCGTCTGCGTCCCGGGCACCGTCGCCGGCCTGCTGCACGCCCTGGAGCGCTACGGCACGCTGGACCGCGAGGCCGTCCTCGCGCCGGCCATCCGCCTCGCCGAGGAGGGATTCACCGCCGACGCGCACTACGTCGAGAACGCGCGCGAGGATGCGCTCGTGCTGCCCTGGTTCCGCAAGGACCCGGCCCGGGCCGCCCGGTTTGCGTTCGTCTGGGAGCGCTACCTGCTGAAGGGCGAGGTGCAGGTCGGCGACCGCATCCACGTTCCCGAGCAGGGCGAGGCGCTGCGGCGGATCGCGCGCGACGGACGCGCCGGGTTCTACGAGGGGCCCGTCGCGAGCGCGATGGTCGCGTGCGTGCAGAAGGACAACGGGTTCCTCACGCTCGAAGACCTCGCGTCGTACCGCGTGCGCGAGTTCGAGCCCCTGCGCACCCGCTTCCGCGGGCTCGAGGTGCTCGGCATGCCGCCCCCCAGCAGCGGCGGGATCGTGCTGGCGCAGGTCCTGGGAATGCTCGAACACCGGCGCGCCGACCTCGACGCGCTCGTCGCGGCCGACGGGCACAACAGCGCCGCGTACATCCATCTCATCGCCGAGTCCTCCAAGCACGCCTTCGCCGACCGCGCCCGCTGGGTCGCCGACCCGGACTTCGCCCGCGTCCCGCTCGCCGGGCTGCTCGCGCCGTCGTACCTGCGCGCCCGTGCCGACGCCTTCGACCCCGCGCGCACGCTCCCGCACGAGTCCTACGGCAGCGCGACGCCCCCGCCCGACGACGCCGGCACCAGCCACTTCTGCGTCATCGACGAGCACGGCAACGCCGTCGCGTGCACCGAGACGGTCAACCTCATCTTCGGGTCGATGCTCGTCGCCGAGCCCTTCGGCGTGCTGCTCAACTGCGAGATGGACGACTTCCAGACCCGCACGGGCGCGCTCAACGCCTTCCAGCTCGCGCACGCCGAGGGCAACCGCCCGGCGCCGGGCAAGCGCCCGCTCTCCAGCATGACGCCGACGCTCGCCTTCGACGCCGCCCCGGACGGGTCGCTCGGCGATCTGCGGTTCGCCGGAGGCGGCGCGGGGGGCCCGCGCATCATCTCCGGCACGCTGCAGGCGGCCCTCAACGCCATCGTCTGGGACATGAACGCCCACGACGCGCTCCGCGCCCCGCGATTCCACCATCAATGGACGCCCGACCGGCTCGACCTGGAGCCCGCGCTCCACAGATCACCCGCCGCCGCCGGCCTCGGCGAACTCGGGCATTCGTTGGGCACGCGCAAGGCGATCGGCAACGTGCAGATCGTGAAGCGAAGCCCGCGGGGGTGGGAGGCCGCCAGCGACCCGCGCAAGGGCGGCGCGCCCGACGGGTACTAGCCCGGTGACGAGACGGCGTCGGGACCGGGCGGGCCTGCGGGCGGTGACGCGGACTGGTCGGCGACGCCGCTCAGCACCGGCATCCCGTTCACGACCGGGTACCGCAGCGTGCCGTCGACCGTCACGAGTTCGTGGCGCTCGCCCGAACGTTCTTCGCGCAGCGCCTGCCCGGTGCGGGGGCAGCGCAGGATCGCAACAACGCGCGGATCGAGTCCGGCGCGGCGGTCGAGCCCGGCGGGCGCGACGGGCGGTTCACTCTTCGTCAAACCCGCTCTCCACGAGACGCTTGAGCGCGACGAGGGCGGCGTCGGCGTCCGCGCCCTCGGCGGTGATTCGCAGTTCGCTGCCCTGGCTCGCCGCGAGCATCATCATCTGCATGATCGACTTGCCGTCGACGTCGGTGTCGCCCTTGCACACCCGGATCGCGCACTGGAACGTCGACGCCACGTCCACGAACGTCATCGCGGGGCGCGCGTGCAGCCCCAGCCGATTGACGATCTTCACCGTGATGGACGCCCCGTTCCCCACCCAGATCCCTCCGCCGCTGCCCCCGGCATGCCGAGGCGGCGCCCGCTCGCTACCCGTTGAGGCCCTGCCCGTCCGCCTCCTCCAGCAGCGTCCGCACGTCGGCCGGTGATTGCGCCTGACGCAGGAACCGCCGGAACGTGTCCTTGCTGAGGTTGCGGAAGATCACCTCCATCGCGTGCAGATGGTCCTCGGGGCGGTCCTCGGGGCTCAGCAGCAGGAACACCGAGAACACCGGCTGGCGGTCCAGCGCCACGAAGTCGATCCCGTGCGACGACAGCCCGATCCCCGCGACCATCGACGTGATGTCCCGGTGCTTCACGTGCGGGACGGCGACGCCCTTGCCGAACCCCGTCGAGCCGATCCGCTCGCGCGCCAGGATCCGCTGCGTCAACTCCTGACGAAGTTCCGCGCGGACCGCGCCGCTCGATACCAGCGCCTCCACCAGCTCCGCGACCGCGCCGTCGCGGTCCGACGCCGCCAGCGGCACCACGATGCCCCCCTCCGGCACGATGCGGGTCAGCTTGATCACACGCGGCTCCTGAACTGCCCCCGGCGCCCGGGAGGCGGTCTTCCCGTCCTCACGCCTTCGGGTTCTTCAACTGCTCCTTGAAGTCCCGCAACTGACGCTCCCCCTTCTCGCACACCAGGTCGATCCCCTCGTACGGGTCCCGGCAGTCCGAGTGGCTCACGAAGTCGTCGTGCTTCTCCACGTCCAGGATCAACTCGACGTTGTACTCCGAACCGGCCTTGTGGTTCAGCTTCGCCACCCGGACCCGCACCGCCTGCAGCCCGTCGAAGTACTTGGTGAGCTTCCCCGCCTTCGTCTCCGCGTACGCACGGATCGCGTCCGTCACGTCAAAGTTCTGCCCGATCACGTCGACCCGCATGCCGCCTCCTCGGTCGCGCATCCGGCGCGCACCAACTCCCATGATACGCGCCGGGCATCCGCCGCCCGCGCGGTGCGATGCCCCAAAAAGCACGCCGGGGCGCTCACCCGAGCGCCCCGGCCTAGTGGGCCTGATTGGATTCGAACCAACGACCTCACCCTTATCAGGGGTGCGCTCTAGCCAACTGAGCTACAAGCCCGAACGAGCCCGACGGCCTCCGGTGACGCCGGCGGGGAGGGAGTATACGCCCTTGCCCACCGCGGGAAAACCTCCCGCCCCCCCGGAGCGTCATTCCGACGCCGCGCCCGCCAGTTCCTTCTCGTCCTTCCGCTCGATCGCCGCGCCGAGCGAGCGAAGCCGCTCTTCCATCCGCTCGTACCCGCGGTCCAGGTGGTACACGCGGTTCACCACCGTCGTGCCCTGGGCCGCCAGGCCCGCGAGCACCAGCCCCGCGCTCGCCCGCAGATCGCTCGCCATCACCGGCGCCCCGATGAGCTTGCGCACGCCCGTGATCATCACGCTCGGCCCCTGCCGCACGATCTTGGCGCCCATCCGCAGCAGTTCCGCCACGTGCAGGAAGCGGTCCGGGAAGATCCGCTCCGTGATCACCGAGTTCCCGTCCGCCAGGCACAGCAGCGTCACGAGCTGCGCCTGCAGGTCCGTCGGAAATCCCGGGTGCGGCTGCGTCGTGACTTCCACCGGACGCAGCACGCGGTCGCACGTCACGCGCACCGTCCGACGCATCGGGTCGTCGGTCAGGCCCCGCGGGATCGACGTCCCGCTCGTGATCGTCAGCGAGGGCGAACGCTGGCGCACCGGCGAGGCGCCCACGCCCGACACGGGCGTCACGTGCACGCCCGCGCTCTCGAGGGCATACACCGTCGACAGCAACGCGTCGAGCGGGCAGTTGTCGATCGTGAGGTCGCCGTTGGTGATCGCCGCGGCCATCATGAACGTGCCCGCCTCGATCCGGTCCGGGATGATCGTCCAATCCGCCCCGCCCAGCGATTCCACGCCCTCGATGATGATCCGGGGCGAGCCCGCGCCCTGCACCTTCGCGCCCATCGCCGTCAGCAGCCCGGCCAGGTCGACGATCTCCGGCTCGCACGCGGCGCACTCGATGATCGTCGTCCCGCGCGCCAGGCACGCGGCGCACAGCACGTTGGCGGTGCCCAGCACGGTCGAGCCGAACGGCCCGCCCAGAAAGATCGTCCCGCCCTTCAGCCCGGACGGGGGCGCCTTCACGACGATGTCCCCGGACTGCAGCGAGACCTGCGCGCCCAGGGCGGCCAGCCCGCGCAGGTGGATGTCCACGGGGCGATCGCCGATCGCGCACCCGCCCGGCATCGAGACCCGGGCCACGCCGCGCCGGGCGAGCATCGGCCCCAGCGTGCAGATCGACGCGCGCATGGTGCGCACGATGTCGTAGCGGGCGTGCGACTTTGACGCGTCGTCGACGCGCAGCGAGACCACGCCCGAGCCGATGGTCGCGATGTCCTCGGCCCCGTCCTCGCGGACGCAGCCGAGCTCGCCCAGCAGGCGGAGCATGTTGCGCACGTCGGCGAGCGAGGGCACGTCGCGGAGCGTGACGGGCTGGTCGGTGAGGAGCGTCGCCGCCAGAAGGGGCAGCGAGGAGTTCTTGGACCCATTGACCTGCAGCCGCCCGTACAGACGGCGACCCCCCTCGATCACGAACATATCCATGGTGGCCGTCCTGACGGAAAGACGCCCCGCCGCCGCGATGGGCGGAGGACGGGGTCGGTGCGTGCGTCACGTGCTCCCGCGCGGGAGCGTCCGATCATACATCGGCCGCCGGCGTCGCCGGGCTTGTGCAGGACGGCACGCCCGGCGCAGGCGGCGTGCGCGCCGGTCAGCGGGCGCGGGAGCGGTCTTCATCCCTTGCCGCCGCACGCGGGAAATGCACCTTTGCTGATGGTTCGTCGTCGGGTGCGTTGCCCGCAGCGACCGGCCGACCGGTTTTCCCGGCGGCGGACCGGAATCCACGGAGGACACCATGAACATGAACCGAGGCACCCTGATCGCGGCGTTGGCGCTGGTTGGCGCTGCGGGCGGAGCCGCCAGTCTGGCGCCCGCACACCGTTCGAGCGACCCCTACGCCCACCTGCCCTCGTCCATCTCGCTGACGGGCACGGTGCGCGACTTCAAGGAGCGCACCGCCTCGGGCGGGCATCCGGACTTTGAGCGCCAGCCCACCGGCGGGTTCGGCCAGTACGTGAACATGATCAGCGACGATCTGAGCGCGGACGGCAAGCCCGTGATGCGCTCGACCGGCAACAAGCTGAGCAGCCAGTTCCGCGACAGCCAGGGGCGCAACCGCCTGGGCGGGAAGTCGTACATCGAGAGCCGCTCGGGCGACGTCAACGGCTCGGTCTCCTCGACCGCCGGCGGCGCGCTGACCACCTCGGCCTCTTTCGACCAGTGGTTCCGTGACGTGCCGGGCGTCAACCTGTCGCGCCAGCTGACCCTGAACCTGATGCGCCAGCCCAACTCCAACATCTACACCTTCAACGACCGCACCGACCCCGTCTTCGCCGGTCGCGGCGGGTTCTTCCCGGTCAACGGCGAGCTGTGGGGCAACTCCGGCGGGAGCACCCCGAGCCAGAACTTCCACTTCACGTTCGAGCTGGACACCAGCTTCATCTACGAGGAAGGGCGAGGCCAGGCCTTCACCTTCACCGGCGACGACGACGTCTGGGTGTTCATCGACAACAAGCTGGTCGTGGACATCGGCGGCGTGCACGGCGCCGTCTCCCAGACCGTCGAGCTGGACCGCCTGAACTGGTTGATCGACGGGCGCCAGTACAGCCTGAAGTTCTTCTTCGCCGAGCGCCACCGCACCCAGTCCAACTTCCGCATCGACACCACCATGGTGCTGCGCAACATCGACCCGCCCGCCACCTCGGCGCTGCACGACTGAGTTCCGGCGCCCGGGACACCGGGCGCTCTTCCAACCGGGGCGGGGGTTCTCTCCGTGCGGCCCCCGCCCCCGCGATTTCGAGTTCCACGCCCGGGTTGGGCGCGTCGCCCGCCCGGGCGTTGACGCGCGCTCACCACGCCGTCCGCGGATGCCGCCGGAAGTACAGCACCACGTCCGCGTGATGGTCCCACAGGTGCAGGTACCGCGCCCGGTCCAGGCTCGGACGCGACGGCTCGGGCCAGGCGCTTTCTTCGAACGCCGTCCGCACGTCCCGGATCGCGAGCGCGTCGTCCCGCCGTGCGAACTCCGCGCCCTCCGCCGCGCCCCCGAACGCCGGGAACACCAGCGCCTCGCTCTCGCCCTGTCCCGCTAGCCGTACGCCCTGCGAACGGATCGGCACCGACGTGCTGCAACCGGCCAGCCAGGCGGCCGCGAGCACTCCCAGCATCAGCCGGACACGTGTCACAGCAGGTACAGGTACAACACGCGTGCCGACCCGTCCAGCACCATCTGCGCACCGGGGGTCAAAGCCCGTGGTGTCCGCACGCAACATCTTTCGCGACATCGTGTTGCGGCTTCGCCCCAGCGACGGATTCCCGCGATCCGGCTAGATGATCACGTCGAGTATGCGACCCAGGCCCAGCAGGCGCTCGATCACATATCGGACGTGCTGGCGCACTTCCGCCGGCGCACGCCGCGGTGCCGGGGGTTCGCCCCCCAGGGGCTCGGTGCGTGCGGCAGGTCGCCACGAGCTGGCCGGGGCCGCGGACGTCGCGGGCTCGTAGGAATCGGGTGATCGCCGCGGCGCGGGGAGTTCGGCCAGGAACCGGTGGAAGGGGGGCGTGCGGAGATCGTGGCGCCGGCACGGGTCGTGCGGCAGGTCGGCAGGGCACGGGCAGGCCGGCTCGACCTCGCGCAACGGCGCGCACGCCACGGGCCTGGCGAAGAAGAGCGCGGCGTGTCCGTCGTCGATGCGCACGGAGGAAACCGCGTCAACCCGCGGGCCGCACCCCGCCCTTCCGATAAGATCGCCCGCGTGGACGATCCACGCGGCGTCGGGTGCGTGCCCTCCCCGCCGCGTAGAGCGTGTGTTGCGGGCGAGCAACAGCGGTCGTCCACGCGGTGCCACGCCGACGATGCTGCCCACCCGGGACCTCGAGTACGACCTTCCGTCGCGGTGCATCGCGACGACGCCCGCCGAGCCGCGCGACGCGGCCCGGCTGTTGGTCGTCCGCAGGACCGGGAACGCCCCCGCCATCGACCTGCACGTCCGCGACCTGCCGGGGCTGCTGCGCGCGGGCGACCTGCTGGTGCTGAACACGACGCGCGTGCTGCCGGCCCGCCTGGAAGGGACGCGCGTCGACAGCGGGGGGCACGTGGAGGGCCTGTTCCTCGCGCAGGCCGGTGCCGACTGGATCGTCATGCTGCGGGCGCGCCGCCCGCACGCGGGCGTCGTGGTGCGGCTGCACGCGCCGGACGGAACCGACGGCGGGGTGGATCTGGAACTGGTCGAGCGCGTCGAGCACGAGCCGGGCGCGTGGCGGGTGCGCGTCATCGACCGGGCCGCCAGTGGCACTGCGGACCCAGGCGCCCGCACGCCGGACGTTCTGGCGCGGGTCGGGCGGACGCCCCTGCCGCCGTACATCCTGCGTGCCCGTGCGCAGGCCGGCCAGACGGTGGATGACGCGTACGACCGCGCGCGGTACCAGACCCTCTTCGCGGGCGACGCGGGTGCATCGGTGGCGGCCCCCACCGCCGGACTGCACCTGACGCCCGGCGTGCTCGACGCGCTCCGCGCGGGCGGCGTGGGCGTCGCCGAGGTCGTGCTGCACGTGGGCACGGGCACGTTCCGGTCGGTGGAGACGGAGTTCGTCGAGCAGCACCCGATGCACGCGGAAGCGTGCTTTCTGAGCGAGGCGACGGCGGCGGCCATCGAGCGGACGCGGGTCTCGGGCGGGCGGGTGGTGTGCGTGGGAACCACCGCCGCACGCACGGTCGAGGCGTACGCCCGGGGCGACGCGGCGCCGGGGCGGTGGCACGAATCGCGGTTGCTGATCACCCCCGGGTATGCGTGGCGCTGGACGGACGGGCTGCTGACGAACTTCCACCTGCCCCGGTCGACGCTGCTGGCGATGGTCGCGTCGCTTGTGGAGGGCGGCGTGGGGCGGCTGCTGGCGCACTACGGGCGCGCGATCGAGGAGGGGTACCGGTTCTACTCGTACGGGGACGCGATGCTGGTGCTGCCGGAGTAGGGCGCGCGGATTCGACCTCGGTCGCCGGTTTCGCCGATACGCTTGGCCGTCACGGAGGACGGATGCTGCTGTCGGAACTTGTCTCGGGCTTGTCGGTGCGCCGCGATCCCGACCGGGACGCGCGGGTGTGCGACCTGAGCGAGGACAGCCGCACGGTCGTGCCGGGCACGCTGTTCATCGCGCGTCGGGGGCTGAAGGCCGACGGCAACGCGTTCATCGAGCAGGCGCTGCGGGCGGGGGCGTCGGCGGTGCTGACGGACAACGCGTCGCTGCGTCTGGCGGGCGACGGAGCCGTCCCGCTGGTGTACGCCCCGGACGTGCCGGCGGTGCTGAGCGTGATCGCGGAGCGGTTCTACGGCGGGGCGTCGTCGCGTCTCTCGCTGGTGGGCGTGACGGGCACGAACGGCAAGACGACGACGACGTACCTCGTGTGGCGCCTGCTGAACGGGGCCGGCGTGCGCTGCGGGCTGGTCGGGACAGTGCTCGTCGACGACGGGCGCGAGGTGGCGGCGTCGGGCATGACCACGCCCCCCGCGACCGAAACCAGCCGCTGCCTGGCGAGCATGGTCGACGCCGGGTGCGCCGCGGCGTGCATGGAGGTTTCGAGCCACGCGCTGCACCAGCGCCGGGCCGACGCGCTGCGCTTCCGCGTCGGGGTGTTCACGAACCTGTCGGGCGACCACCTGGACTACCACGGCACGATGGACGCCTACGCCGACGCGAAGGCGCGGCTGTTCGAGCGGCTCGAGCCCGACGCGCTCGCGGTGGTGAACGTCCAGGACCCCCGGGCCGCACGCATGACCCGCGACTGCCGCGCCCGCGTGCTGCGCTGCGCCGTGGCGACGCCCGGGGCGCTCACGGACGCCGAGCGCGGCGCGGACTGCGTCGCGACGATCCTCGACGAGAGCCTCGACGCGATGCGCCTGCGCCTGCGCGGGGCGTGGGGCGAGATCGACGCGCGCGTCCCGCTCGTCGGGCGGTACAACGCGATGAACACGCTGCAGGCCTGCGCGTGCGCGCACGCCCTGGGGCTGGGCGCCGACGCGCTCGCGGCGGGGCTCCCGGGCCTCGCGGCCCCGCCCGGACGCCTGGAACGCGTGCACGCGCCCACCGACGACGTCCGCGTGTACGTCGACTACGCGCACAGCGACGACTCGCTCCGCAACGTGCTGCTCACCGTGGGCGCGGTGATGCCCGGGCGACATCACGCCGGGGACATCCGGTCCGCCGCGGGCGCGCCGAAGCAGACGGAAACCCCGTCGCGCCTGTGGGCCGTCTTCGGGTGCGGGGGCGATCGCGACCGCACGAAGCGCCCGCGGATGGGGCGGGCCGCGGCGGACCTGGCCGACCGCGTGGTCGTGACGAGCGACAACCCGCGGACCGAACGCCCCGGCGACATCATCGACGAGATCCTCGCGGGGATCCCCGCGTCCGCTCGCCCCGCGATCGAGGTGCAGGCCGATCGCGCCCGGGCGATCCACCACGCGGTGCGACAGGCTTCCCCTGGCGACGTCGTGGTGATCGCCGGCAAGGGGCACGAGACCGAGCAGATCCTGCCCGACGGGAAGGGCGGCACGGTCCGCACGCACTTCGACGACCGCGAGGTGGCGCGCGAGGCGCTCGAGCTCCGGCGCGCCCGCGTCGCCCCTTCGGAGCCGGCCCCATGACGTTCTGGACGCCCGACGCGATCAAGGGAGTGCTCGGGGGCACCTGGCTGGCGCGCGCGGACGCCCCGGCGGACGCGGGCGTGGGCATCGACACGCGCACGCTGCAGCCCGGGCAGCTCTTCGTCGCGCTGCGGGGCGAGCGCACCGACGGGCACGCGTACCTGCGCGACGCCGTCCGCGCCGGGGCCGCCATGCTCGTCATCGACGACCCCCGCGCCGTGCCCGCCGAAGGGTGGGAGCGCCCCGTGGCGGTGCTGCACGTGCCCGACGCGGGGGCGGCCCTGCTGCGCCTGGGGGCGGCGTACCGCAAGACGCTGGACCCCACGCGCGTCATCGCCGTCGGGGGCTCGAACGGCAAGACGACGACGGTGCGCCTGATCCACGCGGCGCTGGCGCCGTCGATGCGCGGGACGCACGCGCCGCGGAGCTTCAACAACGCCGTCGGTCTCCCGCTCACGCTGCTGGGCGCGCGCCGGGGCGACCAGTACCTCGTGTGCGAGATCGGGACGAACGCGCCCGGCGAGATCGCACCCCTGGCGAGCGTGGCCGAGCCCGACATCGCGGTCATCACGAGCATCGGGCGCGAGCACCTGGAAGGGCTGGGTTCGCTGCGGGGCGTGGCGCAGGAAGAGGCGAGCCTGCTGCTCGGGCTGCGGGCCGGGGGCGTGGCGATCCTGAACGCCGATGCGCCCCACCTGGTGGAGGCGGCCCGGCCGATCGCGCTCTCGCAGCGCGCGCAGGTGCTGACGTTCGGGCGTTCGCCCGAGGCGGACCTGCGCGTGACGGACGTGCGCGACACGCCCGAGGGCCTGCGCGTGCGCGTGAACGAGCGCGAGGCGCTGGCGGCCCCGCTGCACGGGAAGCACAACGCCCTGAACATGGTCGCCGCCTTCGCGGTCGCCCGTCGCCTGGGGCTGGACACGCAGGCCATCGCCGGCGGGCTGGCCCGCGCGACGCCCCCGCCCATGCGCCTGCAGCGCGTGCGCGTCGGCGAGATCGAGTTCCTGAACGACGCGTACAACGCGAACCCCGAGTCGCTGCTGGCGGCGGTCGAGACCTTCGGCGAGCTGTACCGCGACGCCGCCCGCCGGGTGTTGATCCTCGGCGACATGCTCGAGCAGGGCGTGCACGCCCCGGCCCTGCACGAGGAGTGCGCCGCGGCGGTGGGCGCGTGCGCGTGGGCGGACCTGGTCGTGCTCGTCGGACCTCATTGGACGCACAGCGCGTCGATCGTGCGGGCGGCCCTGGGCGACGACCGCGTGCGGACGCTCGCCGACGTCGCGGGGCCGAACGCGTCGCGCGTGGCCCAGGCGCTGCGCCCGGGCGACGCGGTGCTGCTCAAGGGATCGCGCGGGGTGGCGCTGGAGCGCGTGCTGGACGCGTGCCGTCTGGAGGGCGAGGCGCTCACCGAGTTCAAGCCCGGGGCGACGGCATGACCCGCCACGTACGCGACGGGACGCTCCCCGCATGATCTACCTCCTGCTGGTGGAGTGGCTGGGCGATGCGTTGCGCGACGCGGGGCTGTACGGCTTCGTCCGCGTGCTCGAGCAGCTCCAGTTCCGCGCGTTGCTGGCCTCGGGCCTGTCGTTCGCGCTCGTCCTCATCTTCGGCAAGCGCACGATCCGAATGCTCGTGCGCCTCAAGATCGGCGACAGCGGCGCCACCGACGCCGACGCCCTGCGCGCGCACACGTCGTCCAAGGCCAACACCCCCACCATGGGCGGCGTGCTCATCGTCGGCTCGATCCTCACGAGCACCGTGCTGCTCGCCGACATCTCGCAGTTCTACGTCCTGCTCGGCGTGATCGTCGTGGTGTGGCTCGCGGTGCTCGGCGGGTTCGACGACTACCTGAAGCTCACCGCGCGCCAGCGGGGCTCGGGCTCGCGCCAGGGGTTGTACGCCTGGGAGAAACTCATCTTCCAGATCGGCGTGGGGCTGCTCGTGGGGTACTTCGTCTTCCGCCAGGGCTCGGGCGAGGGCGACGTGCGCCACGCGCTCAACCTGCCCTTCCAGAAGACCTACGACGGGCCCGGGCAACTGAGTTCCACGCTGCTGTTCCTCGGCGCGCCCGCGTTCATCATCATCGGGACGCTCATGGTGTCGGGCATGAGCAACGCCGTGAACATCACCGACGGCATGGACGGGCTCGCCGGCGGGATCAGCGGGATCGTCTGCATCGGCGTCTTCGTGCTCGCGATGATCGCCGGCGACCAGGCCATGGCCCAGTACCTGCTCGTCCCGTACGTCCCCGGCGCGGGCGAACTCGCGGTGCTCGCCGGCGCCACCGCCGGGGCGTGCTTCGGCTTCCTCTGGTGGAACTGCTCGCCCGCGCAGGTCTTCATGGGCGACACCGGCGCCCTCGCCCTGGGCGGGATCATCGGCTACCTCGCGATCGTCACGCGCCAGGAGTTCGTCGTGCTCCTGATGAGCGGCGTGTTCCTCCTCGAGATCGGCTCGGTCGCGCTCCAGGTCGGGTACTTCAAGGCGACCGGCGGCAAACGCATCTTCCGCGTCGCGCCCTTCCACCATCACCTGCACCTGGGCGGGTGGCCCGAGCAGCAGGTCGTCGCGCGACTCTGGATCGTCTCGGTCCTGCTCGTCGTCGTCGGGCTCGCCTCGCTCAAGGTGCGCTAGCGCCCGCCCCCCAGCAGCACCAGCGGGCGTCGGAGGATCACGCGGTCCTGCACCGCGCCCCGGTTGCCGGGCGCCACCGTCACACGCAGGCGCGACCCGGCGGGCACCGCCCCGCCGAACTCCACGCGCAGGTCGGCCTTTGGCCGCTCCGCGTGCAGACGCGTGCGCGAGACCTCGCGCCCGCCCACGTCCATGATCAGTTCGCAATCGCCCCACACCCGCGACGACGCCGGCAGTTCGGCCTCGCACGCGAGCATCGTCGCGCCCGCCGGCAGTTCGAACGTGACCTGCATCGGGCCGGGCAGTTCGACGTCGGCGGCGAACAGCGGCGCCCGCGCGGTATCACCGATGACCGGGGGCGGGGTCCAGCGCCGAGCGCCCACGCCCTGCGCCGTCCACGCCAGCCCGCTCAGGCCTCGGACCGCGCCGGGGTCAAAGAGCGCCGCACGCACGTCGGGCACGGACACCCGGACGTCGCCGCTGGTGAGCGTCGCCTCGAAGTCCAGCATGCCGTCGGCGATCGAGACGGAGCCCGCCGACACGACCGACCCGTTGTGCAGCCAGAGGGCGACGCCCGCGGGCGAAGCCTCCGGGTTGGCGAAGGCGATCATCGCCACGCGTTCGAGCGGGACGTCCACGGCGCCGGCGTCGCGCTCCACGCGCACCACCGACCCGACGGCCGCGACGAACCCCTCGACGGAGTCGCCGTTGCGCAGGCGCACGACATCGGCCGTGCCCGCGCGCACCGGCGCACCCCCGGGCAGTTCGCCCAGTTCGAGCACCGCGACGTCCTCGAGCGTGACGCGCACCGAGCCCAGCAGCGTCGATTCCCACCGGAGCGATTCGCCCTCGGGCGCGCCGCCGGCCGAGATGGTGCCGGGCAGGGTCTGCCCGTCGGCCAGGCGCATGCGGGGCTCGAAGGACGCGGAGACCGCGCCGGTCGGCCCCGCCGCCCGCTCGGGCAGCAGCGCCAGCACGTCCGCGCGCGGGATGGTGCGCACGCGGCCCGCGTCGTCGCGCAGGGTGAGGGCGTCGGGGGTCAGCGAGACGACCCGCCCGCGCGTTTCGCGCAGCGCCCGATCGAGCACGAGCCGGGGGACGTCGGCACCGCCCTGGGGCTGCGCATCGGCCAACCTCCCGACCGCGGCCATCGCGCCGACCGCGGCCATCGCCAGGCCAAGCACGAATCCGCCCGTCGTTGCTGCACGCATCGCTTCGCGTCCTCCGCCGGACCGGGGTCGTGTCACTTCTGGAAGATCGGCAGGTACCGCTTGGGCATTTGCAGGATGATGAGCGCCATCGCCGTCCCGTAATCTTCGCCCGCGCTGGTATCGGCCCACAGCCCGTCGGGGCGCTGCGCCCGGATGAGTTCGCGACGGATCGCCGGCCACCACGCCGCCCACCGTGCGCCCCCAGCGAGAAAGGTCGCCTGCACCGCGTAGTAGTGCCCGTAGAAGTAGTGAATCGCCTGCTGATCCGGGCGTCCGGGCATCGCCGTGGTGAACAGGTAGTTCATCCCCGAGTCGATCGCGCGGTCCTCGTAGATGCCCGCGTACTGGAGGGAGGCGATCCCCGCGGCCGACCGGGGCCAGGCGCTCGGGCCGGCCATCATCTGGTACCGGAACCCGCCGTCGGGGTTCTGGCAGGCGCGGACGTACTCGACCGCGCGGTCGACGGTTTCCTTGGGAACGTCGAGCCCGGCGTTGCGCGCCGAGCGGAGCGCCATGATCTGGCAGATCGTGACGCTGACGTCGGCGTCGAACGGGACGGGGTTGTAGCGCCAGCCGCCCTCTTCGTTCTGCGTGCTCTGGATGAGGCGCACGGCGCGCACGAGGGCCGCGTGCACGCGGTCGGACTCGGCGGTCTCGCCCCCGCCGGCGGTCATGCCGTAGACCTCGCCCAGGAACAACGCCGCGAACCCGTGCCCGTACATGGGGCTGGTCGCGGTGGGCGTGGCGAGCAGCCCGTTCTCGCTGGAGTTGCGCAGGACGTACTCGAGCCCGCGCGCCACCTGCTCGCCGTACGCCCCGCGCCCGGGCAGGTTGCCGTCGGCCATGAAGGCCAGGCACGCGAGCGACGTGACGGCGACCGTCCGCCCGTACTGCGCCGGGCCGAACGAGCCGTCCGCGTTCTGCGTGCGCGCCAACGCCGCCAGCCCCCGCGCCACGGCGGCGTCCAGCTCGGGCGTGATCTCGTTCTCGAGCGGGTTGTTCTCCGCCGAGCGGCCTGGCTCGGGCTGCGACATCTCCGCCGGGGCCATCGCCGCCCCCGGGATCAGCTCCGCCGACTCGACCGTGTCGGCCCCGGCGAACGCCGGCACCGGCGCGGGCGTCGACGCCCACGCGTGCAGGCACGCCGCCGCGATCACGACGCCCCCGCTCATCGGCGCCTCCCGGCCTCTTCGGCCAGACGCTTGTAGTACTCCTCGGTCATGCGCTGGTACAGCGCGCTGAACTTGTCCGACTGCCCCTGCGTCAGCGCCTGACGCACGTGCTCGGGCAGGTTGCCCCACGACGCGCCCCCCGACGCCCGCGGCGGGTTTCCCGCGCCGTCCTGGCGGGGCACGCTCGGCTCGCCCCCCTCCGCGCTCGGCGACGACGCGTCCGCCTGCGTGCTCTGACGCTGCGGCTGGTCGCCCTCGCCCGGCTGGGGCTGCTGCTGGCGACTTTTCGACTTGCTCTTGCTGCGGCTCGCCTGGCGCTGCGCCTCGTCGATCAGCTTGTCCAACCGCTTGATCGCCTCGTCCTGCACGCGCTGCGTCTGCGGGCCCTTGTCGCGCGCCGTCTCCAGCCGGCGCGCCGCGTCCGACATCAACTGCACCGCCTGGTTGAAGTCGTCGGCCACATCGCCCGCTGTCAGTTGCCGGTCGAGTTCGGTGCGCGTCGCGTCCTCCGCCTTCGGCGCGTCGGGCGCGGGCTCGCGCGCCGGGGGCAGGCCCAGCAGTTCATCCAGCGTCGGCAAGGGCGGCACGCCCGGCGACGCCGGCGGCGTTCCGGGCTTCTCGGCGGGCTGCTCGCCGGCGTTCTCAGCGGGCTTCTCGATCGGCGGCTGGGTGGACTGTGCCCACGCCGCGCTACACGCCACGCTACACGCGACGCCCCACGCCACCAGCAGCAATGTTCGCACGTTCACGGCGTGTCCTCCTCGGGCGCGGGGGCCGGCGCGGGAGGCTTCGCCCCGCCGGGCGCGTCGGGCTCCTGGGGGACCGCGTCCGGCGCCGGCACGATCGACGGCCCCTCCGCGTTCTTCTCCAACGCCTCCAGCATCACCAGCGCGCGGCGCGCCAGCTCCGCCTGCAGCGATACCAGCGACTCGACCTCCTCGGGCGAGGCGTCCGGCGCGTCGTCGAGCGCTCTCGTCAGTTCCGCGGCCTCGCCCTGCATGGCACGCAGCAGCTTGAGCTCGGCCAGCGGCGGGATCAGGGGCTGCTCGCCGCCCTGACCGCCCGCGCCGTCGCCGCCCCCGCCGCCCTCTTCGTTGCGGAACTCGTCGTCCTTCTGGTCGTTCGTCAGGGCCCGCACCAGCCCCTGCAGCACGCGCAGGGCGCCCTGCTGATCGCGGACGGTAGCGGCGGCGACCGCGCCCGCGCGCAGGCGCTCGGCCGCTCTGGCCATCGCCCCGTCGAGGCGCTGGTGCGCGAACTCGAAGACCTTGGCCTCGGCGAGCTCCTCGGTGCTCGAACGCAACTGCGCCAGCCGCTCGCGCAGCTCGGCCTGCTCGTTCCCCACGCCCCGCACCTCGCTGCGATCGCGCCGCGACAGCTCGCGCCCCGCGAAGGGCTCGCTGCGCGTGAGCAACGCCGCCTGCGTCTCGGCCGCCTCGGCGTACGCCTGGCGCAGCTCCGCCCGGCGCCGGTCGGCGCTGCGTTCGTCGGCTTCTTCCTGCATCTGCTCCGCGCGGGCGAGGGCCTCGCGCAGGCGGCTGAGGCTGAGCCGCTCCGCGCCGTCGGCCTCGGCGAGGTCGGGCAGGCGCAGGGCCGCCACCGCCGCCCCCTGCGCGTCCGCCGCGGCCCCGAGCAGGTCGATGAGTTCGGTCGCGCCCCGGGCCGCCTCGCGGGCGCTCGCCTGCACCGCGAGCGTGTTCTGGTTGAGGGTCGCCATGGCGGCGTCCAGCGCCGGCTCGGCGGGCGCCCCGCCCGCGATGACCGCGCCCAGGCGGGCGATCTCCCGCTCCTGCGCCTCGATGAGCCGCGTGATGGACTCGGTGAGCTCGGCCAGCGCCCGGCGCAACTGCTCGTCGCGCCGCGCCTCGCCCCGGTCGAGTTCGTCCAGAACGCGCTGGATGGCGCGCTCGGCCTGCGCCTGCAGCTCGTCGGCCGCCCCGCTCTGGTTCTGCTCGATCTCGTCCGCCGCCCGGCGCTGCGAGTCCGCGAGCTGCTCCTGCTGCGCCCGCTGTGCGGCGGCCTGCATCGCCTGCGCCTGCGCCGCGTCCCCCGCCTCCATCGCCTGCGCGCGCTGCAAGAGCGCCTCGACGATCGCGTCGGCCCGCTGCCCGGCCTCGCGCTGGCGACGCGCCAGGCGCTCCAGGTCCTCGCGCTCCGCGCGCGACAGTTCCTCCGCCGCCCGCCCGCGCACGGCGTCGCCCGCCGCACGCGTCTGCGAGCGGATCTGCTGCTGCTCGGTCAGCAGACGCTCCAACTGCCGACGCACCGCCCATGAATCCTGCCCCCGGTCCAGCAGGTTCGCCAGCGCCGCCAGTTCCTCCTCCACGCCCCGCTGCGCCGCCTCGCCCCGCGCCGCGGCGTCGGCCCGCTCGCGCTCCGCCCGCCCCGGGCGGCTCAGTTCGTCCAGCGCCGCCGTGGCCCGGTCGGACTTCTCGCCCGCGCTGTCCACAAACGCCTGCGCATCGCGCAGCATGCCGCTGAGCGACTCGTCTTCCAGCCGGTTGCGTTCGACCCGGGCCGTCAGCCGGCGCAGCACGTCGCCGATGGGCGTCAGGCGTTCGCCCAGCGCTCCCTGCGCGCCCACCTGGTCGGCGGCGGTCTCGGGGTCGGTCTTCGCCCCGTCGAGGCGTCCGCGCAGACGCTCCTGGTCGCCCGCGAGGCGCTTGGCCGACTCGCGCACGCCCGAGAGTTCCGCGCGGATCTGCTCGATGAACTCGCTCTCGCCGATGACGCGCAGCCGCCGTCGTGCGGAGCGGCTTGGCTCGCGCGCGCCCGACGCGCCCAGCGCGTCCTGCGCCTCGGTCTCGATCCACACCTCGTCGCCCGGCGCGAGGCCCAGGGGCGAGAGGTCGAGCGTGGAGTTCGCCCGCTCGCGCGTCGTCGCCGGGCCCTGCGCGGGGCGAACCGACGCCAGCTCGATCGGCTCTCCCTGCGCCTCGGGCGGGGCGCCCTCCGAGCCCGCGGGCGGGCGGGCCGTCTGGTACAGCAGGCGCACCCACGCGAGGGCCACGTCGTCGCGCCCTTCGCCCGCCGCGGGCACGGCCGCGTCGGGCAGCACGGGCTCGTCGGACACGGGCTCGACGACGGCGGCCATCGCGGGGCGATCTTCGAGCACGTCCACGCGGAACACCGCTTCGTCCGTGGCGCCGATGCCGTACGAATCCACCAGCGTCACGGGCACACGCATGCTCTCCTTCGCGTCGAACGAGAGCGTCCACGTGGCGCCGTCGAAGGTTCCCTGCAGGTCGGACGTGTGCTCGAGCCCCGGGACGGCGCGCGACGCCCACGCGCGCAGGTCTTCGCCCCCCGGGCCGGGGACGGGCTTGTTCAGATTCAGCACGATCGTGACCCGCGAGCCGGCGAGCACCGGACCCAACACCGCGCGATCGTCGCGCCCCGTGCCCAGGTCGTGCGTGCCCCCGGCGTGCGGCGCGTCCGCCAGCACGTCGCCCACGTACGCCGGCGGGGTGATGTCCGCGCGCGCACCCGTGATCGCGGGCGGGGTGACGAGCGTGACGCGCCCGACGGCCGAGCGGTCGTCGGCCGTTTCGAAGGCGAACTCGAGCTCGGCGGGCGTCGCCGCGTCGCTCGCGCCCATGCCGCCGGTATCCAGGAGGCGCTCGAACAACTCGCCCTCGACCAGGGGCGCGCCGGCGCCGGGGTCGAACGACGCGCGCCGTTCCTGCGACGTCAGCAGCGCGCGGCGCCACGGCCCTTCGTTCCCGTCGGCCACCACGCGATACTCGACGCCGACATCGGTCGCGCCGACGCGTGCGGGCGTGCGGGTGAGCAGGGCCCGCAGCGGGATGGGCGTGCCGAGCGGGTGGGCCGCGATCGGCGTCGCGTTGACGACCATCGTGCGCTTGGGCCAGGCGGCGCCCGACCACGGGGTGGCGACGCGCGCCCAGCCGATGCGCGCGAACTCGGGCGCGAGGAGGCTGGTCGCGACAATCGGCACGCCCACGATCGCGAGGGAAGCCATCGCGCGACGCAGTTGGCGCGGGTTGAGGAACGCGCCCGCGCGGGGAAGCCGCCCCAGCCCCTCGACCGCGCGCGCGAGCGCCTCGGTCGCGAGCGCGTCGGTGAGCCCGCCCCCGCGCGGCCTTCGTCCGAGCTCCAGCCCCGAGGCGAGCACACCAGCCAAGCCCGCCCGGCGCCCGGCGTCGCTGCGCTCCACGCGCAAAGCCATCTCCGTGAGCGAGGGGTTGAACAGCAGCGCCGGCACCACTCGGCGCCACGCCCACCACGCGGCGACACCCAGGCCGGCGGCCCAGACGAGCAGACGCAGCGCCATCGGCAGACGGAACGCGTAGTCGATCAGGCCGACCACCAGTGCGGCGCCGAAGAGGGCCGCCACGATCTGCCCCGCCCGCTGCAGCACCAGTTGGGCCCGCGCGGCCCGTCGCAACCCTGAGAGGAGCGACGTCAGGCGCGTCACCGCCCCGGCCGACCGATGCTCGTGGGAGTCCGCGGCGTCCATGCGCTTCATCCCTCCACGAGCGCGCCCGGCGCTTCCCTGAACAATCGTCCGAAACCGCACGCCGGCACAACCCTGTGCGCGCACGCGGGCGGTCGGGCACGTCCCATTACCAATGTACGCGGCGAACGCCCGGCGGGTGCGGACGTGACGCGCCCGTGACTCCTCGGGGAGCCCCGCCGCGCCCGCCCGCGCCATGGGTTATGAGAGCTTGATCAGGCGGCGGGTCATCCATTCCGCCGCGACGAGCACCATGAACAGAACCCACACGAACGGCTTGTCCCACAGCGTCTCGATGTCCGGCACGCCCTGCACGCGCACCTCGCGGTTGGGAAGCAGCGTCTCGAGCGCCTCGGGCCGGGCCGGGTCGAGCACGACCCCCCCGGACTGCTCGGCCAACGCCGCGAGCAGCGCGTGGTCGGCCTGCGGGTGGCGGAGTTCGTCGTCGGGGTTCACGACGTCGACCTTGGCCGTGATGTCGAGCCCCGCGAACATCGCGTCGGCGGGCTGGAGCGTGTACACCCCCGCGTCGGGAGGCACCCACGTGGCGCCGAAGACGCCGGGCAGGTCGTCGTCGCCGCCGCCTTCCGGACGCAGCACGATCTCGAACGGGCGTTCGCCCTCGCGCTCGGGCGTGATGCGCACCGTGACCGACGGCGGGCGGCGTTCGATCAGCGCCTGGTCGAGCAGCCGGATCGACACCCGCACGACGTCGCCCCGCCCTACGCGCTCGGGCGATGCGGCGAGGATCGCCGGGCGCCCGCTGCGCCCGAGGCTCTCGCGCGCCAGCAGACGCACGAGCGGGATCCAGATCCGCTCGGACAGCGTTTCGCCGCGGGCGTAGCGGTACCGCCAGGTCTCGTCGGTGCCGACGTAGGCGATCCGCCCCGCGCCGTACCGCATCGTCATGATGATCGGCGTGCCGGTGCCGCTCGGGTCCGAGGCGGCGTGCGCGGTCGCGAGCACTTCGGCCGTGGGCTTCAGGTTCTGCGGCGCGAATCGCTGGGCGTAGTAGAGTCGGGTCCAGCCCAGGTCGGGGTCGCTCAGTTCGGCCGGCCAGGCGCGGTCGCGAGCGTCGCTCAGGCGCAGCACGCCGTAGCGCTCCGCGCCCGGCGCAGGGCGCAGCACCACCGGCCCGGGCCAGGACTGCACGCCCTCCTCGGGGTTGGTCGAGAGCGTCACGGGCAGCAGGTCGGCGAGCGGCGTCCCGCGCCAGGCGTCGGGCGTGGCCGACGGCCCGCCGATCCACAGCAGCCCGGCGCCGCGCTCCGCCACCAGCGCCCGGATCTGTCGCAGTTGGTCCTCGCTGAAGAGCGCCGGGCGGATGTCGCCGATCACCACGACGTCGATCGTGTTCCACTCGTCCTTCGTGCGCGGGACGGCCGGCAGCGGGTCGGTCCCTTCCTGGATGTACCGCCGGTCGGAGGCCAGCAGCAGCGCCGAGGACCGGATCGACGCCTCGCGCACCAGCAGGTTCTTGACGTAGCGGTATTCCCAGCGCGGGTAGCCGTCGAAGTACGCGACGCGGATGGGCTGCTCCACCACCTGCACCTGCACGACCGCGCTGTTGTTGTCCTGCGTCAGGTCCGGGGTCTGCGCCCGCAGGCGCACGAGCGCCCGCAGCGGGCCGGCACGCGTCGGGCGCGTCGTCACCGTGACTTCCAGCGACGGGTCCGAGGAATCGAACGACCGCTCGTCGAGCGTGAGATTGGTGTCCGCGTCGATCAGTTCGACCACGCCCCGCACGGGCGCCCCCTCGCCCCCCCGACGGTCGATCCGCACGCGCACGGGCACGAAATCACCCGCGAACGCGGCCCCCGGCGCTTCGACGCCGGCGACGGCCAGGTCGGCCAGGTCCTGCGCGCTCCCCAAGGGCAGCACGAACACCGGCGTCCCGCGCGCCTCGAGCTGGCGCAGCGTGCCGCGCGACACCGCGTCGGCCGAGCGCCCGTCCGACACCAGCACCACCCCGGCCACGGGTCGCGACGCCACACGGCGCAGCGCCTGCTCGAGCGACTGCCCCAGCAGCGTGCGCGTGCCGGCGGGCTCGGGAATCTCGCCCGGCGCGCCCGCCAGGTCGTACGCCCCGGCGTCGAACCCCAGGTACAGCACGCCCCGGCGCTCGGCGATGCGCTCCAGCACGGGGCGGGCGGCGTCGAGCGACTCGCGCATCTGCGCCTCGCGCGCCACGCGCCGCCCGGCGCGCTCGACATCCGCCACGGTCATCGACGCCGAGCGGTCCAGCATCACCACGACCCAGTCGCGCTCGACGCGCTCGCGCGCCCGCACGAGTTGGGGGCGACAGAACAGCAGCACCAGAAGCACGATCAGCACGCCCCGCAGCCCCGCGAGCGCCATGCGCACGCCCCGCGGGCCCACGAGCCGCCCGTACGACCACGCGGCGTACGCGAACGCCGCCAGGGTGATGAGCAGCCATCCCCACGCGGGCACGGGCGTCACCAGCGAGAACTCCACGCCCGCGTCGGCCGACGAGAGTCGTTCGAGCCCGAGCAGCCGATCGATCCACGTGCTCACGCCGCACCCCCGGGCGCGTCGTCCACGCGTGCATGGCTGAAGAACCGGGCGAACACGGTCTCGACGAGCGCGAGCGCGATCGCGGCGCCCAGCAGGTACGGGCTGATCGGGGGCGTGTCGTCGGGGGTGCGTCCGTTGCGGGGCTCGCCCGCCTCGCCCGGGGCGTCGTCGCGCAGCCACTCGAACGCAACACCCGTCTGCGTGAGCCAGCGCTCGACGCCCTCACGCCCCGAGACGTCGACGCCCGCCCCGGCCGGGTCGGGGTTCACCGCGAGCATGCCGACCGTGGCGCCCCCGCCGCCACGCACGCTGTACAGCCCGGCGTAGCGCAGGGCCGGGTCGATCGCGCCGGAGGGGCCCACGCGCGCGAGCGCCGGCCCGGGCGCGTCCGCGCCGACGCGCACCAGTTCCGCCGCACCCTGCGGCAGGCCGGGCGCCAGGCCCGCGACCGACTGCACGGACCCGCCCGCGCGCCCCACGCTCTGGCGGACGAGTTCCTGCACCAGCGGGACCATGAGCGGGCGGGTCGGCAGGTCGGTCCATTCCAGGTGCACCGCCGTGCCGAGGTACACGATCGGCGCGCGCCCGCCGGGCGGGCTGGTGCTCACGAGCAACGCCGTGCCGTCGGACAGGGCGAGCAGCGTCTCGAACGACCCGGCCGGTCCTTGCGGGCCGAGCACCCGGCGCACCGCGACGCCCCGCAGCAGTTCGGGCATCTCGGCATTGAGCAGCGACAGGATCCCGCCCTGGTCCGCGCGCGTGTGCACCACGCCCAGGGCGTCGGGCATCTCGCGCGACTCGCGGGGCAGCGTCCAATCCAGCCCGAAGCGGGCGATCAGCGCGTCGCCCCACAGGTGCGTCTGCACGCCCTCGGGGGCGCTCACGATCACCGGCGCGCCGTTCGACCACGCACGCGCGACCTCGGCCCAGCCGGCGTCGTCGAGCAGGTCCGGGCGCGGGAGCAGCACCGCGTCGACCTCGTGCAGCGCCAGCCCCGTGTTCGCCGGGAGCGCGGGCCGCGCAGGATCGAACACGCTCAGGCGGATCTCACCCGCCTGGCGCCGGCGCACGCCCAGGTCGGTCTCGGGCGCGAGCGCGAGCGCCAGCCAGTCGCCCGAGCCGTACTCGTTCACCGCGGCCCCGACGCGCCCCGCGCCCGGGGCGACAAGCGCCACTTCCAGACGGTCGCGCACGGGCACGACGCGACGGAACGTGTCGTCGGGCGCGATGGCGTCGCGGTCGACATCGGCGCGCAGGACGATCCGCCCCTGCGACGCCGCGCCGCGCGGCAGTTCGACAGACGCCGACACGCTCGCCTCCGACTGCCCGGGGCTCCACGTGTGCACCACGCGGGCGCGCCCGTCGCTCGCGCCGTCGGCGCCCGGCCCTTCCACGCCCACCACCACGCGGGTGGTCTGTGCGGCTCCCGCGCCCGGGCCCGACCGCCGCAGCAGCACGCGCACCGGGGTCGACGTCGGCGCCGCCGCGCCCGCCCCCAGCAGCACCCGGCGCAGGGGCTCGACGCCCACGACCGCCACGTCGTCGACCACCGCCGTCGCGGGCTCGGTGGCCCGCAGCGCCACGCCCGTCGCCGGCAGGCGCGGCGGAGAGGTTTCCAGCGACACCGACCCCGCGCGGAACGCCGAGAGCACGACGACCTCCACGCGATCCCCGCTCGTGGCGGCCTGGCCCGCCGCGCCGGCGTCGCCCGCCGCCAACGCGAGGGCGCCCGCCAGATCCGAGCGGGCGTGCGTGCCGGGCAGCGCCGCGATGACCTCGCGGGCCGCGGCGAACTCGGGCGTCGGGGGCATCACCGGCGCGTCGGCCGGGCCGCCGGCCGTCACCACGCCCACGCGATCGCCCCGCGAGGCGTCGAGCGTGTCGATGATCTCCAGGGCGCGGCGCTTCGACCGGGCCAGGTCCGTTTCCCCCGTGCCGTCCGCCGCGAGCGACGCGAGCCCGTCGTCGATCACGAACACCACGGTGCGCGCGCCGCCCGCGGCACGCCCCGCCAACGCCCCGAGCACCGGCTTGCCGACCGCGAGCGCCAGCGCCGCCACCAGCAGGCAGCGCGTCGCGAGCAGCAGCAGTTGCTCCAGGTTGGTGCGCCGGCGCTGACGCCGGTAGGCCTCCAGCAGGAATCGCATCGCGCCCCACGGCACGGGGCGGCGCCGCCGGCGCATGAGGATGTGGATGAGGATGGGGATCGCGATGCAGGCGAGCGCCGCCGCCGCCAACGCGGGGTTGAGGAAGTTCACGCCGAGCTCCGCTTGAGCATGGCGTTGCGCCGCGCGATGAACGCCGCCAGGGGCGGTCCCAGCCAGTCGTGCGTGCTGATGGTCTCCCAGTCGAAGTTCATGCCCCGGACGATGCGCGAGACCTCCGCCTGGTGCTTGCGGAACACCTCCAGGTACGCCTTGCGGAGCCCGCGCGGGTCGATCCGCACCGCCGCCTCGCCCTCGAGCCCCACGAACGGCGCGCTATCGGTGAACGCGAACTCCTCTTCCGCCTTGTCGAGCACCTGGAAGACGATCACGTCGTGCCCGGCGTGGCGCAGGCGCGCCAGGGCCGTCTGCAGGTCGGCCGGATCCATGAACAGGTCGCTGGCGATCACCACGATCGAGCGGTTCGTCACCTTGCCGCGCACCTGGTCGATCACGCGCGAGAGGCTCGTGGGGCGGGCGCGTTCCGCCGGGTCCACCGGGTGCTGGTTCAGCGCGCCCACGATCTGGCGCCACGTGCTCTGGCTGCTCGACCGGCGCACGATCGCCCGGATCTCGTCGGCGAAGACCATCAGCCCCACCCGGTCGCCCTGCCCGAGCGTCACGTACGCGATCGCCGCCGCAAGGGCCGTCGCGTGGTCGAACTTGCTCCACGTCGCACGCCCGTCGACGCTCGCCGCCTTCCCCGTGCCCGACGCGTCCGCGAAGCTGCGGCTGCCGTAGAACATCGACCCCGACGCGTCGACCAGCAGCATCAGGTCGAGGTTCGTCTCCTGCTGGTGCTGCTTGAGATACAGCTTGTCCGTCCGCCCGAAGACCTTCCAATCCAGGTGGCGCAGGTCATCGCCGGGCACATAGGGCCGGTGTTGCGCGAACTCCACCGAGAGCCCGCGGTAGGGCGAGCGGTGCTGCCCGCTCGAGATTCCTTCCACGATCAGCTTCGCCCGCAGCTCGAACGACGACAGTCGCGCCAGCGTCTGCGGGTGCAGATACATCGACGGGTCCGCCTCGGGGGGCGGACGTTCATCGGCGGCGCGGCGGGGGTCGGGCGATGCCATGCTCGTCAGATGCTATCGGTCCTGCGGGGGCGACGGTTCGGGCGCCGACGCCGGCTTTGCGTCGTCCGCCCCCGGCTGTTCCGCCGGCGCGGGCGCCTCGGCCGGCCACGCCGCGGGCTCCAGGTCGGGCTGCATGAGCGCCAGCATCGCCATCGCCGTCCCGTACGCGCGGCTGCGTTCGAACACCCGGTCGTTCCACGCACCGTCCTCGTCGCGCACCGCGAACAGCCGCTCGCGCACGCGCCGGCGATACTCCACGCGCTCCTCCGCGGGCAATCGCTCGACGCACTGCGCCGCGTAGAAGTGCGCGAACATGAAGTAGTACGGCGCCACGGCGTACGGGCCCTGGTGCGTGCCGGGCTTGGCCCGCCGGTCTTCCAGCCACAACCAGTGCGTCAGGAACGCGTCCACCGCGCCGCGCACGTCGCGCACCCGCCCGCGCCCCGCCAGCAGCAGCGTGCACTCGGCGCTCGTCATGCGTCCGACCGCGCCGGGCGTCGCGTCGGCCCGGCGGGCGCGCCGATCGGCGTCGCCGCTGTAGACCACCGAGCCCGTGCCGCCCCGGGCCTTTTCCAGCACGCGCAGCGCACGATCGACCACGCCCGCGTCGATCTCCTGCCCCGCCGCCCGCGCCGCGAAGAGCGCCTGCAGCGCACGGGCCGTCATGAAGGGCGACGGCGCCGACGCTTCCTCGCGTGGCCCGCGCGCGTAGTTCCACCCGCCCGCCTGCGGGATCTCCATCGCCACGAGCGCCCGCACGTACCACGCGAGCGATTCATCGCACGCGCCGGCGTGCGCCGCCGGGATCAACTCCCGCTGCCGCAGCGTCGCCAGGCACGCGATCGCCTCGATGTACCCCCACGCGCGCACGTCGTACCCGCCCGCGTACTCGTCCGGGCTCATCAGAGCCTCCGACCTCGCCGCGCACATGAACGCCAGCGCCCGCGCCACCGCGTCCTGCCGCGCCGCCGAGGCCTGATACCCCGGCGCGAGCGCCAGCGCCTGCGCCACGATCGCCGTGCCGCCCACGCGATAGCCGATCGGGATCTCGCCCCGCACGCGGTACACGCCCTCGTAGGGCCACTCGCCCTCGCGCTCGCGCATCGCGACGAGCAGGTCCGCGCCCTTCTCAAGCGCGGCCCGCACGCCCTCGTCCGACAAGTCCGCGGGCGCCGCGGCCGCCCCCGGCTGCGCGGCCGGCTGCGCGGTAGCCCGTGCTAGGCCGAGCATGCCCGGGCTCGCCGGCGAACCCCCGCGAGGCACGCCGGAGCAGCCGGCGCCGATCACGCCCAACGCAAGGCCAACACCCGCGAACACCATTGCGCACGCGTGTCCAAGTCGCCCGCAGACGCTCGCCATGCCGCACCTCCCGGCGGAGCGTACCGCGCCCGGGCCCGCGTGCCCCGCCGCTACCCTGTGCGCATGAGCCAGCAGCCCGCTCCCGGCACGTCCCGCTACGACGCCTTTCAGGCGTACCGCACGAAGATGAACGCCCGCATCACGGGCGACGACGCCGCCCGCGCCGCGGCGGGTGCATCGCGCCCCGACGGCTCGGTCGCGCCCGGCGGCACGCTCGTGACGAAGCGGTTTTTCTCGCTCGATCACCAGACCTACGCCGCGGGCGCACTCGATGTGAAGACCAAGGAACTGCTCGGCCTCGTCGCCTCCACGGTCCTCCGCTGCGACGACTGCATCGCGTACCACGTCGACCAGTGCGTGAAGGTCGGCGTCACCGACGAGGAACTGTGGGAGGCCTTCGACGTCGCGCTCATCGTCGGCGGGTCGATCGTGATCCCCCACCTCCGCCGCGGCGTGGAGTTCCTCGACCAGGCACGCCAGCCCAGAACCTAACTTCCATCGACTGCCACTCCGCCACTTTTCCACTCAACCACTCTGCCACTTTCCCCGCTGCCACTTTTCCACTCTGCCACTCCACCACTTACCCCGTTGCCACTCTGCCACTTTTCCACTCAACCACTCTGCCACTTTCCCCGTTGCCACTTTCCCCGGTGAACCCCGCGCATCCCGACCAACCCCCGCACGCGCGCGTCGCCGCCACGTCGATCGTCCGGACGCTCCGCGACGCCGGGCACCTCGCGTACTTCGCCGGCGGGTGCGTCCGCGATGAGCTGCTCGATCTCGCGCCCAGCGACTACGACGTCGCGACCGACGCCACGCCCGACCGCGTTTCGGCCTTGTTCCCCCGCTCGGGCGAGGTCGGCAAGTCGTTCGGCGTGGTGATCGTCCGGCTGTTCGGCGAGGTCGTCGAAGTCGCGACCTTCCGCACCGACGACTCGTACTCCGACCGTCGCCGCCCAGACGCCGTGCGCTTCTCCACGCCCGAGGACGACGCCCAACGCCGCGACTACACCGTCAACGCGCTGTTCCTCGACCCCTTCGGCGTGCCGATGGCGGGCATCCGCGCGCCCCGTTACGGCGGGGCGGTGATCGACTACGTCGGGGGCATGCGCGACCTCGACGCCCGCGTGCTCCGGGCCGTCGGAGACCCGCACGCACGCCTCGACGAAGACCACCTGCGGGCGTTGCGGGGTGCGCGCCTGGCGGCCCGGCTGGGGTTCGACATCGAGCCCGCCACGGCAGCGGCGATCCGCGCACACGCCTCGCAACTCGCCGGCGTCAGCCGCGAACGCATCGGCGACGAGGTCCGGCGGATCCTGCTGCACCCCACCCGCGCCCGGGGCGTGGCGCTCTTGCAGGAACTCGCGCTGGAGCCGAGCGTGCTGGAGGCGCCGCCGCAAGCCCCCGGCACGGCCCTGGCCGCCCCGACACCCGGCGCGCTCCCGCGCCTCGCGGCACTCCCACCGGATGCGTCGGTCGGGCTGTGCCTGGCGGCGTGGGCGCTCGACCGCCACGCGGACCCGTCGCGGGTCCCCAGCGCCGACCTCGTCCGCGACTGGCGCCGCGCCCTGTGCCTGAGCAACGACGAACGCGACGAAGTCGCCGACACCCTGCGCCTCCTCGCGGTGCTCCGCACCGACTGGGACGCCATGGGTGTGGCGCCGCGCAAGCGTGCGGCGGCGTCGGCGGCGTTCGGCGGGGCGCTCACGCTCCTCGCGGTCGAGTCCCCATCGCTCGGGGCCGCCCGCCGGGCGGATCTCGCCGCCCTGGCCGCCAGTGGCATCGCCCCCCCGCCCCTGCTGGGCGGCGACGACCTGATCGCCCTGGGCGCCCGCCCGGGCCCGGCCTTCCGCGGGGTCCTGGACAGCGTCTACGACGCCCAGTTGGAAGGGCGGGTGGCGACCGCGGCCCAGGCGCGCGACCTCGCGCGGGAACTGTTGGGCGGATCAGGCGTCTCATAGGGGTCGGGCGGGTCTTGCCCGATGGTGCGTGTTGCGGTCTAATCTAGACGTTCGAGATTTCACGCGGGCGTTGCCGCGCGGGCCGTCCGCCCGGCGACGTCAGGATGGTTCCAATCGGCTCCTCGACACGGGCGCCGAAAAGCAGGGGTTTGCGATGACTCAACTCCGAAAGACATGGCGTAGCGTGTGGACGGCCGGCGTGCTCGGCGTTCTGGTCGGCATGGCGGCCCCGGCCATGGCCCAGCCGGGCCGGGCAACCCCCCCGGCGAAGAAGGACGAAGACCCCAACCGCTTCGCGCGGATCATCCTGCGAGCCACCAACAAGGTGCTCGAGGGCGAGATCATCTCGGAGACGACGACCACGCTGCGGTTCCGGTCGTCGATCAACGGGATCCCGTTCGAGACCGACTACCAGAAGGCCGAGATCCTGCACATCCAGCGGGGCATCCCCGCGACGGCGACGCCCTCGGACGCGCCGGCGAACGGCGAGCCCGCGGCGCCCAACGTGCCCGCGTTCGACGCGTCCGTGCCCCCGGGGACGGGCGGCCCGCGCCAGAACCTGTACTGGGTCGACCTCGAGGGCGTTTTCGGCGAGGACATCTCGCAGACCCCGATCAGCAAGGCCATCGACGACGCGCAGCGCAACAACGCCGACGTCATCGTGCTGCACCTGAACGCGGACTTCGAGCAGAACCCGCTGGAGCCCCTGCCCAACGACGCGGCGAACTTCGACGAGATCTTCCGGGCCGAGAGCATCGTCCCGATCTTCACCGAGCAGATCCGGCGCAAGTGGGACAAGCAGCCCCGCGTGGTCTTCTGGGTCCGCCAGGCGATGGCCGGGGCCGCCCTGCTCCCGCTCATCAGCCCCGAACTCTACTTCCACAGCGAGGGACGCCTGGGCGGGCTGGGCAACCTGACGTTCATGTTCGAGGGCGTCGGCGACGACGTGGTCCGCGAGAAGCAGCGTTCGCTCCGACTCGGGCACGCCGAGGGCTGGGCGATCGCCGGCGGGTACGACCACCGCCTCGTCCGCGCCATGGCCCGTTACGAGTACGTGCTCTCCGTCCGCTTCGTGAACGGCAAGCCCGAGCTCTTCGAGGGCTACCCCTCCAACCCCGGCGAAGAACTCCTGACCGACGACGGCAAGGACGCGAACGTCGACGGCCTGCGCGAGCGCGTCTCGGGCACCGGCAACGACGTGCTCACCCTGACCGCCCGCGTCGCCAAGATCCTGGGCGTCTCCAAAGACACGGTCGACACCCGCGACGACCTGCTCGTCGCCATGGGCATCGACCGCACCTACGCCGACGTTCCCGGACGTTCCAAGCAGATCATGAAGGAATGGTCCGACGGGCTCGACCGCACCAAGCGGCGACTGCGCGACCTGCTCGAGGAGTTCGGCGAGGTCCGCATCGACGAACCGAATAACTACCAGAACCGTACCAGAGCCCGTGGCCAGCAGAAGCGCATCCTCGAGGAAATGAAGCGCCTCCTCCGCCAGTGGGGCGAGGGGCTCAGCCCGCGCTGGCTGGCCCAGAACGGCATCCCGGACGAGGCCCAGATCAACCTCCGCCTCGAGCAGATCAACATCGAGCAGCAGAAGGACCGGCGCTGATCCCCCCGACCACCCCCCCACCCACGCACCCTGATCCGACCATCCCGAGGGAGAGTTCGACATGAAGAACGTGCTGCACATGACCCGGTCCCTGCTGCTCACGCTCCTGGCGGCGGCGGCGCTGCTCGTCTCCGCGACGGGCGCCTTCGCCGCCGACCGCATCACGCTCAAGGACGGGCGGACCGTCGAGGGCACCATCGTCCGCGAGGTCGAGGGGTTCGTCTGGATCCGCACCAGCGTCGGCGGCATCGAGCAGGAGAAGATGTTCACGCCCGACGAGGTCGCGACGATCGCGCGAGACGCGGCGTCGGGCCCCGCGCCCGCGGCGCCCGTCGCGGCCAAGGACGACGCCCCCAAGGCCGCCCCCCGCTCGGGCGCGCCCCGGGCCGCGATCATCACGCTCGGCTCGCGTGATTCGCGCGAGGGCGACACCATCGGCATCGACATCCAGGCCTTCGCGCTCAAGGAACTGATCCCGATGCTCGAGGACGAACTCGGCACCGACGGGACGGGCGTGGTCGTCTTCCGCATCACGAGCGGCGGCGGGCTGCTGCTCGAGATCCAGCGCCTGAGCGACGTCATCCAGGACGAGTACAAGAAGCGCTTCCGCACGGTCGCGTGGATCGACTCGGCCATCTCCGCCGCCGCCATGACCAGCCACTGCATCGAGGAGATCTACTTCACCCCGCAGGGCAACTACGGGGCGTGCACGGGCTGGTCGGGGCAGTTGTCCGCGGTGAAGGGGCGTGGCCTCGAGGAAGTTCTGTACATGATGGAGCGCATCTCGGCGCGTGGCGGGTACAACCCGCTCATCATGCGTTCGATGCAGATCCAGGTCCCGCTCTCGGCGACGATCGACGCCAACGGCGAGGTGAAGTTCTACGCCGACTCCACCTCCGGCAACATCCTCGTGAACCGCGACAACGAGATCCTGACGTTCAACGCGAACACCGCGGCCGAGGTCAAGTTCTCGCGCGGGACCGCCTCGACGATCCAGGAACTGCAGACCCTGATGGGGTACAAGGAACTGGAGTGGGTCGGGACGCAGGAGAAGGGGTACACCTGGCCGATCTCCCGCGCCGAGAAGTGGAACATCAACTGGCGCCGCAAGGTGAAGGAAGACGAGACGCGCACGGGCGAGTACTGGACGCGCTACCAGATGCACGTGCAGGCCGCCGCGAGCGAACCCCGCGAGACGCGCGGGCGCTTCGTCAACCAGGCGCGCGACATGCTGAACAAGATCCGCGAGGCCACCCGGCGCAACCCGAACATGGGCCTCCTCACGTTCAACGTCTTCACGCAGGAAGAGCTCGACGAGTTCTTCGAGCGTGAGGAGAAGCGCCTGCGCGACCTGATGCGCTGAGCGCCCGCCCGGGCGCACCCGCACCCCGCAACTCCTCCACGCCCCGCCGGCCCCGCCCGCGGGGCGTTGTTCTTTTCGCCGGTCCGCTTCGCGGCACGCCGGCCCCGCCGCGTCACGCCCGTACCATCGGCCCATGACGACGTTCGTGCCCGCCGAGGTCGACGCGACCACGTTCCCGCCCCTGGAGCCCCTGTTCCGCGACCTGCTCGAGCGCCCGGTGACATCGCCGGGCGCGCTCGAGGCGTGGCTGCTGGATCGGGGCGAACTGATCGCCGCGGTGGGCGAAGGGCGTTCGCGCCTGTACATCGCGATGACCTGCCGCACGGGCGAGTCGCAGACGCAGGAGGCGTTCACGCGCTACCTGGAGGACGTGGCCCCGCGACTGTCGCCGCTGTTCTTCGAGCTCGACACGCGCCTGGTCGACCTGGAGCGGGCGCACCGGCTCGACGAGGCGCGCTACGCGGTGCTGCTGCGCAACGCCCGGGCCGACGTCGCGATCTTCCGCCCGGAGAACGTCCCGCTCGTCACCGAGATCGACAAGCTCGCGCAGCAGTACGACCAGGTCTGCGGCGCGATGACGGTGGAGTTCGACGGGCAGACCCGCACGCCCTCGCAGATGGCCCGGTACCTCGAACTGCCCGAGCGCGCGACGCGTGAGCGCGCGTGGCGGAGCGTGGCGGAGCGCCGTCTGAACGACCGCGAGCGCGTCGACGCGATCTACGACGAGCTCGTCGCGCTGCGGACGCGCGTCGCGCGCAACGCGGGGTTCGATACGTACACGCCCTACGCGTTCGCGCAGCTCCACCGCTTCGACTACGGCGTCGCCGCGTGTGAGCGCTTCCACGAGGCGGTGGAGCGCGAGATCGTCCCGCTCGTGCGCCGGCTGGAGGCGCAGCGGGCGCGGACGCTGGGGGTGCAGACGCTGCGCCCGTGGGACCTCGCGGTCGACGTCAAGGGCCGCCCGCCGCTGCGCCCGTTCGACACCGGCGCCGACCTCATCGCGCGGATGCGGACGGTGTTCCGCCGGCTGGACCCGCGCCTGGGCGAGCTGTTCGAGCGCCTGGGCGACGGGACGGAATCCGTGCGGAGCGACGCGGACGTGGGGCGTGTGCGGCTCGACCTCGACAGCCGCCCGGGCAAGGCGCCGGGCGGATACCAGTCGATGCTGCACCGCTCGCGCGTGCCGTTCATCTTCATGAACGCGGCCGGGCTGCAGCGCGACGTGATGATCATGGCCCACGAGGCGGGGCACGCGTTCCACTCGATGCTCTGCGAGCACGAGCCGCTGGTGGAGTACCGCGATGCGCCGATCGAGTTCGCGGAGGTCGCGAGCATGGCGATGGAGCTGCTCTCGATGCGCCACTGGGGCCCGCTGGGCCCGGGGCGCGCGTTCTACGACGACGACGAGTCGTTCCGGCGCGCGCAGCGCGACCAACTGCAGCAGACCATCTCTCGCCTCCCGTGGATCGCGACCATCGACGCCTTCCAGCACTGGGTCTACGCGAACCCGGGGCACACGCGCGACGCGCGCACCGCGCAGTGGCTCGCGCTCGACGCGCGCTTCGGCTCCTCGGTCTCGTGGGAGGGCCTGGAGCCCGCGCGCGACGCGGCGTGGCAACGCCAGGGGCACCTGTTCTCGTACCCGTTCTACTACATCGAGTACGCCATCGCGCAGCTCGGGGCCCTGCAGCTCTGGCTCGACGCCGTCGAGAAGGACGAGGCCGACGCGATCGGACGCTACACGAGCGCGCTGGCGCTGGGGGGCAGCCGCCCGCTGCCCGAGCTGTTCGCGCGCGCGGGGCTGCCGTTCGACTTCGGGCCAGAGATCGTCTCACGGCTGGCCGAGGGCGTCGAGCGTCACCTCGAACGCCTGCCGGAGTAGCGCCCGTGCCCCAGCACCAACCCCAACCCCAACCCGAGCTCATGCCCAAGGCCATGCCAGAGCCCCAGCCCGAGCCCATCCCGCACATGGCGCCCGAGGAGTTCCGGCGTCTGGGCGAGCGCCTGCTCGGCTGGATCGCCGACTACTGGACGCGCGTCGAGGGCTTGCCCGTCGCGTCGCGGGCCGCGCCCGGCGATGTGCTGCGCGCGCTCCCCGAGTTCCCGCCCGAAGCGGGCGAAGACCTGGCGGCGGCCTTGCTGGCCGATCTCGAGCGGATCGTGCTGCCGGGCCTCACGCACTGGCAGCACCCGATGTTCTTCGGCTTCTTCCCCGCGAACATCTCCGCCCCGTCGGTGCTGGGCGAGTTGCTCTCCGCGGGGCTCGGCGTGCAGGGCATGCTGTGGGCGACGAGCCCGGCCTGCACCGAGCTCGAGATGCGCGCGCTCGACTGGCTCGGGCACGCGCTGGGCCTGCCCGACGCGTTTCTGTTCCGCGGGGGCGGCGGGGGCGTCATCGACGGCACGGCGAGCGAGGCCGTCGTGAGCGCTATCACCGCGGCGCGGCACCGAGCGCTGCGGGCGCTCTCCGAGTCGTCCCGCCGCGACGCCGCCGGGCGCCTCACGCTGTACACGAGCACGCAGGCGCACTCGTCGATCGTGAAAGGCGCGATGGTGACGGGCCTGGCGCTCGACGCGGCCGATCGGGCGCGCGTCCGCCTCATCGACACCGATCCCGCCGGCGCGATGGACGCCGACGCGCTGGCCCGCGCGATCGACGCCGACCGCGCGGCCGGGCTCGTGCCGTTCTTCGTGTCCGCCACGCTCGGCACCACCGGCGCCACCGCCGTCGACCCGCTCGCGAGCATCGCCCGCGTGCTCGCCCGCCCGCCCGAACCCCGCCCCTGGCTGCACGTCGACGCGGCCCACGCCGGCGCGATGCTCGTCTGCCCGGAGTTCCGCTCGCCGGCGGCGGGTGTCGAGCACGCCGACTCGTTCACCTTCAACCCGCACAAGTGGCTCCTCACGAACTTCGACTGCAACTGCCTCTGGACGCGCGACCCGGCCTCGCTCACGGCGTCGCTCTCCATCGTGCCGGAGTATCTCCGCAACGCCGCGTCAGACGCTGGGAGCGTCGTCGATTATCGCGATTGGCACGTCCCGCTCGGGCGGCGCTTCCGCGCGCTCAAGCTGTGGCTCGTCATGCGCCACTACGGGCTCGCGGGGCTGCGTGCGTACATCCGCGAGCACGTGCGTCTGGCGGGGTTGGTCGAGTCCTGGGTGCGCATCGAGCCGCGCCTGGAACTCGCCGCCCCGCGCACGATGAACCTCGTCGTCTTCCGCCCGACGCCGCGCCCCGGCGAATCGCCCGGCGCCACCGACGCCCGCGCGCGGGCGCTGCTGGATCGTCTGAACGCGTCGGGCAAGATGTACCTGACGCACACGACGCTGCCGCCAGAGGTCGCGGACGGGCCGCCGCGCTTCGTGCTGCGCCTGTGCATCGGTGCCGTTTCGACGCGCGAAGAGCACGTGCGCGAGGCGTGGCGGCTGATCCTCGACGCGCTGGAATAGCACGCGCCGCGAGGCTGCATTCTCGCTGCCCCGCTGCCTTCGGTGCCCCGCTGCCTTCGAGTGCCTTCGAGTGCCTCGATGCCTGCCGTGATGTTGCCCATAACTTTGCCCGCGCGTTCCGCGGCTGGGCGCTACGGCCCCGGCGTGTCCGCCGCCGCCTCGCGCTCGATGGCGCGTGCCAGCCGGGCTTCCAGGTATTCGTCGCGCGTGTACGGGATGCTCGTGCCCAGGCCGACGCCCCGGGCCACCAGCATCGGGTCCACCGTGTACGACGCCGTCTGCCATGTGCGGCTCGAAACCCGCAGGCCCGGGGCCTGCACGCGGTACACCGTCACCTCGACGCGACCGCGCGTGGGCTCGGCGTCGGGCGAGTCGCCCTCGAACACCACGCGCACGCCCCGGCGCTGGCGGTTCAGCAGGTCCGACGTCTCCTGCCCCAGCGTCGTCTGCTCGGTGTCCCACGGCGCGGCGAGCCCGGGCGACGCCTTCTCGCGCGTCGTGATCACGCCCCCGGCCGCGTCGACGCGCTCGATCGTGAACCGCGCGTCGCGCAGCACACGCCGGGTCGCGTCGAAGGTCGCCGCGTACCGCCCCGGCTCGATGGCGAACTCGCCCGTGCCCTTCGCGCCGCAGCCGCCCGGCGCGCCCGCGAGCACCGCGCACAGGAGCGCTCCCAGCGCGGCGGCCCACCGAACGCCCCGGGGCGCTCCGCGCCGTGTCCCGCCCGCCCGACCAGCCGCCCATGCGCCGCGTTGCCGCATGGGCGAAGCGTACCGGGCCCGGACGCGGGACGCGCACGCGCCGGGGCGGTGCGGCACCTACCGTTGGCGTTCGGCGGGCCTCGCGGCGCGCCGCAGCGCTCCGATGGAGGACGAATGGCCGACACTGCACCCGGACACGCCGGGCCCGACGCCCGCCAGCCCGCACACGCCCCGCGCGATCCCGGCCGGATCGTGATCATCGGCGCCGGCCCCACGGGGCTGGGCGCGGGCTACCGCCTGAAGGAGCTCGGGCACGCGAACTTCGAGATCTTCGAGCGTCACCCGTACGTGGGCGGGCTCGCGCACAGCTTCACCGACGACGCCGGGTTCACGTGGGACATCGGCGGGCACGTCATGTTCAGCCACTACACGTACTACGACCGCTGCTTCGAGCGCCTCATGGGCGAGGAGTTCACGCTCAACAACCGCGAGTCGTGGGTCCGCATGATGGACCGCTGGGTGCCCTACCCCTTCCAGAACAACGTGCGCTACCTCCCGCCCCAGGCGTGCTACGAGTGCCTGAGCGGGCTCATCAAGGCGCAGCACGGCAAGGGACGCGTGCCCTCCCCCGCCGCCGCGGCCAACTTCGGCGAGTTCATCGACGCCGTTTTCGGCGAGGGCATCGCGAAGTACTTCATGCGCCCGTACAACTTCAAGGTCTGGGCCTACCCGCCCGAGCGCATGAACAAGCAGTGGATCGGCGAGCGCGTCGCGGTGCTCGACGTCGACCGCGCGCTCCGCAACGCCATCCTCGGCACCGACGACTTCGGCTGGGGCCCCAACAACCAGTTCAAGTTCCCCCTGCGGGGCGGCACGGGCGAGTTCTACCGGCGGTTCGGCCCGGAACTGGGCCTCTCGCCCGACGGGCGCGAGACCCCCGCCTCGCACATCCGCCTGAACCGCGAGGTCGCGTCGATCGACCACGAGCGCCGGGAGGTCACGTTCCGCGACGGCACGCGCACGACGTACGACGCGCTGCTCACGACCATGCCGCTCGACGTGCTCGTCGGCTCGGTCCTGCGCGGGGCGATCCCGGACCGGGTGCGCGCCGCCGCCGCGGGGCTGCTGCACTCGTCGGGCTACATGGTGGGGATCGGGCTCAAGAGCCGCACGCCCGGGGGCGGCACGCCCAGCACCATGAGCTGGATGTACTTCCCCGAGGACAACTGCCCCTTCTACCGCGTGACATACCTCTCGAACTACTCGCCCTTCATGACGCCCGACAAGGCGAACTACTACTCGCTGCTGTGCGAAGTCTCGGAGAGCGAGGTCAAGCCCACGCCCGGCAACGCCGGGAAGAACCCCGACGCGGTGATCGAAGACGTCATCGGCGGGCTGGAGCGCGCCGGGCTGCTGGAGCCGGGCGAGCGCGCGAACATCGTGAGCCGCTGGTGCTACTACGCCGACTACTCGTACCCCACGCCCAGCGTCGAGCGCGACGCGATCCTGAGCGAGGTCATCCCGTGGCTGGAGTCCCGCGGCATCTACTCGCGCGGGCGCTTTGGCATGTGGAAGTACGAGGTCGCCAACACCGACCACTCGCTCATGCAGGGTGTCGAGCTCGCCGACCGCCTGCTCCTGGGCCAGCCCGAGACGACCATCGGCATGGTCTACCGCGTGACCGACGACGGGCGCAACGCCGCGAGCCACGAACGCCCGGCGCACGCGGGCAGCGGCGAGAAGCGCCTCGCGCACGTCGAGGTGAAGCCCGCCCCCGCGGGTGATGTCGACGCCGGCGACGTGGGCGAAGACGAAGTGGGCATGACGGGCGGCGCGCGGAAGTAGGCAGGAGTTCCGGAGCAACGAAGTTCCGGAGTTCCGGAGTTCCGGAGTACAGAAGTTCCGGAGTGGGGAATGGCCGCGAACGGCCGGGTCGCGCCGGACCTGTGCGGCTCCCACACTTCCGGACTCCGGAACCTGCGTCATGTCGGAACTTCTGCACGCCGTGACTTCGGAACTCCGTGACTTCGGAACTCCGTGACTCCGGAACTCCGGAACTTCGGAACTTCGGAACTTCGGAACCCCCGCACTTTCCCGCCAATGACAAAGGCCCGCCCCTTTCGGGACGGGCCTTGCGAAGAACGATCTGTTCAGATCAGGTCTTTACCAGATGACCTGGCCCTGGAAGGCGAAGGTGAACTCGCCCTCTTCGGAGTCGCCGAGGAACACGTGGCGGGTGTCGCCGATGATGCCCGACGAGCCGAAGACGTTGGTGGTGTCGTTGAAGGCGTAGCCGGCCTGGAAGGTGAAGCGGACGGCGTGCGACTCGGGGGAGAGGAAGTAGTGGACGCCGACGGTGCCGAAGTGGACGTCGGTGTCGCCGCCGAAGACGGAGTCGTCGAGGAAGATGCCGTCCCAGCGGCCGAAGAGCTCGACCTGGTCGGTCACGAAGAAGCCGGCGCTGACCTCGCCGCCGAAGTTGTCGAAGTCGGTCCCGCCGGCGGGGTCGATGTGCGTGCCGTACATCGCGGCGAAGATGTTCCAGCCCGCGCTCTTCCACTGGGCGTCGATGGTGTAGTCGATGACGTCGACGTCGGCGGTGCCGCCGGTCTCGCCGCCGGTCTGGTAGTTCACGCCCGCGCCGATGAGCAGGCCGTCCTCGCTGGCGCTCTTCCAGGAGGAGAAGTAGTTCCAGGTGTTCCAGTCGGTGCCCATCGCCATGAACTCGACGCGGGCGTTGACGCCGAAGTCGGCCTCGGCGGCGCTGTTGAAGTCGGCGTTCTGCCCGCCGATGCCGTCGTGGAAGCCGAAGATCACGCGGAACTGCTCGGCGTTGTAGGCGAACTGGGCACCCTGGACGTACCCGCTGGAGAACGCGGCGTAGGCGATGGAGCGGTCCATGGCCTGCTGGTACTCGCGGTCAACGAGCTGCACGCGGTGCAGGCCCAGGTTCTGCTGGCCCCACTTCACCGTGAAGCCGTTCTCGAAGTCGTACGCGCCCCAGGCCTCCTCGAGGGCGAACGTGCCGCCGCCGGGGTTCTCGTCGGAGAAGTTGCCCTGGATCTTGTACGAGAGGTTCTTGTCCCAGATCGTGCCGTGGAAGCGCAGACGCTGGACGGGCAGGTTGAAGCCCTGGGTGAAGTCGTCCTGATCGCCGACGGTGGAGTCGTCGCGGAACGAGAGGTTGAGACGCGTCGTCGTGGTCCCGCCGATGCGGAGCACGTTGTTGGCGCCGTCGCCGATCTCGAAGAACCCGTTCGTGTACCCGGCGACCGGGGCGAGCTGGCTCGTCCGGTTCGCCGCGTCGGCGCGCAGTTCGATCGCGTCCGTGCCCGCGAGGGCCACGCTCGAGATCGCCGCACCAGCCATCGCCACCATCACCTTGGTCTGACTCATCTGTGTCAACTCCTTGAAAGGACCAACACCATCCCTGCAATCCGTTCCCGGCTTGGGCGATGCGGTCCAGCCGCCCGTCCGGCACACGGGGCGGCCACGAAGCCGTCCCGTCCTATCGCAGCCCGGAGCCGCGGGAATCCCGCGCCGCTCTCCGAACCGGGGCTTCGCGCCCCTGTGTGCCCGACCCGCCGGGGTCGGCGCTCTCCCCGAGGGCTCCGCCCCCGGCACGCTTCGGACCACCGTGGTCCGAGTACTCTCGTCTGCTGTGCGATCCTGCGTCCAAACTTCCAGCAAACCCTACTCAGCGCGGTTCGACCCGCCCACGAACTCGACCCCCGAACCTCACCAAACCCCGCGAGATCCGCCCGCGAACAGGCGACTTTGGGCCGGACTATACCCCGCGTGATTAGCGACTGCAAACCGGGCCATTGACAATTTCGGTCCGTGAGTTATCGCGACACAAGTTTTCCACGCTTTCCCCTCCCCTCCACCTCCGACCCCAAAGCTTTACACAATCCAAGCGCCCGCCCGCTGGAAGACGCGTGAAGCGCTGTTTATTCTCGGGTACGAGGATTTACCGAACACACCATGAAGACGCAAGACCCGCTCTCATTTGAACTTAAGGACTTTGCGATGTCCAACGCCCGCAAGCACGTCCTGGTTGTGGATGACGAGAAGGACCTCGTCGAACTCCTTACTTACAACCTCAAGCGCGCCGGATTCGACGTTTCCGCCGCTTTCACCGGCAGGCAGGCGCTCGAACGCATCGCCCTCGAACCCCCCGATCTGGTCATCCTCGACATCATGCTTCCCGAGCTCTCGGGCACGGAAGTCGCCAGCCGAATCCGCTCCAACCCCGCGACGGCCGCTCTGCCCATCGTCATGCTCACCGCCAAGAGCGAGGACGTCGACCAGATCGTCGGCCTCACGGTGGGCGCCGACGACTACATCGCCAAGCCGTTCGCCACGAAGGTCCTGCTGGCGCGCATCGACGCCGTGCTCCGCCGCGCCGGGCGCTCCGCGGGCGAGCAGCGCATCGTCTCGATGGGCGGGGTGACGATGAACCTCGAAACGCACGAAACGGTGATCGACGGCGAGCCCGCCAAGCTCACGCTCACCGAGTTCCGCCTGCTCAGCGCCCTCATCCAGGGCAACGGGCGGGTCCTCAGCCGCGCCGCACTCATGTCGCGCGCCATGGGCCCGGGCGTCACGGTCACCGAGCGCACGATCGACGTGCACGTGACGGCCATCCGCAAAAAGCTGGGATCGCAGGCGAGCATCGTCAAGACCGTGCGCGGCGTGGGGTACCGGGCGACGCCCGACCTCGAAGCCGACGAAACCACCGGCGAGACGACGCAGGCCTCCGTCCCCTGACGCCCTCCGGGCCGTAGAGTGCACGCATGACCGCCGAACACGCCGAGCCGATTCGGGCATGGCGCTACGGGCTGTTGCTGGCCCCGTGCGCGACGATGGCGGGGCTGGGGTTGGCGGGGGTCACGAGCCCTGCGGCGGTGGTCACCGGGGCGGCCGTCATCGGCGCGTGCGGGGTTGCGGCGCTCGTCGTCGGGCGGAGCGCCCAGCGCCCGGGCCAGGGGAGCGCGTCCGGACGCGAGCCCGATGGCGCCTCGGTCTCCGACGCCGCCCCCGCGCTGGGGCGCGACGAACTGCGTCGGGTGCTCGAGGGCGTGCCCAGCCCGGTCTTCGCGCTCGACCGCGCGGGCGTCGTGCTCGCGCACAACCCGTCGGCGCGCGAGTTCTTTTCCGATCGCCCCGGCCCACTGGTGGGGATGGCGCTCGAGGACCTGTTCACGCAGGCCGAGGTGCTCGGGCAGCATTCGGCCGCGTTGGCGGGCACCGCCCGCGCCGGGCAGATCCGCGTCACCACGCGCGAGGGCGTGCGGACGTTCCAGGTGCTGACGGCCCCGGCGCCGCCGGGCGCCAACGCGCAGAGCGGCGTCGCCGCGGTGCTCACGCTGCGCGACGTCACCGAACTCGCCACCGCCGTGCAGCTCAAGACCGATTTCGTGGCCAACGCCAGCCACGAACTGCGCACGCCCCTGTCGTCGATCCGGGTGGCGGTCGAGACGCTCGCGGACGGCGCGTGGGACGATCACGCGATGCGCGAGCGTCTCGCGCAGATGATCGGGCAGAACGTCGAGCGCCTGGAAGACATGGTCCGCGACCTGCTGGACCTCTCGCGTCTGGAATCTCCCGAGGCGCCGGTGCAGTCCGAGCCGGTGGACACCGAGGAGGTGTTCGACCACCTCCGCGAGATGTTCGCGGGCGAAGCCGCCGAACGCTCGCTGGAACTGGACTTCACCTTTGACGTGCAGGTCGCGCAGCTCCAGACGGATCCGAAGCTGATCCACCTGATCCTCAAGAACCTGCTGGAGAACGCCGTGAAGTTCGCGTATGCGGGCACGACGGTGCGTCTGGTGGGGTCGCTGGTCCCGGGCCCGCCGGGACGTCGGGCGGGCGCGCGGTTCCGGGTCATCGACCGGGGGATCGGCATCCCCATGGCCAACCAGCACCGCGTCTTCGAGCGGTTCTATCAGGTAGACCCGGCGCGCTCGGGCGGGTCGCCCCGGCGGGGAACGGGGCTGGGCCTTGCGATCGTGAAGCACGCCGTCAAGGTGCTGGGCGGCACGATCGGCGTGGAATCGGTCTGGAAGGAAGGCACGACGATGACGGTGGAACTGCCCGGCGTGGTCGAGCCCGCGCCCGGCCCTGGCGCGCCGGCGCCCGCGTCCGCCCAGCGCGACGCCTAGCCGGGCAGCGCGTCGAGCGAGCGCAGCCCGACGGGCTCGCGGGTGTAGAACGGCTCGGCCTGCCGCACCCCGATGCGCGAGCCCCAGAACGCGCCGTACGCGAGCATCTGGTCGGGAAAATCGGGCGTCACGAACCCCGCGCCCGGCGTCGGCGCGCCGATCGCCTTGGGATCACCCGGCGCGAACGACCCCGCGCCGTCATCGTCCCACGGGCCGAACTGCGAGCGGTACGCGCGGATGGCGCGCACCTTCGCCTGCTCGTGCCCGGTGATGTCGACGCAGAACGACGGCGCCGCCACCCGGCGCAGGTGCGAGATGTCGTAGTAGAAGAGCCAGCGGGGATAGATGGGCGGGCCGATCGCCGCGGCCCCGGGCGGCACGGGCATGTCCACCTTTGTCAGCTTCGCGTCGAAGCGCGCGTCCTCGGCGATGCGCGTCGCCGCCAGGTGATCGGGGTGCGCGTCCTCCCACTGGGGCACGAACAGCACGTGCGCCTGGTGCAGGCGGATGACGCCGGCCACCCGGTGGCGCGTGGAGATCGTGTGCTCGAGCGTGCGGTTGGGCATGTCGAGCAGCACGCGACGGACGGGCTCGCCCCGCTCGGGCTGCAGGTGCGCCAGCGCCTCGCCCGCCTCGCGCAGACGCGTCGCGCGGTCGCCCCTGGGCGTGGGGCTCCCGTCGGTCAGGTCGCAGATGAGCACCCGGTGCCCCTGCGAGGCGAGCAGGCGGATGGTGCCGCCCATGCCGATCTCGGCGTCGTCGGGGTGGGCGGCGATGACGAGGACGTTCATGGCGTTCACTGGTCGGCGTCGGTCGCGAGCACGATGAGCGTGACGAGGGCGGGCGTGCCGTCGGGCGCGGGCGTCTCGAGCTGCGCGAGCACGACGGGCTTGGGGGGCTCGGTGGAGAAGAACCCGCCCGCGCGGAAGCGCTCGCCGTACTGATCGACGAAGTCGCGCAGGTCGAGGTCGACGCTCTCGCCGACGCCCACGGGGTCCAGGGGGCGCGAGTACCGCATGTTGAGCCACAGGCGCGACGCGCCGACGTCCTGGGCCGTCGTGTTCGTGAACTGCAGGCGCGTGCCCCGCCGGAAGACCTGGATGTCCGCGAGCGACGTCACGGTCGCCTCCCGCGGGTACGCGGGCGCCGCGCCCTCGGCCCGCGGGCGCGACACGCACGCGCACGGGGCGGCCAGGGCGACAGCGGCAATGAGCACGACGCGGGCGGTCGGCATGAAACGTCCTTTCCGCGACCCCGCCAGCCGGCGGCACGCGTTCACCTATAGTCGCCCCGATGTCGCTCGATTGCAACAGCGACCCCTGCGGTTCCAGCGCCAACGCCACCTCTCCCTGCCCCGCCGTCGCCCCCGGCGCCGACGACATCGACGTCCGGCGCATCGCCGAACGCCTGGCGGCGATGGGCGGCGTGGACCCGCGCGTGCGCGCGGTCGTCCCGGGGTTCGACGCGCCGTTCTTCCAGGCCGGGCTCGCGGGGTACTCCGACGCCGCCATGCGGATCATCGCGCGACGCCACGGGTGCCCGTACTGCGTGACCGAGGCGCTGCTCGATCGCACGCTGCTCGCGGGCGGGCGCGGGTTCGCCAAGGCCGACCTGGGCGAACTGCACGAGAACGTGCCCGGGGGAAGCGAGGACCACCCGCTCGCGGGGCAGATCATGGGGAGCGAGCCCGCGGAGATGGCCGCGGCGGCGATCAAGATGATCGAGCAGGCCTCGCGCAGCGAGCGGGCCTACCGCGCGATGGCGTACGCCTCGGACGGGACGTTCGCGCCGACCCAGCACCTGCGCCTGCCGGGGGGCGAGCAACTGGGGCGCGTGACGCTGGGCGAAGACAACGACGGGTGGGGCTCGTGCGATCCGGAAGAGAGTTCCGAAGACACGGATTTCCGAGGTTCCGAAGCGAAGGGGACGTTCCAGGGTGCAGACGTTCCGGAGGTCCGCGGCAGAGAACTCCGGAGCTCCTCTTCTCCGGAACTCCGGAACTTCGGAACTTCCCCCGCTTCTTTCGCGGCGATTGACGTGAACCTGGCCTGCCCGGTGAAGAAGATCGAGCGCAAGGCGCGGGGCGGGCACTGGCTGGCCGAGCCCGCGGGGGCGATCCGGATTCTGGAAGCGGTGCGCGAGGCCGTCCCGGCGCACATCGCGTGCACGGTGAAGCTGCGCCGGTCGTTCGACGACACGCCCGAGATGGCGGCGAACGTGGCGCGGATCATGGACGCGGCGTGCGGCATGGGGTACGCGTGGTCGACGGTGCACGCCCGGACGGTGGCGCAGAAATACGTGGGCCCGAGCCGCTGGGACCTGCTCCGCGACCTCATCCGCGAGGTGCGGCGCACGCGCCCCGACGCGATCGTCTTCGGCAGCGGGGATATCTGGGAGGCGGCGGACATCTTCCGGATGGTCGAGTACACGGGCGTGCAGGCGGCGGCCGTGGCGCGCGGGTGCATCGGCAACCCGTGGATCTTCCGCCAGGCGCGCGATCTCATGGAAGGACGCACGCCCCGGGGGCCCACGATCGCCGAGCAGGCGGCGGTGCTGCGCGATCACTTCACGCTGCTCCTCGCCGTCAACCGCACCGCCCGCCGGGGCGAAGCGCTGTCGTCACGACAGATCCGCAAGTTCGGGATCCGGTTCGCGGCCCACCACCCGCGGGGCGACGAGGTCCGGCGCGAGATGATCGCGGTGGAGAGCCGCGAGGATTGGGAAGGGGTCGTGCGACGATTCTACGACGAGGCCTGAGGCGTCCCATCGGGAGAAGCTCTCTTCCCGCTGCCCACATACCGGCCGTTCAGGTACTCGAAACCTCTGCGAGTCACGGCGTTTGAGATGACGAACGCTGTCGGCGCCGTTCGCCCGGGAGGACAGGGGTACAGAAGGCGTTCGACGCGTGGGAAGTACCGCTCGCCGATCTTGGCATACGCCGGATTCGAATGGGGGCTGATCACCTTCCCGTAAAGCAGTCCGTGGCAGCACATGGGCACGACGAGGGCGGACGCAACGACATCCGCGATCTGAAGCCCTGCGTGATTGTCGCTGTGCCCGAAGACCGGCACCTCGATGAGGCTCGGATACGGATCACCGCTCGCTCGCAGCTTCTGGGTGAACACGCTGTGGGCTGCATTTACATTTGGCAAGTGGCTTCGGCTATCCACGATTACCAGACCGTGATCGTTCACACCCGACAGGTGCTCTTGAAGACGCTCGCAGTGCCATTGAATCGCCGACGTGTACACGGCCCGCCCGTCGAACGGAACGCCGACACCCTTCATGCACACCTTCACCGCAAGACGCGCGTCGAACTCCTCTAGAACGTCGAGCGTGCGATCGATGAACCCGACCGCCGTCCTCTCTTCTCGGCGTCGATCAGACCGCAGATACTTGCGGAGCGTCGTTCCTTTCACTTCGACCGTCTGCCAATCCCACGGCTTCGCGCTCCGAGGGAGCAGACCCGGATAGAAACGCTGCTTCAGCCCCACCCAGCGACGCGTTATCTGTTCAACTCGTCTTGCATCAAGGCATAGTCCGATCACGGCGAGCGAGGGCTGCGCATTCAGGTCTCCGGCTCGCATCGGTTCGGTATCACCCGATTCATCAACGAACAGAATCCGCATGAACCAAGGATACCCACAAAAACAACCGCAGCCAGTCTCCTGGCTGCGGGGCTTGCCATTGCACAACCCACTGCTGGGCGGTGCCACGGCGTCAACTGTGGTTGATGTTCAAGTATCGGTACGATTGACCAGTTTGTCAAGTTCGAGGTGATCGCAAGAATGCGAGCACCAATAACTCATTCCTTTGACCCACGTGACGAGACCTGGGGCGCCCGTCACATCGGCTGCGTGGGGCTGGGCTGGCCGGGGCCGGGCGTGCGGGCCGCGGGGGGCGATTCGGGCAAGGGGGGCAGCGCCTGCGTCTGCGGCTCTGCGCCGGGCTCGGGGGCGCGCGTCGAGGGCTCGGGGTACGCGACGCGCACGTGGTGCATGCTCGTCAGCGTGCGGATGACGCTCTCGACGATGAGGTTGAGTTCGCGGAGCGTGAGTTCGCAGTCGTCGAACTGCCCGTCTACCAGGCGCTTGTGCGCGATGGCCCGCACGAGTTGCTCGATCTTGGCGGGGCTGGGCTCGCTCATGGCGCGGCTGGCGGATTCCACCGCGTCGGCGATCATGAGGATCGCCACTTCCTTCGTGCGTGGCTTGGGCCCGGGGTAGCGGTACTCGAGCTCGTCGGGCACGTACGTGTCGTCCTCGATCGGGCGCCCGTCCTTGTCGCGCGGGGCGGTGGCGAGCGCCTGCGAGCGGGCCCGGTGGTAGAAGAACTCGACGAGCGTGGTCCCGTGGTGCGCCTCGATGAAGTGCTGCAGGTGCGACGGAAGGCGGAACTCGCGGGCGAGCTCGATGCCGTCCTTCACGTGCGAGACGACGATGAGCAGGCTCATGGCGGGGCTCAGGCGGTCGTGCCGGTTGGGCCCGCCCCCCTGGTTCTCGACGAAGTACTCGGGCTTGCTCATCTTCCCGATGTCGTGGTAGAGGGCGCCGACGTACGTCAGCAGGCTGTCCGCGCCGACGCGCTCGGCGGCAGCCTCGGCGATCGCCGCGACGTTCAGCGAGTGCGTGTACGTGCCGGGGGCGCGCTGCGCGAGCTCGCGCAGCAGGGGCTGCTTGGGGTCGCGCAGCTCGGCCAGCGTCATGCCCGTCGTCACGTTGAACGCACGCTCGATGAGCGGGAGCAAGAAGAGCGTCGTCCCGCCCACGCCCAGCGCGGCCCCGGCGGCGAAGAGCGAGTCGAGCGCGATCTCCCGCACCGCGGGCATCCCGTACGGACGCTCCACCAGCCCGAAGAGCGCGGTGCCGAGCGAGACGCTCAGGGCCGTGACCAGCGTCGTGCGGAACAGCGAGTTGCGATCGCGGATTTCCTTCAGCGACCACACCACCGCGCCCGCGCCGGCGACGATCACGCCGTACATCCCGATGGACTCGCGCAGCGCGACGCACACGAGCAGGCCGTGGAGCAGCGCGAAGGCCAGCGCCGCCCGCCGGTCGTACCCGATGGTGATGAGCATCGCGACGAGCACGGTGGGCGCCAGGGCCGAGACGGCGCGCCACTCCGGGGCCCAGGCGGTGACCAGGCACGCCGTCAGGAACGCCCCTCCCAGGATCCCCGCGACGCCCGCGATGCGCTGCGCGTTGCGCCGCACGCGCGGGCAGAACAGCAGGGTGTACCCGGAGAGCGCGAGCGTGACGGCGATGCACACGCCCAGCACCGCCCCGCGCCGCACCCAGCGGAACAGCGCGGGACGCGTCCGCTCGAACGCGTCCATCTCCAGCGCGTGCAGCGTCGCCTGCGCCGCCGTCAGCACGTCCCCGCGCCGGTAGATGACCTCGCCCTCGCGGATGACGCGGAACTCTTCGGGCGCCCGGGCCTCGGCCGCGTCCTGCGCCGCGAGCGACGCCGATTCGTCGTACGCGTACGTCGGGCGGCCGGTGCGCACGACGCGCGCGATGATCGCCGGGCGGACCGCCGCCGGGAACCCCGCGTCGCGCGCGATCACCCGCACCGAGTTCTCCACCGCCTCGCGGTCCTCGATGTTCAGCGCCTCGCCCCGGGGCACCACCACCGCCTCGCGCCCCAGCATGCTGAGGCGGATCGTCGGGTTTGTGCCGTCGAGCGTGCCCTTCTGCCACGTCTGGCGGTCGAGGATGGGCCGGCGCGCCAGCGCGTCCATGAACACCCGCACCCGCGTCAGCCACCCCTGGCCGGTCTGCCCTTCGACCGACTCGGCCCGCACCGCCCGCAGCACGTCGTTCGTGAGCCCGAACTGCTCGACGATCGCCGGGTCGACGTCGCTCAGGCTCTCGGCCGAGGCGAGCGTCCGGGGCAGGTTCTCGAGCGACGACTGGATCGCGTCGAGTGTCGGGCGATCGCCCACGTAGACGCGCGGGGCCGCGTCGCGCGCAGCGCGGCGGAGTTGCAGCGTCAACCCCTCGTCGGGGATGCGCAGCTCCGTTCGGACGACGCGCGTCTCGGTCATCACCCGCCCGGGGGCGATAAGCGCCGCCGAGTGGGTGACCATCGTCACTACCGCCGCGAACAGCGCGAACCCCGCCGCCACCAGCACACCGAACCCCAGGCTCGGCGTGGCGACGGCGCGCAGCACGCGGCTTCGGACGGTGGCGTCACGCCCCGCGGCCCGCACACGCCCCGCGAGGTCGCTCACGCGCGACGGATTGTTCGTGCTGCGGGTCATGCGTGCCCTGTGCCGCTCCGGTCGGGCTCTGTCAGCGTCCGATCATCCATCGACGCAACACCCGCGTCCGCTTCCGGGTTATCCGGGCGGCGGGGCGGACGCGCGCCCGGCCGGCGCACGTGCGACGGCGGGGGCCGGTCGTCCTCGTCGCCGTACGCGTCGATGATCCGCTGCACGAGGTTGTGGCGCACGACGTCCGCGCGCCCGAACGTCACGAACCCCACGCCCGGCGTGCGCGCCAGGCGCCGGGCCGCATCGATCAGCCCGCTGTCCGTCGGGTCCGGCAGGTCGATCTGCGTCGCGTCGCCCGTCACGATCATGCGGCTGCCGTGCCCCAGGCGCGTCAGGAACATCTTCATCTGGCCCTTGGTCGAGTTCTGGGCCTCGTCGAGGATGATCACCGCGTTGTTCAGCGTCCGCCCGCGCATGAACGCCAGGGGCGACACCTCCACCACGTCGTTCTCCATGAACCGGCGCAGCGTCGCGTAGTCCATCATGTCCGCCAGCGCGTCAAACAGCGGGCGAAGGTACGGGTTCACCTTTGCCCGCAGGTCGCCCGGCAGGAATCCGAGCTTCTCCCCCGCCTCCACCGCGGGACGCGCCAGGATCACGCGCTTCACCCGCCCGGTCTTGAGCAGGTGCACCGCCGCCGCCACCGCCAGGTACGTCTTGCCCGTGCCCGCCGGCCCGATCGCGAACACCAGGTCGTTCCCGCGGATGGCGTCGAGGTACGCCTCCTGGTTCGGGGTCTGCGCCCGCACGGGGCGTCCCGCGGCGTACACGTGCAGCTTGCCGTCCCACGCGTCCACCGACCCGATGGGCTCGTTGCCGTCGCCGATCGCCTCGGTCTCGCCCGAGATCAGGTCGAGCACGCGCTGGCGCGTAGGCATCTCCTCGCCCCGCAGCGCCGAACTCGACAGTTCTTCCAGCACGTTCCGCGCGACCAGCACCGGGGCCCGGTCGCCCGTCACGTGCACCCGCCCGTCCCGCGCCGAGACGTTGACGCCCAGCGCCTCGCGGAGGAGCTTGAGGGTCCGTTCCGCCGGGCCGAGCACCCGGACGCGCTCTGATCCGCTGGGCACCTTGACGATAACTTCCAACCGATCTGTACTCCGGCGGCTCCGCCGCGGGCGAGCCGGGGATGGTAGCGTAACCGCCCGCCCGATCCGCCCATGACCCAATCATACCCCGTACAAACCCGCCGGACAATCAACCGGCGATCTCGCCTCGGAACGCGACGCGCGCCATCGACGCGTCCGGCTGTCGCGGCGCTCTCGCTCGCATGGGCCGCGGTGTGGATCGGGGGCTGCGCGCAGCGCATGTATGCGGAAACGACCCCCTCCACGGGCTGGCAGGAGCGGGCGCGGGGCGACTGGAACGACCTCGACGCCGCGATCGAGGCGGCACTTGGCCCCAACGAACTCGCGCGCGTGGGGGCGTGGTCACCCTCGCAGGCGCCATCGTACTTCGTGCACGCCCCGCGCGACACCGAGGAGCGGGAGCGGACGGTCGAGCTGGTGACGGCGGGGGCGGAGACGGTGATCATCCGGGCGACGCGGGCGGCCGCGGGCGATCCCGGCGCGATCGAGCTCACGGTGCGCGTGGGGCGGTTCGGGGACGAGGGGCGGGAGCGGGCGATCGCGCGCGACATCGTGGCGCGTCTGGAGCAGCTCGCGGGCGTGGACGTTGCGCCGCTGAAGCGGCGCTGAGCATCGACCCCGCGCCGGCCCGTACCATCCGCGCGATGACGCCGACGGCCGAACTGCTGCTGCCCGAGGTCGAGGAACTGATCCGCGAGGGTCAGTACGCCGACCTGCGCGACGCGCTCGCGGCGATCCATCCGGCGGACATCGCGGACATTCTGAGCGAACTCGAGATCGCGCCGGCGGCGGTGGCGTTCCGCTTCCTGCAGCGCGACGACGCGGCGGCGGCGTTCGCGTATCTGGCTCCGGAGCGCCAGGAGTCGCTGATCCGCGAGCTGGGCACGGAGGGCGCGGCGCGGGTCATCGACGTGATGAACCCCGACGACCGGGCGCGCCTCATCGACGAACTGCCCGAGGACATCGCCCAGCGGGTGATGGCGTCGCTCTCGCCCGACGAGCGCCGCGCGACGCAGGCGATCCTGGGCTACCCGGAGGGCACGGTCGGGCGCCTCATGACGCCCGACTACGTGCGGATCCGCCCCCAGTGGACGATCTCGCAGGCGCTCGATCACATCCGCCGGTACGGGAAGGACGCCGAGACGATCGCGTACGTGTACGTGATCGACAACGAGGGGCACCTGATCGACGACCTGCGCCTGCGGAGCCTGCTGCTGGCGGACCCCCAGGACACGGTCGAGAAGCACATGAACCGGAGCTTCGTGAAGCTCCGCGCGACCGACGACCAGGAAGAGGCCGTGCGGACGATGGCGCGGTACGACCGGGTCGCGCTGCCCGTGATCGACTCGCGGGGCGTGCTCATCGGCATCGTGACCAGCGACGACGTGGCGGACGTCGCGCAGGCCGAGGCGACCGAGGACATCCAGCGGCTGGGCGGCGTGGCGGCGCTCGAACAGCCGTACATGGATGCCGGGCACGTCGAGATGTACAAGAAGCGGGGCGTGTGGCTGGCGGCGCTGTTCGTCGGGCAGACCGTCACGATTCTCGTGCTGGGCGGGTTTCAGGAGCGCCTCGCCCAGGCCGCGGTGCTCGTGCTGTTCATGCCGCTCGTCATGAGCTGCGGGGGCAACAGCGGGAGCCAGGCGGCCACCCTCGTGACACGCGCGCTGGCGCTGGGCGAGATCCGCCCGGCCGATTGGTGGCAGATCGTCCGCAAAGAGTTCGTCACGGCCCTCATGCTCGGCACGACCCTCGCCGCCATGGGCTGGCTCTGCGTGACGTTCTTCACGTTCACCGGGCAGGCGAAGGTGCACGCCGCCTCGCACGCCCAGCCCCTGGCGCGCTCGGTCGCGACGGCGATCTTCAGCGTGGTGATGTGGGGTACGACGCTGGGGTCGCTGCTGCCGCTGCTGCTGAAGCGGCTGAAGCTCGACCCCGCGACGGCGAGCAGCCCGATGGTCGCGACGCTGATGGACGCCAGCGGGACGCTGATCTACCTGGGCATCGCGGTGGCGATCCTCACCGGGACGGTGCTGTAACGGCGCGGGTGGCTCAGGCCGGCTGCGCGGTCGAGAGCCCGCGCAGGCTGGCCTCGCGCCGACGAATGACCGCGCCCTCGCCGGGCTTCTCGGCCTCGGCGAACTCCTCGCCGAACCGGAAGAGGCGGAAGCTGTTGCCGATGACGAAGATGTCGCCCGCGAAGTGGTAGAGCGCCGCCAGCGGGAGCGCGAACCCGCCGACCTTCGTGAGCAGGCCCGTGGAGGCCAGCACGAGCCCGATGAGCGCGATGACCACCGACGCGATGATGTTCTGACCGGTGATCGCGCGCGTGCGCCGGGCCAGCTCGATCAGGAACGGCACGCGGGCGAGGTCGTCGTTCATGAGCGCGACGCCCGCCGAGTTCGCCGCGATGTCCGAACCTTCCAGGCCCATCGCCACGCCCACGTCGGCCTCGGCCAGCGACGGGCCGTCGTTGATCCCGTCGCCCACCATCATCACCCGGTACCCGGCCGCCACCAGCCCCTTGATCTGCTCGTGCTTCTCCTCGGGCAGGCACTCGGCCTCGACGGCGTCGACGCCCACGGCCTGCCCGACGCGCTTCGCGACGATCAGGCGGTCGCCCGTGAAGATCGCGATGAACTTGACCTGCAGGTCGCGGAGCTTCTGCACGACGTTCTTGGTGCCCGGGCGGACGGTGTCCTCGAGCCCGACGGCGCCGAGATAACGGCCGTCGCGCATCACGTGCACGCCCGTCATGCCCTCGATCCGCTGCTCGACGTGCGCCACGTGCTCGCGGATGCCCGCGTTGAGCTCCATCAGCCACGACGCGCGCCCGACGCAGACCTCGCCCAGGCTGGTCTTGGCGCGCACGCCCCGGCCGTGGATCTCCTCGAAGTTCGTCGAGCCGTCGGGCTCGATGCGGGCGGCCTTGCCGGTCGTCACGATCGACTGCGCGAGCGGGTGGTTCGACTGCTGCTCGCCCTGCACCGCCGCCGCGAGCAGTTCGGCGCCCTCCACACCCGGCGCGGGCGCCAGGCGCGTGACCTGGAACTTGCCGGTGGTGATGGTGCCGGTCTTGTCCATGACGACGGCGTTGACCGAGGCCGCGGCTTCGAGGGCGCGCGGGTTCTTGATCATGATGCCCAGGCGGGCCGCGGCGGCGAAGGCCGCCAGCATCGCGCTGGGGCTCGCCAGCAGGAGCGCGGAGGGGCACGCGACCACCAGCACGGTGACGGCGGTGGTGCCCGCCGCCGCCCGCACCATCGGGTCGTCCGACTGGCTCTGCACATACCACGCGATGCCCGCGACCGAGAGCACGACGGGCACGAAGAACTGCGCGACCTGCTCGATGAGCAACTGGCGCGGGGTGCGGCTGCGCTCCGCCTGCGCGATGAGCTGCGTCACCTTGCCGATGGTCGTGTCGCCCAGCACGCCCGTCACGGTCAGGTCGATCCCGCCCGTCAGGTTCGTCGTGCCCGCGTACACCGCGTCGCCCACCGTCACCTCGGCGGGGACGGCTTCGCCGGTCAGCGACGCCTGGTTGATCGTGGTTCGCCCCGTCGCGACACGCCCGTCGACCGGCAGGTTCTCGCCGGGGCGGACGCGGACGACATCGCCGACCTTCACCTGCGTGAGGGGCAGCGTCTGCTCCGTGCCGTTGCGGACGACGCGGGCCTCGTCGGGCGTCAGGCGGACGAGCTGCTCGATGGCGCGCTGCGCGCCGCTGGCCGAGCGGCGCACGAGCTGCCCGAACACCACCAGGATGAACGCCAGCCAGCCGGCGGTGGCGTACGAGCCGATGGCGAGCGCCCCGAGGATGGCCAGGGCAGCCAGCGACGAGCTCGACACGCGCCCGGAGCGGACTTCCTTCCAGGCTTCGAGGAGCAACTGCCAGGAGACCAGCAGGGTGCCGATCATGGCGGGCAGCTGCGCGATCATCGTGTTGATGCCGAAGATGTCGCAGATGGTGGTAGCGAGGATCAGGATCCCGCCGAGCAGGTAGAAGACGATCCAGCGTTCGATCGCGACCTCGTGGTGCGAGCAGCACACGGCGGCGTCGTCGTGCGCGTGATCGTGCGAGTGGTTGTGCGGGTGCGCGTGCGTGGCCATGCGTCGTGCATCTCCGAGGGGCTGGCGGCGCCCGCCGAGAACCGGGGGCGGAGGATCCGGGATGCCGGGGCGCGGTCGTCGCGCGTTCGCCCGGCGTGTGGCCTCTACGATACGCCCAGGTCCGCCGCTCTGTTCGGCGGGCGCTCGCGCACCGGCGGGCGCAGGTTCTCCGAGCGGCTTCCTCATGCCCAACAGCAGGCGAACGAAAAGCCCGCCCCCGCACGACCGCCCGACCGTGACCGTGCTCGGGCTGGGGCAGATGGGGCTGGTGTGCGCCGGCACGCTGGCCTCCCCCGAGGGCGGGCGGGGCGAGGGGCCGGGGCGGCTGGACCGTCCGGTCCGCGTGCGGCTGTGGGGACACTCGGGCGAAGAGGCCGGGCACATCGCGCAATCCCGGCGCTCACCCCGGCTCGAGGGCTTCGCGCTGCCCGACCGCGTCGAGATCGCGCTGCGCGACGCCGACGCGCTGCGAGACACCTCGCTCATCGTGTCGGCGATCCCCGTGCAGTTCAGCCGCGAGGTCTGGACGCGCCTCGCGCCGCTGGTCCCGCCGGGCGTGCCGGTGGTGTCGGTGGCGAAGGGGATCGAGACCTCCACGCTGCTGCGACCGACGCAGGTCATCGCCGACGTGCTGCGCGCGGGCGGACGCGACACCCGCCCCCGGTCGTACGCGTGCCTCTCGGGGCCCACGATCGCGGCCGAACTGGCCCGGTGCCTGCCGGCGGCCATGGTCGCGGCGAGCGAGGACCCGGGCCTGGCGGGCGACACGCAGCGACTCTTCGGGTGCTCGTGGCTGCGCGTCTACACCCACAGCGATCTCGTCGGCGTCGAGCTCGCGGGGGCGGCGAAGAACGTCGTCGCCATCGCGGCGGGCGTGCTCGACGGGCTGCGCGCCGGCAACAACGCCAAGTCCGCCTTGCTCGCGCGCGGGCTCGCCGAGATCACGCGCCTGGGCGTCGCGCTGGGCGCCCAGCGCGAGACGTTCTTCGGCATCGCCGGGGTGGGCGATCTCGCCACCAGTTGCTTCAGCCCGGAGGGGCGCAACCGCTCGTGCGGGGAAGCGCTGGGGCGGGGCGAGGCGCTGAGCGACTATCTGCGCCGCACGCCGTTCGTCGTCGAGGGCGTGCAGACCACGCGGGCGGTGCTGGCGCTGGCGCGCCTGCACGGGGTGGACGTGCCGATCATGCAGGCCGTCCACAGCGTGCTGTTCGAGGGCGTGGACCCGCTGGACGCGATCGGCGGGCTGATGGCCCGCGAGCCCAAGCCCGAGCGGGTGGGATAGCTCGGGGGCGTACGCTTGCGGCCATGACACGTGCTCTCCGGTTTGCGGCCGTCCTCGCGGTGATCGTGCTGTGCGCTCCTCGTGCCCGGGCGTGGGATGCGCACGGGCACCGGCTCATCACCCGCCTGGCGCTGGAGGGGATGCGCACGGTGCTGGGCGAGGCGATGCCCGGGTGGCTGGCGGACGCGAAGGCAACCGCGATGGTGGCCGACCAGTCGAACACGCCCGACCGCTGGCGGAGCGTGCGCGTGCCGCAGCTCAAGCACCTGAACGACCCCGACCACTACATGGACATCGAGCAGTTGGCGGAGTTCGGGCTGTCGCTCCGCACGATCCCGCCCCTGCGTCACGAGTACGTGCGGGTGATGAGCGTGGCGCGCGAGCAGCCGGGGTTCACGGGCAAGCCGGCCAACCCGCGTCTGGACCCCGCGCGGGTGCAGGAGTACCCCGGCTTCCTGCCGCACGCGACGCTCGAGAACTACGCGAAAGTGGTGTCGGCGTTCAAGGTCGTGCGGATTCTGGAGCGGCTGAACGACCCCGCGCGGGCGCACCAGCTCGAGATGGCGCGGGCGAGCGCGCTGTACAGCATGGGCGTGCTGTCGCACTACGTCGGCGACGCCGCCCAGCCGCTGCACACCACCGTGCACTACAACGGCTGGACGGGCCCGAACCCGAAGGGCTACACGACCGACAAGGGCATCCACTCGTACATCGACGGCGGGGTGATCGCCCTGCACCGCATCTCGATCGACGACGTGCGCCCGCTCGCGAAGTTCGACCTCGACGCGGCGGACCCCTGGGAGACGATCCTCGCGCACCTCGAACGCTCGCACGCGCAGATGGAGCCCCTGTACGCGATGCACAAGGCGGGCGGGCTCGAGAAGGACGAGGGCAAGGCGTTCATCGAGGCGCGCCTGGCCGACGGATCGCGCACGCTCGCGGCGTTCTACGCCCGTGCGTGGCGCGAGAGCGAGCCCAGCCGCAAGGACATCGACGACTTCGTGCGGTACGACGGGTTCCACAAGGGCGAGTGAGCGCGTCCGCTACGCTTGCCCGGTGAGCCACGCGCGGGCGACCTTCACGTTCCTGGGCACCGGCACGTCGGCGGGCGTGCCGGCCATCGGCTGCGACTGCGCCGTCTGCACGAGCCCCGACCCGCGCGACGCGCGTCTGCGCACCGCCGCGGCCCTGCGCTTCACGGACGCCGCGGGCAAGCCCCGCACCGTGCTGCTCGACGCCGGGCCCGACCTGCGCCAGCAATCGCTGCGGGCGCGCCTCACGCGCTGCGACGCCGTGCTCTTTACGCACAACCACGTCGACCACACGTTCGGGCTCGACGAGGTCCGCCGGTTCAACGTCGTGCAGTCCGGACCCACCGAGGTCTGGGGCGAGGCGCACACGCTCGCGCACCTCCGCCGCGTGTACGCGCACATCTTCGAGCGCGAGCGCAACGTGAACGACAGCTTCGTCGCGTCGCTCATCGCGCGCGAGATCACGCCCCGCGAGGTGAACGAGGGCGTCTCGCTCGACGTCTTCGGCCTGCGCGTCACGCCCCTGCGCCTGCTGCACGGGCGGCTGCCCATCCTGGGCTACCGCGTGGACGCGCCGGGCGCGGGCGAGGCGACCGCCGGGAGCAGCGCGGCCGATGACCTGTTCCCGCTCGCGTACTGCACCGACGTCTCGGGCATCCCGCCGGAGACCTGGCCCCGGTTCCGGGGCGTCCGCACGCTGGTGCTCGACGCGTTGCGGCATCGGCACCACCCGACGCACCTGACGATCGGCCAGGCCGTCAGCATCGCGCACGAGATCGGCGCTCCGCGCACCTACTTCGTGCACATGGGGCACGAGGTCGGGCACGAGGCGACGCAGGGCCAACTGCCGGAGGGGATGTTCCTGGCGTACGACGGGCTGGAACTCACGGCCTAGCGACGGCGACGACGCGCGAGCAGGCACCCGGCGCCCAGAACCAGCATCGAGCGCGGCGCGGGGACGTACTCGACCTCCAACCGCGGCATGGGCATGAGCGGGTCGGGGATGTCGGTGTACGCGAACAGCAGTTCCGACGGGATCGTTCCGGGCATGCCGGGGTGGATGTCGGCGAGCTTGCCGGTCACGAGGAACTTGCCGTCCGGCGAGGCGTTGATCGCGGTGACCGCGGCGAGGCTGAGGTCGATGACGATGTCCGTGCCGCTCGCGTCGCCCGAGACCCCGACGAGCCCGTACGCGTCGCTCGAGCCCATGGTGCCGAACATCGCGGCGAGCATGGGCGGGGTGGCGGTGCCACCAAAGGCCTCGGCGTATGCGGTCCAGGGGAAGGCGGACCCGCTCACGCGGAACTCCTCGGTGGGGTCGGAACTGACGTACCCGGAGGGGAAGAACGGCGCGCCGGGGAGGTAGAGCTTGAGCTTGGCGCTCACGACCGGGCCGGGCACGGAGGAGACGTCGAAGATGAAGTAGTTCCGCCGCTCGACGGGGGACGAAGGGAACGAGTACCCGACGTAGTAGTTCATGAACCCGGGGGACGTGGTCCCGTCGGCGTAGATGCCGCCGGAGAAGGTGGAGGTCAGTTCGAGGGAGTCGGCCGTCGCGCGCGGCGCGCCCACGCCCAACGTTCCCACCGCCGCCACGGCCGCCAGTTTCAACGCGTTCGTCCGCATGGCTGTGTCTCCCTCTCTCGGCCCAGGATTTCCCGTTGCCGCACCAAGATCACCCCCAACCAGTACTGTCCGCAAGCGCGTACACGCTCGGTTGGTACGTACAGCGACCGGCGGGGTCCGGGAATCACGCCGCCGGGTTCGGAATTCGCGGCCCGTCGTGAGCGTCGGCCGGCTTTATCGGCAGCGCTGATCTCGCCGGGGCCGGGGCCTATCCTTGCCTCCCTATGGGCAAAACCCGCGAGATCAAGAAGCGCATCAAGGCGGTCGGGAACATCCGGCGCATCACGAAGACGATGCAGATGATCGCCACGAGCAAGTTCGCCCGCGCCCAGCAGGCGGCGGTGGCGAGCAAGCCCTACACCGAGACGCTGTTCGACCTCGTGAACGAGCTCGCGAGCGGGCTGGGCGACGTGACGCACCCGCTGCTCGACAGCGGGCAGGGCGTGGCCCGACCCGGCCAGGACCTGACGCTGGTGCTGACGAGCGAGCGCGGGCTGTGCGGGCCCTACAACGGCAGCGTGCTGCGCTCGGCGATGCAGTTCCTGCGGGCCAACCCGGGGGCCAAGAGCGGGCTGATCGAGGTGGTGGGCAAGAAGGGCATCGGGTTCTTCAAGTACGCGGGGATCAAGGTCTCCAAGCCCCACTCGTTCGGCGACAAGGTCTCGTACGACGCGGTGCGGGCGCTCGCGGACGACTACACGGCGCGGTTCCTGGCGGGCGAGGTGTCGGCGGTGCGCGTGATCTACATGAAGTACATCAGCGCGGGCAAGCAGACCCCCACGACGATGCAGGTGCTGCCCTTCCGCCCGCCGCCGGCGAAGCAGAAGGACACCGGCGGGACGGTGCAGATCTTCGAGTTCAGCCCGGACGCGGGCGCGCTGCTGAGCGAGCTGCTGCCGGCGGCGGTGAACGCGCTGCTGTTCCAGGCGTTCAACGACGCGGTGGTGAGCGAGCACGTGGCGCGGATGGTGGCGATGAAGTCGGCGACCGACAACGCGGGCAAGGCCGGCAAGCGCCTGACGCGTGTCTACAACCGCGCGCGCCAGGCGCAGATCACCACGGAACTCACCGAGATCGTGTCGGGCGCCGCCGCCCTCGCGTAAGCCCCGCCTCAGATGCCCGCGGGCTTCGGGGCGTCGCTCGCCTTGGGCTCGGCGGGGGTCGCCTGCGCCCCGCGCGGCGTGACCACGACCGTCACGGTGCGCTGCGGCGAGTAGTACCGGTTGAACACCTCGAGGATCTGCGCGGGCGTGATCGCCTGAAAGGCGTCGGGGGCGGCGAGGATGTCGTCGAGCGGGATGCCGTCGGCGGTGGCGGCCTCGAGCTTGCCCAGCCAGAAGGCGGGGTCCTTCATCGCCTCGGCGAGGTTGTTCGCGGTCTGGCGCTTGACGATGGCGACTTCCTCGTCGGTGGGCCCGGATTGCGCGAAGGCCTCGTAGACCTCGGCGATGCTGGTGGCGAGGGCCTCGGCGTTGGCGGGGTCGCAGGGCGCGCCGGCGCGGACCATGCCGTAGCCGGGGTAGGCGTTGCCCGGCTGCACGCCGCAGCGGATGCCGTAGACCAGGCGCTGCTGCTCGCGGATCTTGGTGTTCATGCGGATGGAGAGCACGCTCGCGGCGAGCTGCATGGCGCGGACGTCGTCGACGTTGGCCGAGTCCGGGGCGTAGAACCCGACGCTGGCGCCCGCCGCCGGGGTGACGGTGTCGACCTGCACGCGTGCGACCTTGGGCCCGTCGGGCGCGGGCAGGGTTCGCAGGTCGGCGAACTGGCCGGCGCTGACGCGGGGTCGCTGCGGGAGCGAGCCCAGGTAGCGGGAGGCGAGCTCGATGGCGCGCTCGCGCGAGACTTCGCCGACGATGGCGACCTCGATGGGCGATTCGGCGATCAGCCGGTCGATGGTGGCCTGGGCCTCCTCGATCGTCACGCCCTCGATCTGCTCGCGCGTGAAGGCCTTGGTGCGCACCTCGTGCTCCGGGTAGCGGGCCTCGGTCTCGGTGCGCGAGAACATCTGCAGGGGATTGCGCGGCATGGTGTCCACGAACTGGAGCATCATCTCGCGCCAGCGGTCGAAGGCCGCGGGCTCGACGCGGGGCTCGGTCAGCAGCAGGTGCGCGAGCTGCATCGCGTGCTCGAGGTCGGCGGGGTCGCCCGCGACGCTCACCTGGATGGCGTCGGGCCCGACGCGCCCGCGGACGGTGACCTTGCGTCCGGTCATGAGCTCGCGGATCTGGGTGGAGGAGAGGCTCTTGGCGGCCGGCAGCCCCCCGCCACCGACGCCGGTGCCCCCGCCCCCGATGGCGAGCCCGGCGGCGTTGGTGTTGCCGCGGGTCTCGGGCGTCTCGTACAGCTCGCCCCCGAAGAGCGTGACCTGGACGCTCACCTGGCCCTTGCGCTCTTCCATGTACTTGTGGTGCACGCGGACGTTGTTCGACAGCCACCCGGACCACACGCCGGTCGCGTCGTGGGTCTCGCTCGCGACGACCTCGCCCGGCTGGGGCAGCGCGGACATGAGGGACGTCGCGGCGGCGGCTTCGTGGCGCGCGTCGGGGGTCTGGGCGGCGGCCACGATGCCCGCGGCGAGCAGGTCTTCTTCGGTGGGGGCGTGCGGCCCGGCGGGCATCTGGGCGGCGAACATCACGGCGTCGGGCTCGAAGGTGCGGGCGAACCAGGCGCTGCACTCCTCGGGCGTGATGGAGGGGAGCAGATCGCGGGCGAGGGCGAGTTCCTGCGACGCCGCCATGATCGTGTCGCCCGAGGCGAGGCGGGCGTTGATGCGCGCGAGGTGCCCGGAGGCCGGGATGGTGCCCTCCTGCGAGGCCTGGCGCTCGAAGGTGGAGAGGACGTCGCGCCGGGCGAGTTCGATCTCGCGGAGGGAGAAGCCGTGCAGGCGGGCGCGCTGCACCTCGGCGAGGAGGTCGGTGAGCATGTCGCGCCAGCGCTCGGGCGCGCCGTTCACCGATGCCTGGACGCTGCGGATGATGCGTCCGCTCTGCGAGACGCCGGCGAACCCGCCTCGGAAGCTTGCGGCGCCGTCGCTCACGAGGTTGCGCAGGCGCGTGTTGAAGGCTCGCTGGGCGAGGTCCTCGACGAGGTCCTGGCGGAAGTCGGGGATGGTGGTGACGGGCTCGCGCAGGGGCTCGAGGCGCGTCATGGAGACTGTTGCGCGGGGCAGTTCCGGGTCGGTGATCACCACGCCGAAGCTCGCGTCGTAGGGCGTCACGCCCGGGTCGAGATCGACGGGGCGCGGCGTCGGCGCGGCGCCGGGGGTGTCGAAGGCCTCGGTGATCTTCTCGACGGCGGCGTGCGGGTCCATGTCGGCGACGACGATGACTGTCGTATTCGCCGGGCCGTACCACGCGGTGTAGTAGTCGACGAAGTTCTGGCGCTTCACCGAGTGCAGGGTCTCGTCGACGCCGATGGGCAGGCGCTGGGCATAGCGCGAGCCCGGGGCGGTGCGCAGCAGCATCGCCTCGCTCACGCGCTGCATCGCGCTCTTGCGCGAGGTCTTCTCGTTCAGGATGACGCCCCGCTCCTGGTCGATCTCCGCCTCGCTCAGCAGCAGGCGCGAGTTGACGTCGGCGAAGAACGAGAGCCCCTTGGCGAGCGTCTCGGGCTGGTTGTCGGGGAGCGAGAGCTGGTAGGTCGTCTGGTCGAAGCTCGTGAACGCGTTCTGGTGCCGGCCGAACGTGAGGCCCAGGCTCTCGAAGTACGGCACGACGGCCCCGGGCGGGAAGTTCGCCGACCCGTTGAACGCCATGTGCTCGAGGAAGTGCGCCAGCCCGCGCTGCTCGTCGGTCTCGTTCAGCGAGCCGGTGGAGACGTGCATCCACACCGCGGCCCGCTTCTCGGGGGTGGCGTGGGGCTTCACGATGTACGTGAGCCCGTTGGGGAGCGCGCCCGTCACGAGCGAAGGATCGGCGGGCAGCGGCTGCCCGCGCGACACGCCCGCGAGCACGCACGACGCACCCAGCACCAGCATCACGCCACGTCGCATCGTCATGGTCATTTCCTTCTCGCGATCGGGGGCTCTTAATCGGGCAGCAGCACGCAGTCGCCCGTGCAATCGTCCGTGCGCGAGAACTCGCCCGCCAGCATGCCCGCGACGGCCTTGTCGATTGTACTGCGCACCCTGGCGTGGTTGATCGCACCCAGGTCGATCCGCCCGCGCTCGCCCGTGCCCAAAAGCCAGTACTCGCAGCAGCCCCGCACGTCCTCGCCGTAGAGGCTGCGCAGGGCCATCGCGTATACGCCGAACTGCAGGTCGTCGGGCTTGGGCTCGAGCAGTTTCTTCCACGCGACGCCGGTCTTGTAGTCGATGACGCGGTACGACCCGTCGGGGCGCTGGTCGATGCGGTCGATCTTGGCCGTCATGGCGTGCGCAACACCCGCCGAGACGTACTCGAACCGCACGACGCGCTCGATCTCCAGGATGTTGGCGTGCGCGTCGTGCAGGGCGGCCGCGTGGCGGAGCTGCGCCTCGAGCTGGTCGAGCACCAGCGGGTCGGCCGGCGTGCGGGGGGGCAGGCTCGCGCGATAGACGGCCCGCCCGAGCGCGAGCAGATCGTCGACGCCGGGGGGCGGGCGTCCGTCGGCCTCGGCGGCGCGCACCCGGCCGAAGTGTTGCTCGAGCGCCTGGTGCGCCACCTCGCCCAGCCCGGCCTCCTGGCGCTGCTCGGGCTCGATGCCGAGCACGTACCGCAGATAGAAGCAGCGCCCGCAGCGCGTGTACTGCTCGAGCATCGAGTAGCTGAGGCGCAGCGGGGGCTCCATCTTGCGAAGCACGGCGCCCAGCGGGACGGGCGAGGCCTCGCGACGCGCCCGGGCCGCCAGCCCCGCGATGTCCGCGTCCGCCGGCGCGTGCCACGCGGGGGGCTCGCCGGTCGACGCGGCGTGCGCGATCGCCGCCAGTCGCGCGGCGCTCCGGCCCAGCACGCCCCGCGCCGTCTCGAGTTCGCCCTCGCTCACGCCCGGGCGCGAGACCTGCTCGAGCGCGCCCGCCGCCCGCACGCGCTCGGCGGCTGCCAGGCGCTCGGCGAGTTCGGCCAGGGGCGTGCGGGCGTCGATATCGGCGGGGGGCGACGCGCCCGACGCGGGGGGCGCGACGATCCGCCCGGCGACGACGGCCTGCTCGACGACCTCGTCCTCGCCGCGCACGTCGATCGGCAGCGCGGGGGCCGCGCCGCGCACGAGTTCTTCGTACATGTGCAGCCCGGCGCTGGGCTTCTGCGGCAGGTTCGCGAGCACCACCAGCCGGCGCTTGGCGCGCGTGCACGCGACGTAGAACAGGCGGCGCTGCTCGTCGCGCGCCCGGTCCTTCTCGGGGCGGTCGTCGAGCGGGTCGAAGAGGTCGCGCGGCGCCGTCCAGCCCTCGCGCTCGCGCACCTTGCCGAAGCCGTGCTGGCTGCCGGCGCGCACGACGTACACCGTGTCGAACTCCAGCCCCTTCGCGGCGTGGGCGGTCATGAGGCGCACGCGCCCCGCGCCGGGGACGGCCTCGCTCAGGAACTCCACGTCGTCGGCGTCGCCGAGCGGGCGGCGCGCCGACACCTGGCGCAAGGACTCGAGCTCGTCGATGTACGCGAGCGTCGCGTGGAGATCGGCGGGGGGCTCGAGGCGCTGCTGCACGTCGCGCGCGAGCCGCACGAGGTCGAGCAGCTCCAGCACGCGCCGTGCGCGGGCCCGCCCGGGCAGCAGGTCGGCGTGGGCCGCGTCGATCCCCGTCACGATCCGGGCGATCGCCTCGCTCCCGAGGAGCGACCGCACTTCGACGCGCAGCGCGTCGTACCGGCGCACGAGCGCGTCGATCGCGGGCTCGCGCGGCGCCGCTCGCGCCAGGAACGCCGGGAGCGGGATCGGTCCTTCGTCCTCGCAGGCGCGGCGCCAGGCCCGCTCGACGTTGGCGGCTCGCTCGAGCGCGAAGCCGGTCGGCGGGCGGACGAGCAGGCGGCGCACCGAGCCGCCGGCGTCCGGGTTCACCAGCCAGCGCGCCCACGCCAGCACGTCGAGCACGCCCGGATCGTCGAAGCGCGTCCGCCGCACCTCGCGTTCGAACGGGATCCCCTCCAGGCGCAGCGCGTCGGCGACGCGGTCAAGATCCAGGTGCGTCGCGGCGATCACGGCGTGCGCGTCCCACGTGAACCCCGGCGCCCCGTCCGCCTCCGCGGCACGCAGGAGGGCGGCGACAGCCTCGGCCCCGCACGAGTGCTGCGACACCGTGACGCCCGTCGCCCGCACGTCGGGGGCCGCGCTCGCGTCCGCCTTGCGCAGCGTCTTCTCCGGCCGGAAGCGCTTGCCGGCGCGGCGCACGATCGCGTTGGCGATCTCTACCACCGGCGCCCCGCTGCGGAAGTTCTCGGCGAGTTCGATCACCCGCGCGCCTTCCCACACGCGCGCGAACCGCGCGAACGCCTGCTCGTCGGCCCCGCGGAACGCGTAGATCGCCTGGTCGTCGTCCCCCACCACGCACAGGTCCGCCCGCGCCCCCTCGCGGGGGGGCACGAGCTGGCGCAGCAGTTCGATCTGCGCGGGGTTCGTGTCCTGGAACTCGTCCACCACCACCGTCCGCACCTCGCCCCGCACGATCGAAGCGATGTCCGCGTGCTCGCGCAGCACGCGGCACGCCAGCAGCACCTGGTCGTCGTACGTCAGCCAGCCGCGCTCGTGACGCCGTCGCATGACCTCGGCGTAGGCGCGCGCCTCATCCGCCCGACGCTGCGCGATCGCCGCGCCCGCCTCGTCCCGCGCGGCCTCCGCGGCCCGCAGCGCCTCCGCGGCGCTCGAGGCGAGGGGCCCGGGCTCGAGCGCCAGTTCGCTCATGGTGTCGAACGAGCACGCCAGTTCGTCGGCCAGCGTGTCGAGCCCCACGCCCCGCGCGCGGGCGAACAGGCCCATGTCCACGATCACGTCGCGGATCAGGCGGCGGTGCTGCACCGCGTCGATCAGCGTGACGCGCGTCGGCAGGCCCAGCACGTCGGCGAACCGGCGCAGCAGGGTCCACCCCAGCCCGTTGAACGTCCGCACCTGCAGGCGGGCCGCGATCGACTCGCCCAGCAGCGCCCGCACGCGGGCCCGCATCTCTTCCGCCGCCTTCACGGTGAACGTCAGCGCGAGCGCCCGCTCGGGCTCCACGCCCCGCTCGCCCACCGCCCACGCCAGCCGCCGCTCGATGACGCGCGTCTTGCCCGTGCCTGGCCCGGCGAGCACGATCAGCGGCCCGGCGTCGTGCACCGTCGCTTCGCGCTGCGCGTCCGTCAGCCCCGCCAGCAGCCCCGGCCCGCGCGTCATGTCGTGCACGGATGTCATGCCCGCGCCCGCATGTACAGGTGCACCGCCATCGATCGGTAGACGTGCGTCTCCGGGCCCGTCGCGCCGGGGATGCGCAGGTCCGGCGTCACCGGCCCGCCCGTCGGAGCCGCGCCCGCGGCATCATCGCCCGACACCTCGCCGCCGATCGACGGGTCGCCGTCGCCCGCCGGCTCGACATCGCCGATGCTCTCCGGGAGCGCCCGGGGCACCACGCCCCGCTCGGCCCGTCGCAGGTCGCGCTTCCACGCGTTGCGGGGCTCATTCTTGCGTCGCGGCGCGGGCGATGCCACGGCGGTCGGCTGGGGCGCGCCGGCCTCGTGCACAAAGGGCCAGGGCGTGCGCAGCACCACGAACCCGTCGTCGGTCAGCAGCGCCGCGGCACGCGCGACCTGCGCCACCACCCGCGCGAAGCCCACGGGCTCGCGCACCAGCGGGAACGGCGGATCGAAGAACGCCAGGTGTAGGGGGCGGGGCGCCCGGGCGAGGGACCCCGTTCCCAGCGCGTCGCCCACCACCACGTCGCACCGGTCCTGCACGCCCAGGCTCTCGACGTTGCGCCGCAGGAACTCGGCGATCCGGCGGTCCTGCTCCACCATCACCACGCGTGCCGCCCCGCGGCTCAGGCACTCCAGCCCGATCGTGCCCACCCCGGCGAACGCGTCGAAGACCGTGGCGCCCTCGAAGTGCCCGCGCAGGAGCGAGAACAGCGACTCCTTGACCCGGTCGGGGATGGGCCGCGTCACTTCCGCATCGGGCGGCGTGGCGAGCGAGCGGTGTCGGAACTCCCCGGCGATGATCCGCATGTGGGCGATGGTACCGCCTTGACGGGCCGAAACCCCTGCCGCCGACCCACGTCCCCGCACCCCGGGGCGGGAATCTTCCTGACGCCCACGCGAACCCCGCTGGCGGCGGGGCGTAATCAGGCCGATAAAGACCCCCGGGGCATCTACCCTTCGGACGCCCCGATTCCCGAAAGGTCCACCATGTCCACCCGTCGCACGCTGGCCTCGCTCACCACCCTCGCCTCGCTCGCCGCCGCGGCCCTCGTGGGCGGGTGTCGCTCCGGGTCGGAGACGTACGTCTTCCCCAGCACCCCGCACACGCCGCAGACCGTCACGCTCGTCAACACGCGCACGGGCGAGCGCCTGTGGAGCCAAGAGATCCCGGCGGGGTCGCAGCTCAACATGACGTTCGTGCGGTCGTACCAATCGGCGGAGGGCGACGGGTACGACGAGCTGCGCTGGTCGCTCACGCCGCTGGGCCGCCCGGTGGGCAACGCGTTCACGAACTCGGCCTCGTCGCGCACGAGCTCGATGCGCGTGCCCCCGCCGTCGGAGCGCCGGCTCGATGTCGACGTCCGCCCCGGCCCGGAAGACCGCCCCGCCCGCACCGCGTGGACCACCCCCGCGGCTGAATCCGTGAGCACGACGCCCCCGCCCCCCAACACAGCGCCCGCCGCCCCCACCGCTCCCGCGTCCCCGCCCGCGCCGTCGCGCACGCCCGAGGGCATCGTCCTGCCCGACCCCAAGCAGCCCGCGCCGAAGTAGGGGCGCCTGAGCGCGGCCTCACGCGGCGCTCCCGCCGCTCGAACCCGGGCTTCGTACAATCCCCCGATGTCCGAGGAATCCTCGATCCAAGTGAACTTCGGGCACCCCATGCCCCTGTTCCCGTTGGACCAGGCGACGCTGCTCCCGCAGCAGTTGCTGCCGTTGCACATCTTCGAGCCGCGCTACCGCCAAATGATCGAGCACGCGCTCGACGGGGCGGGGCAGTTCGCGCTCGCGGTGTTCGAGGGCGATCGCTGGAAGCAGGAGTACCACGGGCGGCCGCCGCTGCGTCGGGCGGTGTGCATCGCGCAGATCGTGCAGCACGAGAAGCTGCCCGACGGGCGGTACAACGTGCTGGTGCAGGGCGTCTGCCGCGCCCGCATTCTGCGGGAAGTTCCGGCGGAGGCCGGGCGGCAGTACCGCACCGCGCTGCTCGAGCCCGTCGGGCTCTCGCAGGCCCCGCCCGAGGTGTCGTGGACGGACGACACGTTCGACGACGACACGGATTCCGACGACGCGTCGCCCTCGCTGGCCGAGGCGCGCGGGCGCATCCGCGACATGCTGGCGGAGGGCCCGCTGACGCAGCTCACCCACGCCGCCCCGGTGCTGGAGTACCTGCGCAACGACGAACTGCCGACGAGCGCGGTGCTGGAGGTGGTGTCGTTCACGCTCATCACCGACCCGACGCTGCGCTACGCGTTGCTGGCCGAGGGCGACGCGGACGCGCGGGCCGCGATGATCGTGCGTGAACTGGAGCACCTCGCGGACCTGGTCCGCCGGGCCGCGCTGCAGCACCCGGAAGAGTGGCCCAAGGGGTGCAGTTGGAACTGAGGGTGGGTTCGAGGGGCTCTCGCCGGAAAGCGCCGAGATCGCGAGGCCGAGCGGGTGATCTCGGTGGCACGGGCGGGAACACCTTGGTGTGGTGGCAATCACGCGATTGGTCGAAAACGCCAAGTCGAGCAGAGCGGCTCCGTTCGCTGAAAGCCCCATAGGGGCTTCGGGATGTAGTCACGGGTGAAGCGCAGCCCGGCGACAGCCGGGCGCAGCGCAACCCGTGGAAGTGGATCCGTTTTCTCTCGCCTGCCCCGAAGGGGCAGAGGACTTGCGCGTGAACGCTGTGATTCAGTCAAACACATAGCGCTCGTCGAACTCGATGCCGTGAACGCGGAGTATGCGCAACAACTCGGATTTGAAATCTTCCCTCTTGTGATGCTCTGCCTGGCCCGCGATGTACTTCTTCACGGCTTCTTCCTGCGACTTGCTGACGGAGAAGACGCTGTACCCCATTTGCCACGCGAACTCGGCGAGACTCGGATACGTCTCGTGAACCCACTTCGACGAGCGGGCCTTGACCGTGCGCATCAGGTCCGAGATCGAGGCATCGGGCCGCCACCGGAGGTACATGTGGACGTGGTCTTCGACGCCGCCGATGTCGTAGAGCACGCCCTTCTCAGCCCGGACGATGCCGCCGATGTAGGGATAGAGGCGCTCGGCGACTTCGGCGGTAATCCACGGGGCGCGGCCCTTCGTGGAGAAGACGACGTGGAGCAGGAGTTGGGAGTACGTGCCCGGCATGGAGATTCCTTCGCCCCTCCGGGGCGAGGAGCTTTCCACGGGTTGCGCAGGGCCCAAAGCGGCCCCGCTCCACCCGTGGCTACACCCCAACGCCCCGCTGGGGCGTTGGAAATGACTTTCGCGCATGTCGTGCCCGTGTCCGACCCTACAAGCACTTCCGAAGTAAGTGCGTTCGCCGTGCGTGGGCAACGACTTGCCGGGAGCACCGGACATCACAGGCCGATGGCGGCGGAACGGGCACTTGCACGGGCCGGTGCAGGCGCCCTCGCTCGCGCGTCGGGCTCGTACGCAATCGAGGCGTTAGAACCCCCACTCGTCGCGCACGGCCGCGCGGCGGCGGGGGCGGTCGGTGGGCTGCGGCAGTATCGCGGCCTCGCGTGCGGCGCGTTCGAGCGCCTGGATCAACTTCTCGTGGTCGGGGATGCCTTCGAGGCGTTCGAGCAGGTCGTCGACCCGGTGGTCGGCGGGCCACGCCGGGTCAACCTGCGCGATGGCGGCGTCGCCGAGCGCTTCCTGCGACGCGATGATCCACGCGGGCGTGAACTCGCCGCCGGGCGGCGGATCAACCCGCACGCGGACGACGGCGGGCGCGACCGGCCCGCCCACGCCCACCACGCCCCCCACCGCGACGATCGGGATCTTGCCCTTGTCGGCGTGCCCGGCGCGGATGGCCGGCTCGCGCGCCAGCACCAGCGACGGCACCTTCCGGCGCGCGAGCTGCGCCCGCACGCCCCGCGCGTCCACGCCCACCAGCGGGGGCTCGACCAGGAAGCACCCGGGCGACTCCGCGGCCGGCGCGAGCGGGAGCGCCCGCACCACGCGCACGACACCCGCGTCGACCGCCTGGTGGCGCATCTGGCGGCGTGCTTCTTGCAGGGGGAGGCAGGCGCGGGCGAGTCGTTCGAAGTCGCCCGCGCGGCGCGCACGCAGGAGCGCCCGCTCGCACAGCGCCTCGCACGCGAAGTAGTCGGTCGCGACCAGGGCGCGGCTGGCGCGTTCCATGATCTCGTCGATCACACCGCCCGCACTCCCCGTTCGAGACGTCGCCACGCACAAACCCCCGGGCCTTCGCACATCAGCCGGCGTCGGACGACACGTGGCGCGCGAGCGCCCGCATGAGGTACGCCCAGCGCTCGGCCTGCGCGTCCAGGTCGTAGGCCAGGATGTCCGACACGCCCGACCAGTCCTCGTCGCGCACGGCGTCGCGGAGCAACCGCAGATGCTCGCGGAGGGCGCTCGTCGCGTGCGCGAACGACTCGCCCTCCTCGACGCCTTCGAGACGCAGCGTCGAGACATCCAGCGAGAGCAGCGTCGCGCCGCGATCTACCACCTCGCCCACGGCCTGCCACGTGCCCAGCACGCGCGACAGCGGGTCCATCGCGCGGTCGGTGTCGCCCGACTGGATCAGTTCCGCCGTCGCCTGCTGATCGCCCCGCGCCTGCTCGAGCGCCTCCACCGCGTCCAGCAGCGTCTGGCCGACCAGCCGGCGCGGGTCGGCGGAGGTGAAGGCCAGCACGCCGATCGGGGCGGCGTCTTCGGACGGCGCGCCCAGCGACTCGTCGGACAGGCGTTCGCCGTCGGCCTTGACCTCGATGATCACCCGCCCGGCCGAACGGGCCGTGTCCGCGGCCAGACGGAGAGCGGCCGCCACGGTCGGGCGGGGTACGATGAGCGGAACGCCGTCGAGAAGGACTTGCACGCGGGGAGTGTGCGCCATTTCGCGCCGGAGGCAACTTTAGGAGGCGGAAATATCGGTCGAGACGCCCTCCGCGGATCGCTCGGGGTCGGGTCGGGCGGCGGCGCGACGACGCTTCTTGTGGATGAGCCGCAGGTTCCGCGCGTAGATCACCACGCCCGATGATTGTCCCAGCACGCCGATAAAATCTTGTCGCCACACGAAGTACGTGAAAAGCAGGACCCCGCCGATCAGGCTCATCCACCAGAATACTTCGGGGATGACGCTCGCCTTTTTCCGCTCGCTCACCAGCCACTGCACGAGCATCCGCCCGGTGAAGGCCAACTGCCCGGCGAAGCCCAGCAGCACCCAGACCAACCCCGTCCACGACGTGATGTTGAGCACGCGGAAGAGCGGGCTTTCGGTCCGGGTCGCGGCGCGGAGCGATTCCTCGCCGAACATCGAGGCGAACGCCCGCGCGTCCATGATCGGTGATTCGTAGCCGTTGCGGAGCAGCACGCGGAAGGCCGGGGCGGCGGCGCGGTCGTCGACCTCGACGATGCCCCGCTGCCCGCCGACGCGAAGTTCGATGGCGCGGGTTCCCGGGGCGGGGCGCGGGCCCTTGAGCCCCGAGATGGGCGACCAGATGAGGTACATGCCCAGGCCCATGACCAGGAGCATGAGGGCCCAGGGCTCCCACTTGAGGCGCTTGCGGCGTCTGGGCGGGTCGGACGGTCGCGTGGGGTGTGGATCGGTCATGCCGGAGGCGCGCCCGCGTCGCGGACTTCGACGCACGTCACGGGGCGACGGCGGGAGCGCATCCAGCGTACCGCGAAGAGATCGCGCAGGCCCGGGAGCGCGCGCTGCAGGATGCCAAGCCCGTACTTTGTCTGGCCCGCGACGCGCGGGCGGTGCGTCACGGGCATCTCGACGACCTTCCCGCCCAGGTGCGCGATGGTGACGGGGATGAAGCGGTGCATGCCCCGGAACTCGAGCGGGAGGCGCAGCGCCATGTCGCGCGTCATGACGCGGAGCGAGCAGCCGGTGTCGCGGATCTCGTCGCCCAGGAGCGTGCGGCGGAAGAGGCGCCCGACGATCGACCCGACCTTGCGGACGGCGTTGTCCTTGCGGGCGCGGGAGCGGTCGCCCTGCACGAGATCGGCGCCGGTCTCGCGCAGACGCCGCACGAACGCGGGGATCTCGGCGGGGTCGTTCTGGAGGTCGGCGTCGAGGACGGCGATGAGCGGGGCGCGGCAGGCGCGGAACCCGGCGTGGAACGCCGCGGACTGCCCGTTGCCCTTGCCCGGGGGCGTCCGGGTCATCGCGACGCAGCGGAGAAAGGGGCGTCCCGGCATGAGGGCGAGGATGCGTTCGCGCGTGCGGTCGGTGGAGCCGTCGTCGACGAGGACGATCTCGAAGGGCTCGCCCGCGGCGCGCATGGCGGCTTCGATCTCGCGCACGAGGGGCTCGACGTTGTCCTCTTCGTTGTGCGCGGGCGCGACGACCGACACCGCCGGCGGGGGCAAGACCGAATCCTCGGGCATAGGGGCGAAGAATAGAGGATCCGGTGGGCGTCCGCCCTAGAGTGGGTCGCGGGCGGCTCGACCCGGAAGGAACCCGACATGACGTTCAAGCGACCCGAGGGGGTCAAGGGCCCCCCCACCGTGCCGGTGACGTTCGTGATGGAAGACCCGCTCTCGCTGACCGGCGACGCGGCCCGCGAGCGCACGCTCACCGGCGGCGTCGGCGAGAGCCTGCTCGAACTCGCCCTCGACAACGGGATCAACATCGAGCACGCGTGCGGCGGGGTGTGCGCGTGCTCCACGTGCCACATCTACGTCGAGAAGGGCGAGCAGGCCCTGAGCGAATCGACGGAGGCCGAGGAGGACCGCGTCGAGGAGGCCCCGGGCCTGCAGCGCAACAGCCGCCTGAGCTGCCAGTGCATCATCCGGGCGAACGCGCCGATCGTGGTGCGGGTGCCCGCGTGGAACCGCAACGCGGTGAAGGAAGACCCGCACTAGCGGGCGCCAGACCGGCGCGGGGCGGGCCGGGCCGGTATGCACGGAACATGCATATGCTTATGCATGCGAACGACCCTCAATCTCGACGACGCGATCGTGCGTCAGGCGCAGCAGCTGACCGGCGTGCGAGAGAAGACGTGGCTGGTGCACGAGGGGCTGCGGTTGCTCGTCGCGCGCGAGGCCGCCCGGCGTCTCGCGGCCCTCGGAGGCACCGAGCCGGGCCTTGTCGCCCCGCCCCGCCGACGCACGCGGAAGGCAGGCTGATGCTGATCGACACGTCGGTGTGGATCGATCATTTCGCACGCGGCGTGACCGGCATGGACCAAGCGATCGCGTCCGAAACCATCGTCATGCACGAGGACGTGCTCGGCGAGCTGGCGCTGGGGAACTTCGCTCATCGCGCCCGCGTGCTATCGCTCCTGCGCGCCCTCCCCCTGATCCCGCGCGTCTCCCACGAGGAAATCCTCGAACTCGTGGAGCGCCACGAGCTCTGGGGGAAGGGGCTGGGCGTGGTGGACGCGCACATTTTGGGCGCGTGCCTGGTCGCGCACGAGACGTTGTGGACGCGCGACCGGACGCTGAGCGCCGCCGCGTCGGCCGTCGGCGTACGACTTCACGCTGGAGGTGCATCCTGACCACCGACGATTCACTGCACTGGCTCGACGTCGAAGACCTCGGCGAAGCGCTGGCCGCGGCGCACCCGCGGCGCGACCCGCTCGCGGTGCGCTTCACGGAACTCAAGGACCTCGTGCGCGCGCTGCCGAACTTCCGCGAGCAGCCTGGGCACCCGGTGAACGAGCGGATCCTCGAAGAAATCCAGCGCCACTGGATCGAGACGCGCGCCGGGCGCCCCCGCGACGACGACTGACCGGCGGCGTGACCCGCGCGCCCGTCCCGATTCTGTTCAGGCCAGCGGCATGCCCAGCGCGCGGCGCTTCTCGAGCAGGAAGCGTTCGTGGTGGCGAACGTGGTCGATGTAGACCTGGATGAACTCGGCGAGTGACACCTTGCCGCGCTGGTTGTGGATGCCGCAGCGGGCGAAGTCGGCGGGCGCGACCGTCCGCAGCCAGCGTGCGGTGAAACGCCGGTGCAGGTCGAAGAGTGCGACGACCTCGGCGATGTCGGCCCGGTCGTACGCCAGGCGCTGCACGCACAGCGTCTCGTCGTACGCGATGAGCAGCGGCAGGTCCTCGGCGACGATCCGCCGGAAGCGGTGCGTTGCGGCCAGGTCGCTCTCCAAAGTGTGCACGACCAGTTCCTGCACGCTCCACGTGCCCGGCACGGGGTGCGACAGCAGGTGCTCGCGCGAGAGCCCCCGCACCCACGCGGCGGGGGTCGACGCGTCGGCCTCGTACGCGGTGATGAGCGCGGGGAGCGCGCCGGGTTCCGGCTGCTGCGCGGGGTTCGGGGTGTGCGCGGGGTTCGGGGTGTGCGCGGGGGCGTGGGTCATGGCGCCAGCGTAGCGGGCGGGAGCGGCCAGATCGCGTCCGCCCGTACGCTCCGGGCGATGCCCCAGCCGCGAAAACTGCACGACCGATACTTCAAGCAGGCGAAGGAGGAGGGGTACGTCGCGCGCTCGGCGTACAAGCTGCTGGAGATCAACGAGAAGCGCCGGCTCGTGCGCGCGGGCGACCGCGTGCTGGACCTGGGCAGCGCCCCCGGCTCGTGGCTGCAGGTCCTCGACGAACGCCTGGGCCCGCGCGGGCGGATCACGGGCATCGACCTGCAGGAGGTTGACGCCCCGCGCAGCGAGCGCGTCCGCGTGCTGCGGGGGGACGCGTTCCTGACCTCGCCCGAGGTACTGCTGGGCGCCTGGGGCGAGCCGGACCCGCCGCGGTTCGACGTCGTGCTGAGCGACATGGCACCCAACACGACCGGGCACGGCGATGATTTCCTCTCCGCCCGACTGTGCGAACGCGTGCTCGACCTGTGCGCGGGCGTGCTGCGCCCCGGGGGCAATCTCATCATGAAGATCCTGGAGGGCGAGCCGACGCCGGGCGTCATCGCACGCACGAAGCGGCTGTTCATCCAGGCGGGGACGACCAAGCCCGCGGCGAGCCGCGATCTGTCTCGCGAGATCTTCATCTGGGGCACGGGCTACGTGGGCGAGCGGGGGAACGCCGGGCCGGCCAGCGCCACAGGGGCCCGAGAAGAGCGGGGTGCGGGTGATGGGGCGGGCCGCGACGGCGGCGGCGCTCGAGGGCGGCCTCGTCGATAAGGAGCGGCGATCACCCGGGGGCGGCTCGCTTCTACGCTCTGCGTGTGATTCTGCTGGCCCCCACCGCCGCGCTGATCGGCGCGCTGCTGACGATCCCCCCGCTGGTCGCGCTGTACCTGCTGAAGATGCGCCGCCGCCCGGTGCGGGTCTCGGTGGTATCGCTGTGGCCCGCGGCGGGGCGCGACGCGCAGGCGAACGTCCCGCTGGCCATGATCCGCCCCAGTTGGCTGCTCTTCCTGCACGCCCTCATCCTCGTGCTGCTGCTGCTGGCGGTAGGGCGGCCCGCGCTCCGCTCGGGCGGGGGTTTCTCCGGCGATCGGATCTACTTCCTGATCGACGTCTCGGCATCCATGGGCGCGCGCGACGAGCCCGGCGGCGTCACGCGCCTGGAGCGCGCGATCGACCGCGCGGCACGCGCGGGCGACGACCTGCTGCGGGGCGGCGGGCGACGCGTGGGCGTCATCGAGGTCGGGGCGACGGCGCGCATCGTCGAGAACCCGACGAACTCGCGTGCCGCGCTGCGCGACGCCTTGGCGCGCCTCGCGCCCCGCGACGAGCCGGGCGACCTGGGCGAGGCCGTCTCGCTCATCCGCGCGCTCAGCGCGGGCGAGGAAGAAGCCCCTTCGCCCCCGACGATCGCGCTGTTCAGCGACGGGGCGTTCCGCCAGCACGGCCCGGAGACCGCGGTGCCCGCGGGCCTGCGGTTCGAGCGCGTGGGCCCGGCGGGCCCGGCGGCGCCCAACGCCGGGATCGTGGCGCTGGCCGCCCGGCGCGACGTGCTGGACCCGGGCACGCTGCGCGTCTTCCTCGACGTGCTGCACACGCCGACCGACGGCTCGACGGTGCCGATCGCGATCGCGCTCGACGGGCGCGTGCTCGAACGGCGCGTGCTCGACATCCCGCGCGCGACCGACCCCGCCCGCGTCGCGACGTCCTTCAGCCTGCCCAACATCGGGGGCGGCGTGCTCACCGCGACCATCTCGCGCGACGACGCGCTCGCGAGCGACAATCTCGCGGCCCTGGACATCCTGCCCGCGGTGCGCCCGGCGGTGTGGGTCGTGTCGCCCGAGGGCGGCGCGGGCCGCGCACCCGGGGGCAGCCTGCTGCTGCGCGAGACGCTGGCCGAACTGCGCCTGCGGTCGGTCACGGACCTGACGGCGGAGGCGTACGAGGCGCGCGTCGCGAACGACGGGTTCGAGCGCGTGGACCTCATCGTGTTTGATCGCGTGACGCCCCGAGGCATGCCGCGCCGGCCGACCCTGAGCTTCGCCGGCGGGCCCGAGATCGAGGGCGTCGCGCGCTCGGACGCACCGGCGGGCGCGTCGGGCGTCGTGCTGTGGGAACGCGAGCACCCGGCCCTGCGGTACGTGTCGCTGGACGGCGTGACGCTCTCGGACGCGGGCGTGCTGGAGGCCGACGAATCGGCCGAGGGCGTCCGCGTGCTGGCCCGCGGCGCGCGCGGGGCGCTCATCGTCGAGGCGGAGCGCGCGGGCGTGCGCCACCTGCTGGTGTCGTTCGACCTCTCGCGCAGCAACTGGCCCCTGCTCCCCGGGTTCCCGGTCTTTCTGGCTTCGGGCGTCGACTACCTCGCGATGGCGGGCCAGGCCTCGGTGGGGCGGAGCGCGCGCACCGGCGAGAGCGTGACCGTCCGCGGGCCGGGCGACGAGGTCGTGTACCGCGGGCCCGTGGAGGTGCGCGCGGCGGCCCGCCCGGGCAGCGAGACCCGCGCCGGGCCCTTCACGCGCGCGGGGGTGTACGTCGGGCCGCCACGCATGGAGCCCCGCGTCGTGTGCGTGAACGTCTTCGACGAGCTGGAGAGCTCCATCGCGAGCCCGGCGACGCTGGAGATCGGCGGGCGCACGGCGACAACGGCCGCCGGCGCACGCGAGGTGCGCGAACTGTGGGCGTGGTTCGTCGCGGGGGCCCTCGCGCTGCTCGCGGTTGAGTGGTTCGTCTACGCGCGCAGCGTGCGGTCGTGATCGGCGGCGCGCGACCTTTTGTACGAGCCCGAGGCGCGAGCGTGAGTCCGGCCTTTAGTCCGGGGCCCGGCCATCGCTCGCGGATGTGATTGTGTTCAGCGAGGCGCGCCGGCGTGGGCGGTGTTGACGCGATAGACGCTGCGTCCCGCGGTGATGAGCAGCGTGCGCCCGTCCGAGCCGCCGAAGGCGAGGTTGCTGGCGTTGGGCACGGTGAGCGACGTGATCTTGGCGCCGTCGGGCGAGAGGACGATGATGCCCAGCGGGCCGGTGGTGTAGACATTGCCGTTGACGTCGCAGCGCAGGCCGTCGGCGCGTCCGCGGCTTTCGATGCCGAGCGTCGTGAGGTCGGCGAAGAGCCGCTTGTTGCCGAGCGTGCCGTCGGGCGCGACGTCGTAGACCATGACCTTGTTGTTGCCGAAGTCGTTGACGTAGAGGCGTGACTCGTCGGGCGAGAAGCACAGGCCGTTGGGCAGCGCGCCGAAGCGGTCGAGCAGCGTGAGCGTGCCGTCGGGCGTAACGCGGTAGACGCCGTTGAAATCCAGTTCGAGCGCGGGCTTGGGGGTGAAGAACGTCGGATCGGTGAAGTAGACGGAGCCGTCGCGCTTCACGACGAGGTCGTTGGTGGCGTTGAGGCGTTTGCCCTCGAACGACGCCGCGAGCACGGTGGGCTGGCCCGGCGTGCCGTCGACGATGGGCACGCGCGTGATGCGTCGGTCCTGGGTCTCGGCAAAGACCACGCTCGTGCCGTCGCCCACGGCGGCGCCGATGGCGAGCCCGGCGGGCGTGCGCCAGGGCGTGGGCTTGCCCTCGCCCGTCCAGCGGTAGACGACGCCGCCGTCGGCGGGCGAGCGATCGCAGAAGATGAAGTAGCCGGGCGTGCCCGCGGGCGCGGGGGCCGACTTTGCGTCTGGCTGTGCGTTTGGCTTCTCGTCTGGCGCTGCGGCCGCGGGCGTCCCGGGGATCCAGCACGGGCCTTCGGTGAAGGTGTACCCGTCGCCGACGAGCGTGACCTCGCCGTGGAAGATCGTCGCGAGCGCGGGGCTCGTCGCCGGGGGCTCGGGGGTTTCGGTCGCGGGCGGGGCCGCTCGCATCGCGCCGAGGGCGCACACGAGCATGACGGGGAGGTGGAACATCGGTGGTCGCTCCGGTCGTGCGCGGCGGAGCGCACGCGATACCATACCGCCGCGCCGGAGAGGCCGGCGCTGCGATGAGCCAGGACGCGACCACGACCGACGACCCGTCCGCACGCCGCCCGCCGAGCGAGGCGGAGCTTCGTGAACGCGCGGAGCGGCTGCGGCGCGACTACGAGGGCGTTCGGGCGCAGATGGCGCGGGTGATCGTCGGGCAGGAAGAGATCATCACCGGCGTGCTGACGTGCCTGTTTGTGGGCGGGCACGTGCTGCTGGAGGGCGTGCCGGGGATCGGCAAGACGCTGCTCGTGCGGACGCTGGCCCGCGCGGTGCGGCTCACGTTCTCGCGCATCCAGTTCACGCCCGACCTGATGCCGGCGGACGTGACGGGCACGACGGTGGTGCGCGAGGTGGACACCGACGACGGGCGGCGCGAGCGCCGGTTCGTGTTCCAGCAGGGGCCGGTCTTCGCGAACGTGCTGCTGGCCGACGAGATCAACCGCGCGACGCCCAAGACGCAGTCGGCGCTGCTGGAGGCGATGCAGGAGCGGAGCGTGACGGCGGGCGGGGTGACGCACCCGCTGCCGGCGCCGTTCCTGGTGCTCGCGACGCAGAACCCCATCGAGCAGGAGGGCACGTACCCGCTGCCCGAGGCGCAGCTCGACCGGTTCTTCTTCAAACTGCTGGTGCGCCCACCCAGCCGGAGCGAACTGGGCGAGATCCTGTCTCGCACCACGGGGGCGGACGAGTCGGGCGTCGAGCCGGTCTTGGATGCAACCGCCGCGGCGAGGCACGCGGACCTCATCCGGCGGGTGCCGGCGGCGGCGCACGTGCAGGACTACGCGGTGCGCCTGGTGCTGGGCACGCACCCGGAGGCGGGCGCGCCGCCGATGGTGCAGAAGTACGTGCGCCTGGGGGCCAGCCCGCGCGCGGCGCAGGCGCTGATGCTCGCGGGCAAGTGCCGCGCACTCTTGCAAGGACGCTGGTCGGTGTCGACCGACGACATCCGGGCGCACGCCCTGGGGGCGCTGCGCCACCGGATCCTGATGAACTTCGAGAGTCACGCAGAGGGCGTGACCCCGGACGCGCTGATCGAGAACCTGCTGGCCACCTTGCCTCTGGAGGCGCCGTGACGAGGTCGGACGTTCGCACACGCAGCGGGTCGGAGCGGCGCGGGCTCGTCGGCGCGGGCGCGGGGCTGGCGGCCCTGCTGGGTGTGCTGGCGGCGTGCGCGGGCAAGGCCGACCGGCCGGCGGCGCCCTCGCCCCGGGCGAGCGACCTGGCCCAGGCGATGCGCCCGCCCCTGCGGATCGACGCGATCGTGGGGCGCACGCTCGTGCTCCCGCTGGGCGAGGCGGACCCGGGCGAGCGATTGGCCGTGTCGATCGAGGGCGGCGGCGGGCTGCCCGCGCGCCTGGTGCGCCTGTACGGCGAGTTGCCCCTGATGGGCCCGGGATCGGCCGCGCCCGACCCGTGGCTGGGTTCGCCCGGCGAGTGGCAGACGATCGAGGCCGACCCGCGCGAGCCGGCCCCGCGCTCCGGCACGTGGTGCGCGGTGATCGACATCCCGTCGGACCCCGTGGGGGCGGTGCTGATGGTGAACGGCGAGGCGGTGCGCTGCAACTACCTGCCCCCGCCATCGGCGATCCAGTTCGCGGGCATGCTCGCCGGCGCCGACCCCTGGCGCCCGACCCGCCCGCCGGGCATGCCGATGGACCTGCTCACGTCGCCCCGATTCTCGCCCGCCATGCGCTCGCCCCTGGACCGCTGGCGCTGGCGCCTCCTCCGCGACGGCCTGCGCCCCGACGCCCCCGAGATCGAGCCCTTCGACGACGAAGTGGTCGAGCGCGTCGCGCGCCGGCAGGAGGACCTCTGGCGCGTCGCGCTCGCGCGCCTCTACGCGGCCGACGCGGGGCTCACCGACCGCCTGAAACGCCGCCTCGCGGGGGCGATGGAGTTCGGCGGGGCCTGGGCGCCGGTCTGGGAGACCGACGCCACGGCGCTCGAGCAACTGCTGTCGGACCTGCTCGACCCCAGCCTGCCGGGCGAGCGGCGGGTGGACTTGGTGACGCGATTCCTGGACGAGCGCGAGGCCGGCGTCGCGTGGGTGATCGACGACGGGGGCACGCTCGACGAGTCCCGTTCCATGCTGCTGGCGGATATCGGGGTGGCGAACCTGCTCGACCGGGCCACGCTTTCGTGGGTGGCGCCGCCGGGCTCGCCCGAGACGCCCGACCTGCTGCCCGTCCCGGCCGGCGGAGTACGGCGGACGGTGGCGCCGGCGGGGATGGGCCCCGCGGGCTCGCCGAACGTCCGCGCGCTGAGCGTGCACCTGGGCAAGTGGTCGCGCGAGGTCGCGGTGCTCGCGACCCCCGCGCCGGTCTCGCCCCCCGGGCTGACGGCCTCGCCGTTCGTCGCCGACTGGTCGCTGGACGCCTGGCGCAGCGGGACGGCCCGGCCTCTTGCCGACGGGTGGGAGACCGCCGCGCTCCTGCACCGCCCGAGCGGCCCGGAAGACGAGGCGGTGCCGGGCGCGATCCGGTCTCGTCGGTGGGAGTTGTACGTCGAGTGCAAACTGGTGCCGGGAATCGGAGACCCGTCGCGCGAGCAGGTGACGATCTACGCCGGCCCGCTCGGCCGCCCCACGGCGATCGTGCAGGTCGGCATCGGCGGGACGCAGGAGTTCCTGCCCGTGCCGGGCCTTCCGCCGGAGGCGGCGGAGATCGCCCCCCCGCCCACGACCGCGCGCGTGACGCGCACGCAAGACCGCTGGACGTTCCGCATCAACCTGCCCCCGGGGTCGGTCGAGCGCGACGGGCTGCTGCGCCTGGGCATCGTGCGACGCGACGCGCTGTCGCGGCGGAGCGCGTGGCCCCGGCCGATGCTGCCCTGGGACGTCGAGCCCGCGCGCCTCTGCGTCGACACGCGGGCCTGGGACGGGCTTCCGGCGTCGCAGAGCCCGTGAAGAGGCCGGGGTGGGATTCGAACCCACGAAGCTTGCGCAGCGGATTTGCAATCCGCTCCATTTGTCCACTCTGGCACCCGGCCCGGATGTCAGGGAGGGAAGCGTACGCACGCGCGGTTGCGAAGGCGGGAGTAGGATCGTGCCGATGCTGATGCGCCCGCCGCGGGCTCGGAGAGCCGGCCGATGATCATGTGGACCGTTGTGGGTGCGCTGCTGCTGGGCGTGCAGCCGGGATCGTCGCACGAACCCGGGCACGCCACGCCCGCGCGCGACCCGGCCCTCACGAACCCCAGCGACCACACGCGTGCCCACGACCAGCGCCGCAAGACGCTCGACGAGACTCCGGTGCGCCCGGTCGCGGGCGTTCCCGAGCAGTCGAGCGTGCCGGGCGTGCCGGCGCCCGGCGGGGTCGATCTGCGTGCCCCGGGGGCGCTCCCGCTCGTAGAAGGTGCGGCGCTGGCGCCCCGATCCGGCACGCTGCGCCGGGCGTTGACAGGCGAAGCGGTGTTCGTGCCCGCCCCGGGCGATCCACCCCTGCCCCCGCTGATCTTGCTCCCGTGCGCGGTGCTGGAAGAGACGCGCGGCGTGCCCGACGGCGTAGGCGTTCGCATCGGCGGGCAGGTGCACCGCTACCACGGACGCACCTACCTGCTGCCGACGTCGTTCTCGCGCGAGACGGCGGAGGTGGTCACCGTTCCCGAGCCCCGCCCGCAGCCCGCGCCGACGGACGCGCCCGCCGAGGATCGCGTGCCCCCGCCCCCGGGGAACGATCCCTCGGTTGATGACCTGCTGCGCGACCTCGAGACCGGCGCTCCCGTGCTGCCCCGCCCGGACGCCGACGCGGCGCCCGTCGCCGCGCCCCTGGCACGGTCCCGCGCGGGCACCGACGGGCGCCTGCTGATGCGCGCCCGGGGGCGCGTCATGCGGCTGAGCGACGCGCAGGGGCACTTCGGCGTCGTGATCGACAACGACCCCGACAGCCCGGGCCCGTCGCGCCTCGTGCTCCTCCCCTGCCGCACGCTCGAACGCATCGAGGCGCTGGCCGCCTGGCGGGGCGAGAACGCGGCGTACGAGGTCAGCGGACGCGTCTACACGCACGACGGGCGCACCTACCTGCTGCCCGTGCTCGTGCAGGCGGCCCGCACCAGCGACGTCGCCCCGATGCAGTAACGCCCGCGCGTCGCGGCCCGAGAAGGACACAGCATGTACCAACTCGTCCTCACCGTGCGGTACCTCGCCAGCAAGGTCATGCCCCTGCTCGCGGCGTTGTGCGTCTCCCTCTGCACCATGATGGTCCTCGTGACCTGGTCGGTGATGTCCGGCTTCCTGGGCATGCTCATCGGCACGGGGCGCAACCTCGCCGGCGACGTCACCATTGCATGGCCCGGCACCGGCTTCGCGTACAGCCAGGAACTCATCGCCGACCTCGAGAAGGACCCGCTCGTCGAGGCCGCCACCCCGATGATCGAGACCTTCGGCTCGCTCTCGCTGCCCAACGGCCAGCCGCGGGGCGTGATGATCCGGGGCATCGATCCCGCGACGTACGGGAAGGTCACGAAGTACGACACGTCGCTGTGGTGGAAGCCGCTCGACACGCCCCTCCCCGACGACGAGCACCGGGACGACCCGCGCCTCGCCGGGCTGGGACGCGAGGTGTGGGACCGCATCGAAGGCCAGGGCCGGACGCTCTCGCGGCGCGACCCGCGCACCGGGGGCGACACTCCCGCGATCGTGCCGGGCATCCACGTCACAGGGCTCAACGCCCGCTACCGCGAGGGGTTCTACCGCCCGCTGCAGATGCGTCGGAAGAACGCGGCGGGCAAGATCGAGCAGATCGACGTGTTCCTGCCCTACGACGAGGGGCTGAACCTCGGGCTCACGGTCTTCCCGATCGACAGCGAGGGACGCCCCTACGAGGCGTTCACGCGCTCGTTCCCCGTGGCGAACGAGTTCCACAGCGGGCTGTTCGAGGTGGACCAGTCGGTGGTGTTCGTGCCGCTGGCGTCGCTGCAGGAGATGCTGCGCATGAACGAGGGGCTGCGCCTCAAGGCCGGCGCGGGAGACCAGCCCGCCCCGTCCGCCGAGGGCGAATCGTTCGCGGGCGGGCAGCCGACGGGCGCGTACGAGACCGACCCCGCGCGCGTGACGCACGTGCTCGTGAAGGGCGCGGGCGACCTCGCCGACCGGAAGCGCATCGAGGCGCTGACCGTGCGCGTGAAGGACATCTACCGGGCGTTCGCGCAGCGCCACCCGGACCGCGTTCCGGCGGAGTTCGAGATCGACATCCTGACGTGGGAAGAGCAGAACTCGACGTTCATCAACGCGGTGAAGACGGAGCGCACGCTGCTGCTCTTCCTGTTCAGCATGATCTCCGTCACCGCCGTGTGCCTCGTGCTCGCGATCTTCTGGTCGATGGTGCGCGAGAAGACCCAGGACATCGGCGTGCTGCGCGCGCTCGGCGCCGGGCGGGCGGGCGTCGCCCGCCTGTGGGTGACGTACGGGCTGGCGATCGGGCTGGTCGGCGCGACGCTGGGCATGGCCGGCTCGCTGTTCATCGTGACGAACATCAACGCGATCCACGCCTGGCTCGGGCGGCAGTTCGACGTCGTGGTGTGGAACCCGGAGGTCTACTACTTCACGCGCATCCCCACGGAGATGAGCGCCACCAGCGTGGTGCTCGTGTTCATCGGGGGGATTCTGGCGTGCGGGCTGGGTGCGCTCGTGCCCGCGGCCCGGGCCGCCCTCATGCGCCCGGTCGCCGCCCTCCGCAATGAATAGCCTTGACGCCGGCGCCCGCCCCCCTCCCACCCTCATGCTGCTCGACGTCCAGAACGTGCACAAGACCTACCGCCTCGGACGCGTGCCGGTGCCGGTGCTGCGTGGCGTCTCGATGCGCGTCCGCGAGGGCGAGTTCGTCGCGGTGCTGGGGGCGTCCGGCTCGGGCAAGTCCACGCTGCTGCACCTGCTGGGCGGGCTGGATCGACCGGACCCCACGCCCCCGGGCGTCGTGCGCTTCCGCGGGCGCGACATCGGCGGGGCGTCGTCGGGCGCGCTCGACGAGTACCGCGCCCGCGACGTGGGCTTCGTATTCCAGTTCTACCACCTGCTTCCCGAACTCTCGGTGCTCGCGAACGTGCTGATGGGCGCGCAGGTCCGGTTCTCGATCGGCGGGTACCTGGCGCGCCGGCGGGCCCTGCGCGAACAGGCGACGCGCCTGCTGGACCAGGTCGGGCTCTCGCACCGCCTGCGCCACCGCCCGGCCGAACTCTCCGGGGGCGAGCGCCAGCGCGTCGCCATCGCGCGGGCGCTGATCAACGAGCCCGCGCTGCTGCTGGCCGACGAACCCACCGGGAACCTCGACGCCAAGACCGGCGGGCACATCATCGATGTGCTCCTCGCGCTGCGCCAGGCCCGGGCGCTCACCCTGGTCGTGGTGACGCACGACGAATCCCTCGCCCGCCGGGCCGAGCGGGTGGTCCGCCTGACGGACGGGCGCGTCGACGGGAGCCCGGAAACGGCTTCCGAACATTCTCCGGACTCGCTGTCGAATGCGGGGCGACAGCCCGGTAAGTAGTCCCTATCATCCCTGGCAACCGGAGATGGGAACGGGACCATGACAAGCCTTCCGGCCAGCCAGGGTTCAGGATCGCTCACGGGGCGGTCATCGCGGTACGTGCTTCGCGGCGCGGCGGGCGTTGATGTCCCCGCGGACGTGGTTGATTTCGGCACCGGGCGCCCGGTGGTGTTCCTGCACGGGCTGGTGGGCCTGAACGACCATTGGGAGGAAGTGGCCCAGCGCATCGCGCACCGATGCCGCTGCGTGATGCTCCAGCTCCCGCTGCTCCGCCTGGTGGGCGACGACTGCTCGATCCAGGGCGCGACCGAACTGACCGGGCGGTTCCTGAAGGAGTACTTCGGCGGGCCGACGGTGCTGGTGGGGAACTCCTTCGGCGGGCACGTGGCGCTGCGCCTGGCGATCGAACGCCGCGAACTGCTGTCGGGGCTGGTCCTGGCGGGGTCGAGCGGGCTCATCGAGAAGACGATGATGAGCGACATCCAGATCCGCCCGTCGCGGGCGTGGCTGGAACGCAAGATCGGCGAGTTGTTCCACGACAAGGCCCGGATGAGCGAGGCCGACGTGGAGCGGGCATTCAAGGAGCTGTCGGACCGGGCGCACGCCCGCGCGATGATCCGGCTCTCGCGCACCGCCCGGCGCAACCACCTGGGCGACCTCATCTCCACCATCGCCTGCCCGACGCTGCTGCTGTGGGGAAGGCAGGACATCGTGACGCCGCCGGAGGCTGCGTACGAACTCAAGGCCAAGATCCGCGACTCGCGCCTCGTGTGGTTCGACCAGTGCGGGCACGCCCCGATGATCGAGGCGCCCGAGGCGTTCGGCGACGCGCTCAACGCGTTCCTCGACGAACTGGACCAGCGGGCCTGACCATCAGGTTTCGAACGCCCCTCCCCCCGACCACGCCATGACGCAGGCGCACGCAGGCTTCCGGTGGACCACGCTCATCGGCGCAGGGATGCGTGCGTACCTCGCCGGGCGCATCCGGCGGCTGTCCGACGAGCGGGCCTGGCAGCGCCAGAGCGCGGGCATCCAGCTCTCGCAACTCCGCCAGTTGCTCCGGGTCGCCGCGGGGACGGAGTTCGGGCGCGCCCACGACTTTCCCCGCCTGGCAACGCTGCCCAACACCGAACTCCTGAGCGCGTACCGCAAGGCGGTGCCCATCGCCGACTGGTACGCGTTCCGCAATGCCATCGCGCGCATGCGCGAGGAAGGCCGCCCCGACGTGCTGTGGCCCGGGGTCGTGCGCGACTTCGCCCAGACCAGCGGCACCACGGCGGGGGACAAGTTCATCCCCGTCTCGGCCCAGATGCTGCGCTCGAACTACAACGCGTCGCTGGACATCTTCGCGCACCTCGCGCGGTTCGGCGTCTCGCTGCCCGACCTCCTGACCGGCAAGAGCGTCTTTCTGGGCGGGTCCACGGCGCTCGAGACCAACGCGCACGGCGTGCGCACGGGCGACCTCTCGGGCATCGTCACCCCGCTCATCCGCTGGCCCATCAGCGAGATCTACCTCCCGGGGCGCGAGATCGCCCTCATGAGCCACTGGCCCTCGAAGATGGAGGCCATGGCGAAGCGCTGCCTCGACGAGGACGTGCGGATGGTCAGCGGGATGTGCTCCTGGGCCCTCGTCCTGTTCGAGAAGGTCGTCGAACTGGCCCGCGCCCGCGACCCCAAGATCCGGACCATCCGCGACGTGTGGCCGAACTTCCGCGTGCTGGTGCACGGCGGGGTCAAGTACGCCCCCTTCGACCGACGCGTGCGCGAGGCCTATTCCGGCTCGCCCGACGGGGCGGACGTGCCCACCCGCATCGAGCTGTACCCGGCGTCGGAGGGGTTCGTCGCGATCCAGGACCGCCGGGGCGACCCGGGCCTGCGCCTGCTGACGGATGTGTCGAACTTCTACGAGTTCGTCCCGCTGGGCGAGATCGACGATCCCGGCGCCCGGGCGTTCGCCTGCCACGAGGTCGAGAAGGGGCAGAAGTACGTCGTCGTGATGTCGACCTGCGCCGGGCTGTGGCGGTACGTGCTGGGCGACGTGGTGGAGTTCGACTCGGTGTGCGATCGCCCGGACAGCGCAGGCGGCGGCGGGGGCGATGGCCCGGCGCGCCTGCGCATCGTCGGGCGCCATCGGCATTTCATCAACGCCTTCGGTGAGAACCTCATCGTGGAGCACATCGAGAACGCGGTGGCGGCCGCCGCCGCCGCGACGGGCGCGGTGGTGGGTGAGTTCACCGCGGCACCAGTGTATCCCCGGGCCGGCGTTCGCCCCGGGGTTGAACTCGCGTTCGAGGTGCTCACGCACAACCTTGATCTGGCACGGTTCGGGGCGACCTTCGACGCCTCGCTGAAGTCGCAGAACGTGGACTACACCACCAAGCGCACCGACGGGCTGGGGATGGGCGAGCCGACGCTCACCCCGCTGCCGCCCGGCACCTTTCATCGCTGGTTGGAATCCAAGGGGAAGCTCGGCGGGCAGCACAAGTGCCCGAGGTGCGCGAACGCGCGGGACATTCTGGAGCAGGTCAAGGCGGCGGCCGGGTCGGCGGTGGGTGTCTGACCGGGGCCCGCCGCCCCCGCCGCAACCGCGGTACGCTGGATCCGAAAGAAAGGGCTGGACGACGCACATGAGCCAGGACGGACGAGAGCGTGACGGACGATGCGGGGCGCTGTCGGCGGCGACGGTCACCCTGCTCGACCAGTGTTTCCGCGTGCTGGACTGCTGCACCGACGACGCGTTTTCCACAGACGCGACGACCATCCGCGGCGGGACGCTGGGCAAGCACCTGCGCCACACGCTCGACCACATCGCCGCGGCGGCCGAGGGCGTGAGCGGGTGCGTCATCGAGTACGACCGGCGGGCCCGCAACGTGCCGATGGAATCCGACCGCGCGATCGCGCGGACCGAGATCGCCCTCGTCCGCGACCGGGTCGAGCGGCTCGCCGAGGTGGACGCGCAGACCCCCGTCCGCGTGCGCGTGATGGTCGCGGCCGACGGCACCGAGGTTGAACTGGCGAGCACCATCGGGCGCGAACTGGCCTTCGCCACGCACCACGGCGTGCACCACCTGGCCATGATGCGGGCCATCGCCCGCGAGTTCGGCATCGAGATCGACGACGTGACGGGCACGGCACCGTCCACACTGAACTACGCGCGTCAGGCTCGCTGACGCCGCGGGGAACCCTGCTGCATGTGCACCGTGTCGGTGATCTCCCTGTCCGGCGAGCGAGGCCTGCACTTGGCCGGCGCGGCCGGCTTTCGCGTGATGGTCAACCGCGACGAGCAGCGCGACCGCCCGGCGGCGCTCTTCCCCCGCTGGCGCAGCGTGGCGGCGTCGGACCCGTCGTTCGCCCGGGCGGGCGTGCGGGCGATCTGGCCGATCGACCCGCGCGGCGGGGGCACGTGGGTCGGCGCCTCGGATCGCGGGCTGGTGCTGTGCCTGCTGAACGTCAACCCCACGCCTCCCCCCAGCCTGCCGCCGAACCTCGTCTCGCGCGGGGCGATCATCCCGCGCCTCATCGGTGCCGAGGGCGGCGCGGGCGTGCTCCGCGCGCTGGCGACCCTCGACCTCGAGCGCTTCGCCCCGTTCCGGCTTGTCGTGATCGAGCCGGACCGACCCGGGCGCGCCTGGCGGGGCGGGCACGTGGTGAGCGAGGCCTGGTGGGATCGCGACGAACTGCGCGTGCGCGCCGGGCTCGTCGGGCAGGCGTGCTTCGTGAGTTCGGGGCTGGGCGACGGGCTCGTCGCCGGGCGGCTCGCGCTGTTCGACCAGCAGGTCGCGGGCGCACCCTCGCCGGAAGCCCAGGAGCGCTTCCATGCGCACCGCTGGACCGGGCGCGAGCACCTGTCGGTGCTCATGTCGCGCGAGGACGCGCGCACGGTCTCGGTGACCACGGTGGAGGTCGCACCGCGAGCGGCGGCGACCCCCGGCGTGCGCCTGGCCTACCGCCCCGTCTACGCCGCCCAGCGCGACAGCGTCGCCGTCGCCCCGCTGGCCTGACCCCGGGCGCTCGTACGAGGCACGGGGCCCGGTGCCCCTGGCGCGAGCCCGATCGGGGTGCTTGCTACGATCCGCCACACTCGCACCACGGAGGGCGTTTCCCCGCATCATGCAGCACGGCGTTGTGTATTCCGCGAAGCCGACGCCCCTGCCGCGGCTCCTGAACCCGGTCGAGCCCTGGCGGACGCTGTGGGTCCACCGTGACCTGCTGCGCCAGTTCGCGGTGCGGTACGTCCAGCAGCGCTACCGGGGCACGCACCTGGGCATGCTCTGGGCGATCATGCTCCCGCTGCTGATGCTGACCGTGTACGCGTTTGTCTTCAACTTCGTGCTCTCCGCCCGGTTCGGCACGGGCGGCGACGAACCCCGCTCGCACTACGTCGTCATGCTCTTCTGCGGGCTCACGGTCTACACCGTCTTTTCCGAGACCCTCGTCCGCTCGTGCTCCATCGTGCTCGAGAACCCCGCGTACGTGAAGAAGGTCGTCTTCCCGGTGGAGATCCTCCCGCCCGCGCAGTTGGCGGCGTCGGCGATGGCGTCGCTCGTGGGCATCGTGCTCACCGTGATCGGCGTGTGGATGTTCGTGCGGACGCCCTCGTGGACGGTCGTGCTCTTCCCGATCGTCGTCGCGCCGCTGCTGCTGCTCACGCTCGGGATCGCGTGGTTCCTGGCGTCGCTGGGCGTGTTCGTGCGCGACGTCGCGAACATCGTCGGGCTGATCGTGGGGCAGATGCTCATCTTCCTGTCGCCGGTGTTCTTCAGCCTGTCGCAACTGCCCGAGCCCTGGCGCGGGGTGGCGTCGTGGAATCCGCTGTCGCCGATTCTGGACGGGGCGCGCAAGGTGCTGACCCGGGGGGAGATGCCCGACTGGGGCGCGCTGGGCGCGGTGGCGCTGCTGGGCCTGGTCGTGATGCAACTCGGGTACGCGTGGTTCATGAAGAGCAAGCGGGGCTTCGCCGATGTGCTCTGACGCCGCGCTGTGCGAGCCCGAAACGGCGCGCGTTCCCCCGGCCGGAGCGCGGGAAGTCGCGCTGGCCTGCCGCAACGTGGGGAAGGTGTACCAGATCTACGAGCGCCCTCAGGACCGGCTGAAGCAGGCGCTGCTGCGTTGGACGGGGCGCCGGTACTACCACGACTTCTGGGCGGTGCGCAACGTCTCGTTCGAGGTCGAGCGGGGCGAGTCGGTCGCGATCGTGGGTCGCAACGGCGCGGGCAAGAGCACGCTGCTGCAGATCATCGCGGGGACGATGGCGCCGACGCACGGCGAGGTCGAGGTGCGCGGGCGCGTGGCGGCGATGCTGCAGCTGGGCAGCGGGTTCAACCCGGAGTTCACGGGGCGCGAGAACGTGTACCTGAGCGGGGCGGTGCTGGGCATCTCGCGCGCCGAGATGCAGGCCCGCTTCGACGACGTGGCGGCGTTCGCGGACATCGGCGAGTTCCTCGACCAGCCGCTGAAGACCTACAGCAGCGGGATGCAGGCGCGCCTCGCGTTCGCGGTGTCGTTCAGCGTGGACCCGGACATCCTGATCGCCGACGAGGTGCTGGCGGTGGGCGACATCGGCTTCCAGCAGCGGTGCGTCGCGCGCCTGCGCCAGATGCGCGACCGCGGGCTCACGCTGCTGCTCGTCACGCACTCGCCCGACGCGGTGCGGAGCATCTGCCGGCGCGCGCTGCTGATGGACCACGGGCAGGCGGTCTTCTTCGGCGGGGCCGACGCCGCCGTCAACCAGTACCTCGCGTTTGTCCGCGAGGAGACCAACCGCGAGGCGCTCGAGGCCGACGCGGGCGAATCGCTCCGCCCCGTCCCGTTCGCCGCGGATGTTCCCGGCAAGCTGCGCTACGGCACGGGGCAGGTGCAGTTCGAGCGGGTGCGCGTGCTCGACGCCTCGGGCGAGCCCCGGCGCGCCTTCGCGTTCGGCGACGAGATCGTCGTCGAGGCGCTCGTGCGGGCCCACGCCCCCGCGCGCCACCTCAACATGTCTTTCCTGCTGCGGGACATCACCGGAGTGGACCTCATGGGCACCACCACGTTTGACGAGCACGCGGAGCTGCCGGCGCTCGCGCCGGGCGACACGCTCACCGTGCGGTTCCGGTTCGAGAATCGGCTGCGCGCGGGGAACTACGGCGTGTGCATGGCCGTCAACCGCGTCTCGCGGCGCGACTACGCCGACGTCGTCCTCTTCGACCAGGTCGACGGGTGCGCCGCGTTCGCGGTGATGCCCGACCCGTCGCGGCCGGTGCACTACAAGTTCCACCAGCCCGTCACCGTCGAGCACGCGCGGGAGGGCGGCGCATGAGCGAGTCCGCGTCGCACACCCCCACACACGCCCCCGCCGGCGAGATCGCCCCCAACTACGCCTACTGGCGCGAGCACGGCGCCTCGTGGGAGGGCGAGTACCGCGCCCGCAAGACCTCGCAGGTGCTGTACCACATCCAGGAGATGATGCTCGCCTCGTACATGCTCCGCACCGCCGAGCGCAACGCGGGCGCGCTCCGCGTGCTCGAGTTCGGCTGCGGGCCGGGGCGACACCTCCGCAACCTCCGCGCGCTGCCCGGCGTCGAGCCCCACGGCTACGACCAGTCCGAGAGCATGACCCGCGGCGCGCTCGCCTGGTGCACGCCCGACTGGCTGGAGGCGCACGTCCGCGTGGGCGATCCCACCGGACGCCTGCCCTACGACGACGACTCGTTCGACGTCGTCTACAGCACCGAGGTGCTCGTGCACGTCCGCCCGGATGACCTCGCGGGGATCCTGCGCGAACTGCTCCGCGTCGCGCGCCACCAGGTGCTGCACCTGGAGCCCACGCCGGGGATCGTCGTCGGCTCCGACATCCACGACGGCTGCTGGAACCACGACCTCGTGCGCGCGTACCGCGCGCTCGGGCACGAGTGCGAGGTGCTGCCCCGCGGGTACGAGGTGCACACGCCCTTCCGCGTGATGCTCGGCGGGGCCGCGCCCTACACCTGGCCCCGAGAGATCCTCGACATGTGCCTGCGCATGGAGCGCGACATGAACGCCGGGCTGCGCGCCGCGGCCCAGCAGGCGACGGAAGCCGCCGTGGCGGGCGAGGCGCGGGTGCGCGACGTCGAACAGCGCCTGGGCGCCGCCGCGGACGAAGCCCGGGCGCGCGCGGGGATTCTGTCGGGCGAGCTCGAGGCCGCCCGCAACGCCCTCGCCGCCGAGAGCGCCGCGCGCGCGCAGGCCGCGGGCGACCTGGCCCGGGCGCTCGAGAAGAGCCTGGCGCTCGAACTGCTGCTCGACGAGCGGCAGACGCTGCTCGACAACGAACGGGCGGCGTTGGCGGAGGCGCGGGCGTCGCTCGACGAGGTCCGCGCCGCGCACGCCGCCGCGCTCGCCGCCGCCGAACGCCTCGACGCCGAGCGGCTGGCGGCGATCGACGGCCTGTCGCGTGCGCGAGAGCAGGCGGCCCGGGACGCGGGCCTCCACGCTACCATCGTCGCGTCGCTCCGCCACGACCTGCGCTCGGCGGGCGAGCGACTCGCGGCGTTGCGCGACGAACGCGCCAAGGCCGCGGACGCGACCAGAGCGCTGCACATGATCGTCAGCACAGCCACGGCGCGTCTGCGCCGCAGCGTCGAGGGATGAGCGTCGCCCGGTTGAGGGCGCGCGGCAAGGAGGGGTAGCGTGGGCACGAGCAACTGGCAGCAGATCCCCTTCTGCATCGAGGCGCTCATGAAGATGGCGCCCGAGCGCGTGCTCGATGTCGGCGTGGGCTTCGGGCGCTGGGGCATCATCACGCGCGAGTTCTGCGACGTCTGGTACTCGCGCATCTTCAAGGAAGACTGGAAGATCCACATCGAGGGGATCGAGGCCTTCCCCAAGTCGCTCAGCGCCTACCACCGCGAGTTCTACAACGTCATCCACACGGGCGACGCCGCCAAAGTCATCCCCACGCTCGCCGGGCCCTGGAGCGTCGTGATCTTCGGCGATGTGCTCGAGCACTTCGACAAGCCGACGGCCAACCGCCTGCTCGAGCACTGCCTCGCGCACAGCGAGTACGTGCTCGTGAACATACCCCTGGGCGAGGAGCACGAGCAGGGCGCCGCCTACGGCAACGAGTACGAGCGCCACCTGTCGTCGTGGGACATCCCCGATTTCGCCGGGCCCACGCTCGTGCGCCACGTCGAACTGCGCGACTACATCGGGCGCCCGTACGGCAGCTTCATCCTCTCGCGCGCCGACCCTAAGAACCTCCGCGCGGGGCTCTTCGCCCCCGTCAGCATCTACAACGACGACGAAGGCCTCGGCGCCGAACGCGACGAGCTCGAGCGGCTGCTCGACCGCGCGGGCGACCAGGCGTTTGAACTCTCGTTCATCAAGAACACCCGCCTCTACAAGGCCGGAACCCGGCTGCGGCGTTCCCCAGTCGGGCGCGTGCTCGCCAGGTCGTCGGAACGCACAGTGACGATCCGCGCCACGGGCACTCGCAACGCATCGTCGGGCGGGAGCGAGGTGTGGATTCTGCACGCCTCGGGCGCCGAGGGCGAGCGCAGCGTGCCGTGGGACTACGTCACGCGCGACCACGCCTGGTCGCTCCGCGACGACCCCGCGCGCCCGCACGGGAAGCACCTCGTGACGCAGGGCCCCGGCGAGGCGTTCATCAAGCTCGGCGACGATCCCGAGCTGCGCCTGCTCCGCCACCCCTGGAGCGGGAACGTCGAGATCGAGTTCCGCGGGCGGCGCGAGACGATCGACCTGTATCACCCCGTGGGCGATGTCATCCGCGTCTTCCCGGCGCGCACGCCGATGGCCCCCGCGCTCGACACGCCCCTGCCGGCCCCCACGCCGCGGCCTGCCGCCAGCACGGCGCACGCCAACGGGCACGCGCCGGCGGCTCCCGCGCCGTCGCCCGCGCGCGCGTTCTCCGACGTCGAGCGCGCGTTCATCGAGCGCGTCCGCGCCGCCTCGCCCGCGGCGATCGCCGTCACCTGCCCGCGCTACATGGGTGTCACGAGTTCCACCGTGAACCTCTTCGAGCACACCTACCTCGTGCCGGGCTCACGCGCCGACGACCCCGAAGCGCTCACCGAAGACGACCTGCGCCATCACGCGCGGGTGATCGTCGAGACGCGTGCGCCGCGCGTCGTGATCAGCGGCGGGGACCACCGCCAGCACCGCCTGATGCAGCTCGTACGCGAGGCCGCCCCGCGCGTGCGCTGCGATCTCTTCTTCCACGGCTCGTACCCGCAGTTCTCCGAAGACTACGTGTGGCAGATCTTCAAGATGTGGGTCGAGTCGGCGCGCCGCGGCGACGTCTACTCCATCGCGAGCGACAAGTTCGGGTACGACCGCTTCGTGCGCTCCCTGGGCCTGCGGGGGCACGTGCTCCTCAACCGCATCGAGGGCCCCTTGCTGGATGATCCGAACCTGCCCGATTCACCCCGGCACGTCGGGCTCTGGCTCAGCGGCACGACGTACCGCAAGCTCCCCCACGCGATGCTCGCGGCGCTCAAGATGATGCCCGACACGCTCCTGCACGGCGCCGGGCTCGACGCCCGCTCGCGCGAGGTCATCGAGTTCCTCGACATCCCCACCGCGTTCGCGCAGGAGCGCCACCTGCCGCACGAGGAACTCTTCACGGCCATGCGGCGCACGCACCTCACGATGTACGTCACGTTCATCGAGTGCTGCCCGATGCTCCCGCTCGAGAGCCTGCACCAGGGCGTGCCGGCCCTGACCGGGCCCAACAGCCACCTCTTCGACGACAACCCGTTCCTGTTCGAGCGCCTCGTCGTGCCCTTCCCCGACCGGGCCGAGGTGATCGCCGACTACGCCGAACGCGCGATCCGCGAACGCCGCGAGATCATCGCCGAGTATCAGCGGTACTGGCCGACGTACGACGCGCGGGCGAAGAACTCGGTCCGCGAGTTCCTGAACGGCTAAGCCCCTCGCCTCACCCGCGTCTGAACAGCTTTTCGACGCCCATCGCCGCGTCTTTCGCGAGGCGTTTGACGCCGAGGGCGCCGATGGTGTCGTTCACCTTGTCGGCGAGGCGGTAGCGGAGGTTCTCGGCGAGTCGCTTCTTGACCTCGATCTCGACGTGGTCGTGCGGGGGCGCGCTCATCGGCGCCGGGCCGCCCTGCTCGAGCGCGGCGAGCCGGGCGCGGAGCGATTCGACCTCGGCCGCGAGGGCGTGGGCGCGTTCCTTTTCCTGGTACGTCTCGGCGAGCTGCATGCGGAGGGTGACGTCGGGGCGCGCCATGAGCCCGGGGTGCTTGGCGATGATGTACGCCTTGAGGGCGTGCCAGCGGTGCAGGGCCTCGCTGCGGATGAGCGAGCCGGGGCGGAGGCGGTAGTAGAGCAGGAACTCGGGGATGGCCACGCCCCGGTAGCCGCGGGTGGCGAGCGTGCACCAGAGGTCCCAGTCTTCGAAGCTCGTGAGCCATTCGTCGTACCCGCCGACGCCGAGCACGACCTCGCGCGACAGAATGCTCGCGGCCCCGGGCCCGCCGATGTTGTGGTACGCGAGCAGGTTGCGGTCGATCGCGAGCGGGACGTACCCGCTCACCGCCTCGCCGGGCGTCTCGTAGAAACTCTCGAACATGCAACTGGCGCACGCGAGCGAGCTGTCGCGGCGCACGGCCCGGTACAGCAGTTCGACGAACCGCGGGTGCGCGACGTCGTCGCCGTCGATCGGCACGACCCAGGGCGTGCGCGCGTGGCGGAAGCCGTGGTTGCGGGCCGAGCCCAGGCCGCCGTTCTTCTTGTGCAGCACGGTGTAGCCGGCGCGAGAGAGATCGTCGAGCAGGGCGAGCGAGTCGGGCTCGGTGGAGCCGTCGTTGATGATGAGCAGGTCGAAGTCGGCGTGCGTCTGGCGCTTCAGCGAGTCGAGCGTGTCGGGCAGGAACCTGCCGACGTTGTAGAACGGGATGATGACGGTGATGTCGGGCGTGCGGACGCCGCCGGCACGGCCCGCGGCCCGGGGTTCGGCCCCTTCGGGCCCGGTTTCTTGAGGCCCGGTTTCTTGAGGCCGGGCGGCACGGGCGTCCCGCCTGTGCGCCTCGACGATCGCTTCCAGCCCCTGCGCGATCGCACCCGCGTCGCTCAACTCGCGCGCCCGCACCGACGCCGCGGCCCCGAGGCGCGCCCGCAACCCCTCATCTCCCAGCGCCCGCGCCAACACGTCCGCGAGTGCGCCCGGGTCGTCGGCGCGGCACACCAGCCCGCTCACCTCGTGCTGCACGAGTTCCGGCAGGCTCCCGCCGTCGCCCGCGACCACGCACGCCCCCAGCGCCATCGCCTCGATGCACGCGTACGAGTACGAATCCCACAGCGACGGGCACGCCACCACCGCCGCCCCGCGGATGGCGCGGCGGAGGTCTTCTCGCGCCACCGGCCCCTCGTACCGCAGGTGCTCGCGGTGCGCTTCGGGCGTGCGCCGGTCCATGTGCTCGCGCATCGAGCGGCCGAACGGCCCGGTCGTCGTGTCGCCACCGATGAACCGCACGCGCAGGCGGTGCCCGCGGTCGAGCAGCATCGACGCCGCCTCCGCCAGCACGTGCGCACCCTTGCACAACTGCGTCCGCCCGACGAACACGATCTCCGGCACGTCCGTCCGCGCCGGCTCGGGCACGTCGCGCGTCCACGCCGAGAGATCCAGCGGCAGGCGCAGCAGGCGGAACGGCGGCACGCCCGCGCGGGGCGAGGCCTGCGCCACGTCCCGGCGCATCCGCTCGAGCATCGCCGCGCTCGCGCCCAGCACCACGTCCGCCTCGCCCGCCGACCACCGCTCCAGATGGTCCAGGTGCGCGATCTCCACGTCCATCGTCGGCGTGCGGTCCACCTCGCGGCAGAGGTACAGCGGGGTGTGCAGGCGCACGCCCAGCACCGCGGACGCAAAGTCGCCCAGCGTGCGCTTCGCGCGGCACGACCAGTACCCCTGCCCCTGGTACTCCGGGAACTCGATGTAGTCGAACGGCGTCGCCTCGTGCAGCGGGCGGAGCGCGTCGAGGATCGCCATGCTCATCCGCGACGCGAACGAGTAGTGCGCACCCGGCAACGCCGCCCGACCGGCGTTCACGTCAAAGGCGTGAAACCGCGCGCCCGGCGCCGCCGCGGCGCCGCGTTCGGGCAGCCCCTCGAACGCCTGCGTGAGGACGTGCACCTCGTGCCCGCGGGCGAGGAGCGCCCGGGCCATCTCGAGGATGTACGTCGCCAGGCCGCCCCCGACGAACGGGGCGACCTCGCTGGAAACGAGGCAGATCCGCATGATCCCTCCGCGGACGGTGGGGTGCGGCGTCCGCCCCTCGCGTCGCGGTCGATCGTAGGCGACGGGCTCCGCGACCCGTCCTTGGACGCTGCGTCCGGACGGGGCCTACAGGCGATCGAACAGGCGCGCCACCGACGCCAGGTCCGGCACTTCCAGGTCCGGCTCGCTCGCGGGCGGGTGTGCCGGCGCGACCCCCACGCCTCCCCGGCGCGACGGGCGATTCACGCGAATGGTCGGCATGCCCAGCGCCCGGGCGGGCGCGATGTCGTGGTAGCGGCTCTGGGCCACGTGCAGCACCGACGCCGGCGGCAGGCCGAGCAGCGCGAGCGCCACGCGGAAGTGGCGCGGGTCGGGCTTGTAACTGCGGCAGTACGACGCCGTCACCACGTACGCGAACTCCACGCCCAGCGCCTCGCGCGTGGCGTCGAAGAGGTCGTCGTCGACGTTCGAGCAGACGACCAGCGGGACGCGCGCCGCCAGCGACGCGAGGGCCGCACGGGTATCCGTGAACAGAGGCCATCGGGCTAGCGACGCGGGGAGGTGCTCGAGTTCCTTTTCTTCGAGCGCGAACCCGCAGCGTTCGGCGAAGCGCGCCGTGACGCCCCGCAGGACCTCGCGGTAGGGCGTGTACTCGCCGCTTTCTTCCGCCGCCTCGTACGCCGCGTACGACGCGAGCACGTCCTCGTCGGGCAGGGGCGCGCCCCGCACCGCGAGGAGCGGCTTGAGGGCGCGCAGGATGCCGGCCTCCCAGTCCACGAGCGTGCCGTAGCAGTCGAAGGTGATCGCGCGGATGGCGCCGAGGTCCGGGCGGGTCACGAGCGGCCTCCCAGGCGGCGGAGCCGGCGGACGAACGCCGCCTTCATCATGACCGTGCCCACCAGGAACACCGGCACGCCGCACGCCCCGACGACAACGCCGGTCAGCATGTCGGACTTGAGGTCCGGGCCCGAGGCGCTTTCATCCAGCGGGCGTTCCAGGGCCTGCTGGTAGGTGCGGATGAGCGGCAGCACGCCCCGCACGATGCCGAAGAGCATCACGGCGCCGCCGACGAGCGTCAGCACGAGTCCCAGTGTTCCTCGCAACCGATTTTCCTCTTCAGGTCCGCCCCTCGGGGCGATAAACTCACCGGACTCGGGTGCGGGTGCCCGGCGGGCCCCCGCCCGTGTTCGCGCCCGTCCTCCTGAGGCTAGGCGACGAGTTTTCGGACCAGGGCACATCGAGGAGTCCCCCCATGACCACCCCGCGGCATGACCGGCGCCGGCAGGCATCCCCCCCGTTCGAGGCGCTCGAAAGCCGCCTCGCCCTCGCCGCCGACTTCACCGTGAGCGTGGACGCGCTGTTCAACGATTACGACCAGCGGCGCCAGGTGGACGTCATCCGCCTGAACGCCACGGTGCAGAACGTGGGAGACCGCAACTTCTTCGGGCGGGGCGAGGTCGAGTTCTACCTGTCGCTCGACCAAACCTTCGACGATAGCGACCGCCTCTTCGCCACCGAGACCATCCAGCGCATGCCGCGCCTGGGGCTGTCGACGCGGGTCCGCCTCGATGTGCCCGAGCCCGCGCTGCTCGACCCCGCCGAGGGCGACCCCGTCTCGCCCAACGAGTACTTCATCATCGCGCGCGTCGTCGCGGGCAACGGCACGCTGGACGAGAACCCGGGCAACGACACCGCCTCGACCTTCGCGAGCGCCTCGATCCTCTACGAGTTCGGCACCATCAACAACCGCAACGTCCCCTTCTCGTACACCCAGTCCGACGGCACGCGGATCACCCTCCGCCTCGACGGGCCCGGCGCCGGCAACCTCGCGCCCCAGGACGGCCGCATTCTCCTCGTGGTCACCGGCACCACCGAACGCTCCACCCTGCGCATCTCCACCGACCGCGCGGGGCGCACCGCCGAGTTCGGCCAGATCAACATTCCCGGCAGCCTGAAGGAGATCCTCGCCGAGCGCGTCGTCATGACCGGCACGCTCACCGTCGGCGGGAGCGTCGGCTACGTCCGCCTGGGCGGGCTCCAGAACGGACAGCTCCAGATCAGCGGGTTCTCGTTCTCGCAGTCGCTCGACCTCGGCGACGTCCGCGACGCCGTCGTCTCGTCGGGCTCGTTCATCGATTCCCTGAGCGTCTCGCGCTGGATCAACACCGACCAGTCGCCCGACGTGCTCGAGGCCGCCTTCATCAGCGGCATCTCCTCCAACGGCGACTTCCACCCCAACGTCACCCTCGCCACCAGCAACTCCAACTCGCAGAGCATCGACTCGGCGCGCATCCGGGGCTCGGTCGGCGGGCTGTGGAACATCGCCTCGAGCATCGGCTTCGCCGAGTTCGGCTCGACGCTCCCCTCGTTCCGCGCCACGGTGAACGGCATCGTGGAGACCTTCCGCACCCGGCGCGATTTCCAGGGCATCCTCGCCGCCCCGCTCATCATCACCCTTGACGTCGGGCGCGACATGCTCGGCGCCCGCGTCCTCGCCGGCGCCACGCTGGGCTCGGACGTCGACCTCGGCGGGGCGGGCACGAACGCCGACAGCTTCCGCAACGGCTCGTTCCAGACGATCCTCGTCCGCGGGCGCATGGTCAACTCGCTCGTCGCGGCCGGGCTCTTCACCGACGACGCCATCCTCCTCGACGACGACGACCGCCTCATCATCAGCGGCGACGCCGGCAGCGTCATCCAGAACGTCGAGGTGCGTCGCGACGTCACGAACAGCGTCTTCGTCGCCCCCACCGTCCCCTCGGTCGTGCGCATCAACAACCGCGACGTCAACACCGAGGGCGACCAGCGGTTCATCATCCAGGTGCCCGTGCCCGAGGGCACCGTGCTGCCGAACTTTGATCCCATCGCCCCGCCCCCGCCCGTGTCCGACCCCGGCTCGGGCGGCTCGGGAGGCTCCGGCGGCTCGAGCGGGGGCGACTCCAGCACCGGCGGCGCGGTGTCCATCCTCCGCCGCCTGCGGGGCGGGCGCTAGCCCCGCCTTCAGTCCGGCCGCACCGTCCGCTGCTCGACCCGCTTCTGGCTGGTCGTGCGCACCACCCGGTTCACGAAACTCCCGGGCGTGTGCACGTGGTCGGGGTCGATCCCGCCGAGCGCGTCGAGCTCGTCGACCTCGGCGATCACGAACGCCGCGGCCGTCGCCATCATCGGGTTGAAGTTGCGCGCCGTCTTGCGGTACACGAGGTTCCCGAACGGATCGGCCCGGTGCGCCTTCACCAGCGCCAGGTCCGCGTACAGCCCCGTCTCGAGCACGTAGTCGCGCGCGTCGCCCCGCTGGAACGCGGCGGCGTCGTTGTTCACGCCGGGCCGCCCCGCGAACGACCTGCCGGGGATGGTCGCGCCGCACAGCCCTTCCGACGGGCGATAGAACGAGCGCGTGTCCTTCCCCTCCGCCACGATCGTCCCCGCGCCGGTCGCGGTGTAGAACGCCGGGATGCCCGCCCCGCCCGCCCGGATCCGCTCGGCCAGCGTCCCCTGCGGGTTGAACTCCACCTCCAGTTCGCCCGACAGGAACTGCTTCTCGAACGTCGCGTTCTCGCCGACGTAGCTCGAGATCATCTTGCGGATCTGGCGCGTCTGGAGCAGCAGCCCCAGGCCCCAGTCGTCCACGCCCGCGTTGTTCGAGATGCACGTCAGCCCCGTCACCCCGCTGTCGCGCAGCGCGATGATCAACTGCTCCGGGATGCCGCACAGCCCGAACCCACCCACCATCACCGTCATGCCGTCGCGCAGCACGCCCGAGGCACGCAGGTCTGCGAACGCGGCGGCGGGCGTCTCGAACACTTTCGTCGTCATAGACGCGCAGAATATCACGCGGGGCGGACGCCCGTCTCCGAGCACCCGCCCCGCGTGTACGCGTGCATCAGCAGCCCCGGCGCGACCGGCCCTTACGCCCGCCGACGCCGTCCCCACGCCAACGCCGCCAGGCCCAGCAGCCCGGCCGCACCCGGCGCGGGGATCTGGAACATGGGCAGGTCGAACCCCGAGAGCCCGCCGTAACTCTGCACCCCGAACGACGCGTACTCCGCAACGTCGGCGTCGTTGTACATGAAGTCCCAGGCGCCCAGCTCGCCGCCGGTCGCCGTCTGGTAGTCGAACTCCATGAGGTCGAGCCCGGCGAGGTTCTCGATGCCGTCGCCCGCCCAGATCTTGACGCCGCCCTCGGGCAGCTCGTTCCCGAACGGGTCGAGCGCGCCCGGCGCGAAGAAGTAGATGTTCCACGCGTTCGGCACGCTCATGTTGAGGTCGGTCACGACCACCGACGACTCCGCCGTGCCGTTGACGCGGATGTTCGAGACCTCGAGCAACCGGTCGGTCTCGAACGCCGGGAACAGGTACACCTCGTTGATCTCGCCCATGGCAATGGGCGTGCCGTCCTGCGTCGGGGCCGCGTCGGCGTCGATCGCCGGCGACACTTGGAACGTCGTCGGCTCCGGCCCCGCGCCGGGCGTGCGGGGCTTCTTCCCGCCCTTGACCGCCTCGATCGTCTCGATGTACCGGATCTTCACGGTGTCGTACCGCTTGAAATCGGCCCCGGCGATCGCCAGCTCGGTCTTGTTCGCGTTCAGCGTGCCCTCGAAGTACAGCTTCGTGCGCTCCGCCGCCGCCGGCACGGCCCCGGCCGGCACGGGCACGTTCGCCCCCGCCGCGAACCGGCGCTGCTTGACCTTGTTGTTCGCGTTGCCCGCGGCCGGCGCCGCCGCCAGCCAGTTGTCGCTCGACGTCACCAGGTCGTTGTTCGCGTTCCCGCTCTGCGGGAAGGCTTCCTTCCAGCCCGCGTCGGCCCCGCGGTTGCCGTCGTTGCTGTTGCCCGTGGGGTTGCTGTCCGGGTCGGCGAAGTGGATTGTGCCGTTGCCCGCGACGCTGAAGCCCGCGACGGCGACGGAGTGGAACGCGCCGGTCTCGACCATCCGCGTGCGGGTCGGATTGTCCGGGGTCGGGTCGGGCACCTCGCGCGTCGACGGGCCGCGCCACCAGAGGTCACGCTGCGGCGCATCGGCCGCCAGATCCGCCGGGGGCTCGTAGCCGAGGCGCAGGTTTACCGTGTCGCCGAACTTCATGGACGTCTGGAGGTGCTGGAAGAGCGTGGTCTTGGGCAGCAGCTTCTCATCGCCGGTCGCGGACTGGAAGCACACGTTCGGGCCCGACTGCTTGTAGTTCTGCGCCGTCAGCCCGTCGCGCACCCTGGGCCCGTCGGCCGGGTTGACGCCCCGGGCCACCAGGATGTTGTTCACGCTCTTGGTGAACTGGTTCAGCGGTTCGATGTTGTTCGCCGCCGCGTCGACGTAGGCATCCCGCACGAGGGTGCGCATCTCGGTGTGCAGGTCCGCCGCGTCGTTCACCGCGCCCATCGTGTTGTATCCGCGCTCCTTCCAGTGGTAGAGCTGGTTGGTGTAGGTCGCGAAGTTGCACCAGCCGCTGAACGTCGCCAGCGCCGACACGCGTCCCGCATTCGGCGCGGGGAAGCCGCCCGGGCCCGGCGGGTTCTCCAGGTACGACACCTGCCAACTGAAGATGAACTGACGCGGCGCCGCGCCCACGAGTTCGACCTGATCGCCTCCCGCGTCCGCCGCTCCCGCGATCGCCGGCAGCCCGCCCGGATTCGGGCCCGGCTTCGCTCCCCAGCGCTGATGCTGGAAGGCATCCGGGATGTTCTTCTTCCACGTGGTCTGCGCCAAGCCCGCCGACGCCGCCAGCGACAGCGCGCCGATCGCGCACGCCGTGCGCGCGCGGCTTTCCCACCCGATGAACGTCGTCATGCTCAATCTCCTCGCAGGCCGCGCGGAGCCCCGCGCAGGCGGTGCGCATGCTACACGAAGCCGTCCCGCACGCACCCCGGTGCCAGCACAATTGAACAAACGCAAACACACTTCCGCGCCGCCTTAGCCGCCCAGACGCTTCCAGAGCCTGGAGAGGAATCCGCCCTCCGCGCTGTTCGCATCGCGTTCAGGCGCAGGCGGTCGCTCCGCCTCAGGATTCCGCGGGGTCGCCGCCCGCGAGGACGGGGTCGTGTCCGCCCGTGGCGCGGCCCGGACAAGTTCTTCATACAGCGCCGGGTCGGTGGAGTACTTCACGAGCAGCAGGCACGACGGGCACCGGGCCGTCATGCTCAGCCCGCCCACCGCCGTCCCGCAGCGCACGCACACAGTGCCCTCCGGCACGCTGTCGGCCAGTCCGTCCCCCGCCGCCGCCTCGGGCTGGGGCACGTCGCTCTTTCGCTTCTGCGCGATCGTGCTCAGGCGGTCGTAGTACGTCGCGCCCGCCTGGGGCGTCGGGGTCGCGATTCCCGCGGCCTTGTTCGCGTGACGCTTCGCCACCATCGCCGCAAGGTCCGCTTCGCCCCGCGCACGGTTGGCCAGCATCGCGTCGACCTGCGCGAACGCGCCGTCGAGGGCCATGCGCAGGTGGCGCGCCGACTTCGTGCGGAACATCGTGTTTTTCGCGCACGCCCGCTCGATCACGTCCGCCAGCGCCGGGTGGATGGCCCGCACGGGGTCCAGGGGCATCTCCGCCCGCGCGTGCGCCTCGCGCAGCGCGCCCAGGTCGCCCTCGAAGGGCAGGTGCCCCGTGAGCAGTTCGTACATCATCACGCCCATCGCGTAGACGTCGGACCGGGGCGACACCGCCCGCTCGAACATCTCGGGGGCCATGTACTCGGGCGTGCCCGCGACGCCCTCGACGCGCGCCCCCTTCAGCGACGACACGGGCCGCGCGCACGCCAGGCCGAAGTCGGTCAGCACGGGCGCGCCGTTCTGGGCCAGGAGGATGTTCGCCGGCTTGATGTCCCGGTGCACGACCCCGTGCTCGTGCAGCACCGCGACGGCCTCGCACGCCGCCTCCAGCACCACGCGCGCCGCCGCCAACGGAAAGGGGGTCTGGGGCTCCATGACGTGGGCCAGCGTGGGCCCGTCGACGTACTCCATCACGATGAACGGGACGCCGGCGACGACGTCGGCGTTGAGCACCGGGTTGAGCCCCTCGTGCCGGAGCGCCGCCGCGGCCCGCGCCCCTTCCAGGAACATCGCGAAGTGCGGGTCATCGTCGCTGCAGACGGCGTTGAGCAGGAACTTGACGGCGACGTCCTGGTGCAGCATCTCGTGCCGCCCCAGCCACACGACGCCCATGCCGCCCTTGCCGATCTCGCGGACGAGGCTGACGCTGCCGAGGCGGGCGGGGATCTCGACCGGGGTCGGGGGTCCCTCCTCGGTGCCCGCCGCCGTCGCCCGCGTGGGCGTGCGGGTCATGGTGATCGTCTCGGCTGCACTCATGAACGCGGATCGTATCAGCCGCCGGCCCGCCCCGGGCCGAAGGCCCAGAACCCCCCTGCGCGGCGTGAAACTCTCTTCAGACCTCGTCGTCGACCGCTTCGTTGCGCAGGGTCAGGATGTCCCGCAACTGGTCGGTGCTGAGGTCGCTCAGCCACCCCTCGCCCGCGCCGATGATGTTCTCGGCCAGTTCGGTCTTGCTCTCGATCATCTGGTCGATGCGCTCTTCCAGCGTCCCGCGCACGACGAACTTGTGCACCTGCACCGTCCGCGTCTGCCCGATGCGGTACGCCCGGTCGGTCGCCTGGTTCTCCACCGCCGGGTTCCACCACCGGTCGAAGTGGAACACGTGCGTCGCCGCCGTCAGGTTCAGCCCCACCCCGCCCGCCCGCAGGCTGAGGATGAGCACCGGGGCCGTCCCGTCGGCCTTCTGGAAGCGGTCGATGATCGCCTGCCGCTGCGGCTGGCTCGTCCCGCCGTGGATGAACAGCACGTCCTTGCCGAACTGGTGGCGCAGCATCGCTTCGAGCAGCGCGCCCATCTCGCGGAACTGCGTGAACACGAGCGCCTGGTCCCCCTCCGCGAGCACCTCGTCCAGCATCTCCAGCAGGCGGATGCACTTGCCCGAGCGCGACGGGTCCGGCGGGCGGTGCCCGAGTTCTTCCCCGTCCTGCAGCACCAGCGTCGGGTGATCGCACAACTGCTTGAGGCGCACCAGCGCCGCGAGCACCAGGCCCCGGCGCTGCATGCCCTCGGCCTGCTCCACCTCGCCCAGCATCCGCTTCACGCAGTTCTGGTACAGCGACGCCTGCTCGGCCGTCAGGTGCGTGTACTCGCGCGATTCCACCTTTTCGGGCAGGTCCGCCACCACGGTGGGGTCGCTCTTGAGCCTGCGCAGCACGAAGGGCCTGATGAGCCCGCGCAACTGCTCGCTGCGCTGGCGATCCCGGTACCGCTCGATCGGCAGCGCGAACTTCGTGCGGAACGACCCCGACGAGCCCAGGTACCCGGGGTTCAGAAAATCCATGATCGACCACAGCTCGGTCAGGCGGTTTTCCACGGGCGTGCCGGTGAGCGCCACGCGCCGCTGGGCCCGCAGCGCCCGCACCGCCTGGCTCTGCTTGGCCGTCGGGTTCTTGATGTACTGCGCTTCGTCCAGCACCACCCGCCCCCACTCCACGCGTCCCAGCGACTCGCGGTCGCGGTGCGCCAGGGCGTACGTCGTGACGATGAGGTCGCTCTTCTCCACGCGCTCCACGAACGCGTCGCCGATGGAGCGGTCCTGCCCGTGGTGCACGAGCAGCGTGAGATCCGGGCAGAACCGCGCCGTCTCGTGCATCCAGTTGCCCACCACCGACATCGGCACGAGCAGCAGCGTCGGGCGCACCGCCTGCCCGGTCTGCTTTGCAATCTCGCGCTCGTGCGCCAGCAGCGCCAGGAGCTGCACCGTCTTGCCCAGCCCCATGTCGTCCGCCAGGCAGATCCCAAAGCCCAGGTGCTCCTGGAACACCATCCACGACACGCCCCGCTGCTGGTAGGGGCGCAGCGCGCCGTGGAACGTCGCGGGCGTCTCCACGGGCGCGAGCTGGCGCGACGCCGCCTCGCTGTTGAAGAACGCCTGCAGCCAGCCCGTCGCCTCGAGCCCCACCACCGGGATACCCGTCTTCACCAGGTCGCTCGCGTACGCCAGGCGGAGGGCCTCGCCCAGGCGGATCTCGCCGCCCGGGTTGTCGCGGATGAACTTGATCGCCGCCTGCACGTCCTCGGGCCGCACCTCGACCCAGCGTCCGTTGATCCGCACCAGGGGCGTGCGCTTGGCCGCGAGTTGCTCGAACTCGCGCAGCGACAGCGCGAGGTCGCCCACGGCGATCTCCCACGTGTACCCCACCAGCGCCGAGAGCCCGAGCTGCGCCCGCGCCGCGTTCGACAGCCCGCCCCCCGCGTCGCCGAACGGGTCGATCCCCTTGCTCTCCAGGCGAAGTCGGGCGCCCAGGCGCGCGGACGGCGCGTCCCACCACGCGGGCGCGTCGACCCCGAACCCCTGCTCCACCAGAATCGGGCGGACCTCGCGCAGGAACTCGTACGCCTGCTTGGTCGTGAGGCGCAGGCGCGACGGCTGCGAATCCTCGAGCGCGCCCTCCAGCGTGCGGTACACGCGCGACGCGCGCCCCAGTTCCCCCAGCAGCAGGTCCTGCGGGCGGTCGATCCGCCGCCCCATGATCGTCGCCGACTCGCCGGGGATCAGCCAGATGTCCGGCGCGTCGAGCACCACCCCGGGCGCGTCCACCGCCTGCAGATGGAACGACACCGTCCAGCACGCCTCGTCCGCCGCCGGATCGGGCGCCTTGGGATCGAGCGCGAGCGGCTCGGCCAGTCGCAGCAGCAGCCGCCACGCGGCGCTGGGCCCGCGCTCTTCCAGCGAGCCGATCCACGCGCGCACGCGCCGGGCCATGTCGCCCCGCAGCGCCGGCGGGCCCGCGAGCTCGTCGCCCGGGCCCAGCAGCCCGGCCAGCCACGCCACACACTGGTCGTTCGAGGCGTCGCGCCCCTCGATCGCCTCGTCGAACCGCTCGCGCGCCAGCGCCGCGCGGCACTCCGCGTCCACCACCGCGCCCAGGAACGCGCCCGTCACCGCGCCGGCGTCATGGCGCAGCGCGTCCGCGACGGCCCGGGCCGACGCCGGCATCGCCGCGACCAGCATCTGCACCCGCGCCGCGGTCTCGGCGTCGCTCAGCCAGGGCTCCCACGCGCCCCGCAGCGTGCCACCCGCCTGCACGAGCATGGGCACCACCCGCTGGCGCGCCATGAGCCCCAGCGCGAGGCGTGCCGCCTGCGCGAAGTACTCCAGCGAGCTCCCCGCCCGCCATTCCCCCGCCTCGCCCAGTTCCTCCCGCTCGGCGATCGCGTCCGACAGCGCGGTCAGCACGTCGCACGCCGCTCCCGCGGGGATGGCCAGCGTCGGCACGCGCACGGCCTCGATCGAGACGCCCGCCGCCGCGTCCGGGCTCGAACCGCCCGGCGATCCCACCGTGCGCGCCAGCGTGCCGCTGGGCGTCGGCACGCCCGCCTTCGCGGGCAGCCGCAGCGTCAGTTCTCCCGCCGACGCCCGCAGCGCGCCCATCGCGGGCGCCACGCGGCGCAGGTCGTCCTCGCTCGGAGGACCCATCGGCGCGGGCGCGCCGTCGCCACGCTCGCACCACAGGTGCAACGCATCCCCGGACCAGTTCGCGTGGAAGACTCCCGGCAACGCGCGTCTCCGTGTTCGAAGGAATGAGGGCGCAGGGACTCGAACCCTGGACCTACGGCTTAAAAGGCCGCTGCTCTACCAACTGAGCTACGCCCTCCCGCTGGTGGACCCGCATTGTAGGAACGCACCCCCGCCGAGCGACCCCCAAAACGACGCACGCCCCGGAGACCGCTCCGGGGCGCGCGGAAAGGGCGACGTCGGACCGATCACACGACGGGCGCCGAGCGGCCCAAGGGCGTGCCGAGCGTGCCGAACCCGCCCGGGAAGGCCCGGTCGTAGTGCGTCATGTACGCCACGATGGGCTGGGGCGCCTTGATCGACAGCGAGAAGAACTGGTCGGTGGCGCGCCGCGCGCCCGTCACGAACTGATCGATGTCGAGCTCGACCACCCGACGCGCGGGCACCGTGCGCCGGAAGGTCTCGCTCCCCGGCGCGCCGTCGTACGCGATCGTGATCTCGAGCGTGACGTCCGCGGTCGTCGGGTTGAACAGGCGCAGGTGTTCGTCCACGCCCGGGTGCAGCGTGCTCTGGTCGCCGGGGCGGAAGCCCTCGCCGAAGCTCCACCACGAGTACGCCTCGGTCGCGGTCGTGCTCGCGAGCTGCTGCCCGAAGGCGTTGGACCGCGCCGTGACGGTGACCGGGCTCGCCGCCTCGTACACGACGGCGTAGGGCCGCCCGGTGAGGAACCCGGGCAGGTCCTCGACCTGCAGCGAGGCGCTCCCGCGCGCCGGCACGTTGAGCGTCGCGCGGTACGAACTGCCGTTGTCGTACAGGAACGAGAACGTGACCGTCACCGGCGCGCTGCCCGCGTTGAGGGCGGCGAGCTGCTCGGAGGTGGCGTTGAGCCCGAACTGCCCCTCGGCGATGACCCCGCTCGTGGAGCCGGTCGCGAGTGCGCCAACCGCGCCCTCCGCGACCACCGCGTCGCGGTCGTAGTGCGACAGGGCGGCGACGATCGGCACGTCGGCCGAGAGCGTGACGCCGTACACGCCCTCGGGGAGGACGAAGGGCGTCTCGGCGGGCGAGCCCCCGAGCGTCTGGACGAGGTTCGAGGGCCCGCCGACATCGATGCCGCCGCGGCGGAGCGCCTCCGTGTCGATCGACCGCACGTACGCCGTGCCCCCGCCCTCGGGGAAGAACGTCGCCGTGACCTTGCCGTTGACGCCCGCGGTGTTGAACCACACGACGAAGTCGCTGGTCGTGGCGCCCTTGACGACGCGGGCGAACGACCAGGTCGCGCTCGTGACGCTCGTGAAGCTCTCGCCGACCGCGCTGGGGGTGGGCAGCAGGTTGAGGTCGTAGTGCGCGCTGGTCGCCGCGAAGGGCTTGTCGGCCCGCACCTCGAGCGCGTAGGGGATCTCCGGGCTGCGGATGAGCTGCGCACCCTGGGCCACGAGCTCGGGCGTGGTGAGCGTGATGCCCGAGCGGGCGTTCGCGCCGATCACGGAGTCGAACAGCACCTGGTCGCGCTCGCCCCACTCGTACCGCGCGATGACGACGACGCGCGTCGCCTGGCTGTTGGGGTTGCTCAGGGGCAGGAACTCGTACGTGCCGTTGTTGGCGTTGCCCTCGGGGTAGTACACGCGGTACGGGAACTGCGGCGCCGTCGAGCCGTCCGACAGCACCTCCGTCGCGGGCGCCTGCGAGTTGGCCGTCAGGTGCCCGGCGCCCGTCCCGTTGTTCACCGCCGCGTACATCGTGTCGACCGCGCCCGGCGTCGCGCCCATGAACACGAAGTACCGGAAGCTCGCCGTCGTGCCCGCGTCCAGGTTGCCCAGGCTGTAGAGCATGACGAGCTGCGAGTCGGACGTCGAACCCTCGGGGTCCACCGCGGGCGAGGCGAGGATGAGCGCCGGATCACGCAGGTTCTGCCCGCTGCCCAGCACGTACGCCGTCGCGCGGGTGTCCGCGGCCGGGGCGGCGAGCGCGATCGTCAGCCCCTGCGCAAACTCGTTGTTCACGTACCGGGCCGAGGCGAACCGCCCCGTCGCGTCGATGTCGTTCACCGTCGCCGTGCTGTTCTCCGCCAGCGAGATGCCCGGATCGGGGTTGAACCCCTCCATCCACGCCACGTCGTCCAGGCGCGCGGTCGTCGTGTTCGTCAGGAAGACGTCGATCGCGATGAACGAGTCGTTCACCCCGTACGAGAGCGTCCGCTCGATCCGCAGCCCGCGATACTCGCCCTTCGTGTTCAGCCGCCGGTTCAGCGGGTCGCTCTCGTTCGCGACCGCGAACGGCACCGTGTTCGGCCTGTTCGGCGCGCCGTTCGAGAACTCGTTGCCCGACGCCACCGCCCCGAAGAACGTCTGCGGCCTGACGAGCGACGTGTTCCCCTGCGTCTGCGTGAACTCCGGCAGGAACTCGATCCCGTTGTACCGCAGCCCGCGATACTCGCCCGTCTCGCCCGTCGTGCCGATGTACCCGCTCGTGCCCACGCCCGTCGCGACCACGTTCCCCGACACCGTCTGCCCGGGGTCGCTCACGCCCGGCGTCAGCGACACCTCCAGCGTGTACTCGCCCGTCGTCAGCGACGGACGCACCGTCGAATCGCCCACCGCGTTGGGGTTGTACCCGACGTTGTTCGACTCCGACACGCCCAGGTAGTACGTTCCGCCCGTCGCGAACACGAACGAGTCCACGCGGCTCGACGTCGTCGAGTCCAGGTTGCTCACCAGGATCTGGTTCCCCAGCGCGTCGAACAGGCGCAGCGCCGAGTTCAGCAGGCTCGAGGGCGTCACCACCGCCGTCAGGCTCGACCCCGCCGTCGCCTCGAACGAGAACAGGTCGCGGTCGAACACCCCGAACCCGCCGTCGCCGATGAACGCCGTCACGTCCGCCGTGCCCGTGCCGTTCGTGATCGCCAGCGCCCGCGCGGTGGCGATCGTGTCGTTGGACTCGAAGGGCCCGAAGATGTCGTTCTGGTACGTGATGTCCAGCGCCCAGTTCAGGATCTGCCCGCTGTTGAGGGGCGTCGTGTCGTTCACGCGCAGCGTCCACCGCCCCGCGGCGGTCTGCCCGTCGAAGAACCCCAGCGCCCCGTCGGGGCGGTACGCCCCGGCGAACGGCGCCGCGCCCGCCGCGATGTCCTGCGTCGCCTCGTCGTCGAACAGCGTGTTCGTGAAGTTGTCGCCCGACGCCCCGCGCCGGTTGCTCAGGATCACCTCGGTCCCCTGGGGCGAGATGAGGCTCACCACCAGGTCGCCCGTGAACGTGTGCGACATGCGCAGGCGCACGTTGAGGTCCAGGATCTGGCGCGAGTCCGACAGGTCGATGAACGCCGTCGTGGTCCCCTGCGTCTGCGTCGGCGCGTTCGGCGGGACGCGCGTGGTCTGGCTCGCCGGCGCGTCGAAGTTCGCGAAGACGTCCGTCCCGGGCGTCGGCGCGGGCGTGGGCGTGTAGAACACGCTCGTCACGACGTCGTCGGAGGCCAGGCGCACGTCGACGCGGAGGTTGTACACGCCCGTCGACTGCGAGTTCCCGCTCCCGCCCACCTCGACGTTGTACCGCTCGTTGCCGAACCCGCTCACGCCGACGTAGTACGTGCCCGCCGTGCGCACGAAGAAGTCGATGAACGAGTCCTGCTGGAAGAACTGGTCGTTGCTCGCCAGTTCCACGCCGTTGGCGTCGAAGAGGCGCAGGTAGCTGTCGAGCGTCGAGCCCGAGGGCAGCCGCTTCGCGGTGATCTCCGCGGTGATCTGCCCGCCCCGCGACATGTCGATGCGGTAGAGGTCGACGTCGAGGTTGCCGAACACGCCGTTGCCGAGCGTGACGCCCGAGAGGTTCGCCGTGCCGTTCGAGTCGAAGGTCAGGCGCGTCGCGTCGAGCAGCACGTCGTTGGGCTCGTTGTCGCCCGTCGTCGCGATGATCCGGAAGTCGTAGACCTCGGGCGTCCCGCCCGCGTTGTTCCCGTTCAGGAAGTTGCCGGTCGTGTCGCGGAAGCCCGAGGGAGACAGCGTCAGGCGGTAGAAGTCCACCGGCAGACGACCCTGCGGGAAGCCCAGGAGGTTGAGCGTCACCCGCACCAGGCGCGGGTCCGTCGCGTCGCGCACCACCGACGTGAGCGCGACGGAGACGTCATCGCCCGTGCCGAACACATCATCCGTGCCCGCGCCCACCAGCGAGACCGACGCGCCCGACAGGAAGCTCGCGTCGATGTCCTTGCTGAAGTTCAGCGTCACCACGTTGCGGGGCGTCGTCCCGCCCGGCGCCACCTGCGTCGCCACCGGGCCCGGGTCCACCGAGCGCACCACCGGCCCGTCGATCTGGATGATCTCGATCGCCCGCGCGATGTTCAGGCGCCCGCCCGAACGCACGCGCCCCTGCAGGCTCGGCAGCGGGTCCACGCTGTTGATGAGCGCCTCGCGGATCTCCACCGCGCTCGCGTTGGGCTTCACCGTCTTGAGCAGCCCCACCGCCCCCGCGACCATCGGCGCCGAGAAGCTCGTCCCGTCGATGTACTGGTAGCCACCGCCGTACTGCGTGGTGTACACCCGCACGCCCGCGGCCCCCAGGTCCACCGTCTCCTCGCCGTAGTTCGAGAAGCCCGCGAGCTGGTCGTTGTTGTCGGTCGCCGCCGCCGTGATCACCCCGGGGACGTTGTACGACGAGGGGAAGAACGTGAAGTCGGGGTTGTCGTTGTCGAACCCGTTGTTGCCCGCCGCCGTCACGAACGTCGAGCCCGCGGCGATGAACCGCACGATGGCGTCGCGCTCGGCGACGAACCCCGCCGGCGCGTCGGCGTAGAAGGCCTGGTTGAACCCGCCGTAGCTGTTGCAGCTCGCGACGATGTTCGTCCCGCGCCCGATCATGAGAGTCGCGTAGTCGTGGGCCGCCACGATCGCCGCCGTCGAGAGCGCCCCGAACTGGTCGGCGATCTTGAGGGCCATCATCGAGACGTTCCAGTTGACGCCCGTCACGCCCAGGTTGTTGTTGCCCGTGGCGCCGATGACGCCCGCCACCGCCGTGCCGTGGGCGAAGCCCGCGGAATCATCGTCCGGGCTCGAATCGTTGTCGCCGAAGTCCCAGCCGAACACGTCGTCGACGAACCCGTTCCCGTCGTCGTCGACGCCGTTGTTGGGCGTCTCGCCCGGGTTGCGCCAGAGGTTCTGCACGAGGTCCGGGTGCGCGAGATCGATGCCCGTGTCGATCACCGCGATCACGTTCTGCCGCGTGCCGATCGTGATGTCCCACGCGTCCGTCAGGCTCGAGTCCGCCCCGTTGGTGCCGAACCCGCTGCCCTGGATGAACTGCCCCGTGTTGTTCAGCGCGTACTGCTCGCCGAACTGCGGGTCGTTGGGCGTCCGCAACGCCTGCTGCACCCGGTTCAGCTCGAAGCTCCGCAGGAACCCCAGCTCGTCCACCAGACGCTGCGCGTTCTCCGCCCGGATCTGGTCGTTCGTCGTGAACGTCGCGTACCGCCCGCGCGCGATGACCTCGAAGTCGCTCGCCCGCACCCCCAGGCGCGTCGCGACCTCCCGGGCCATCAGTTCCGCCTGCGCCGTGCTCTGCGCTTCCTCGAACTGCAGGATGTACGAGCCGCGGATCGCCGCGACCTCGCCCTCGCCCCACGGCACCCACGCCGCGTTCCGCGGCAGGTCGGCGCTCAGCAGTTGCCGGGCCTCCAGCGCTTCGAGTGCGCCGATCCCCGGCTGGAATGAACGCGATGCCCCGCCCCGGTTCTGCTGTCCGCTTCGCATACACGACTCCAGACCGCCGCGCGTTGTTGCCACGCGGAAGTACCTCGTCCGGTTGGGTGGTTGCCCTGCGCGGCTCGGCGTGGCGAGATCACTCCCGCCGCCAAACCTCCACGCCCTCGGGTCCCGTAGGCCCTACGAGGCACCCGCCGTCCAGTTCCTATCTTCCCACAAAACCGGTGGGAACTCAAGTCCCCCTCCCACCCCGCGGCCGGCTCTCGCCCCGCAACCATTCAAACACCGTACGCCGCCGCCGGCGCGCCGCGTTCCCCTTCCGCCTCCGCCGCACGTCCCCGCACCAGCCCCAGCAGCATTTCCGCGTGCACGCGGCTCGCGCCCTGGTTCGCCTCGATCGCCTCTCGTCCGCGCCGCGCCACCTCGCGCCGTCGCTCCGGATTCGCCAGCAGCCGCCCCATCACCGACCGCAGCGTCCCCCGGTCGGCCCGCTCGATCCCCCCGCGACGGTCGAGTTCCGACACCGTCTGCTCAAAGTCCGAGACGTACGGCCCCATCACCGTGGCCTTCCCCAGCGACACCGGCTCCACCGGATCCGACCCGAACAGGTCGCCCATGAAACTCCGCCCGACCACCGCGATGTCCGCCAGGCTGTACGCCTGACGCAGTTCTCCGATGCTGTCGAGCAGAAACCGGTCCGCGCCCAGCGTGGGCGTGCCGCGCCGCGACCGGCGCACGCACCCGGGCATCGCCGCCGCCGCCTCGTTGAATCGCTCGGGCTTGCGCGGCGCGCACAGCAACTGCACGCCCGCCGGGCAGCACTCGTGCAGCAGCGACTCTTCCCCCGGGCCCGTGCTCCCGGCGACGATCAGCAGCCGCTCCGGGTCGATCCCCATCTCCCGCGCTAGCGCGCCCGCGCCCGCCACCGGCCCGTCTTCGATCTTCGCCGCGTCCCACTTCATGCTGCCCGTCACGCGGCATCGCTCGGGCAGCACGCCCAGCGCCTGGAACCGCCCGGCGTAGTCCACGTCCTGCACCGCCGCGAACTCCAGCCGCCCCAGCCGGCGCGCCATGAACCCCCGGATCTTCGCGTAGCCCTTGTACGAGCGCGCCGACAGCCGCCCGTTGATGACGCCCACCGGGATCCCCCGCGCCGCGCACGCGTCCATGAAGTTGGGCCAGACCTCGAGTTCGACGAGCCCGACCGCGTCGGGCCGCACCGCGTCGAGAAACCGCCGCACGCTCCACGAGAAGTCCAGCGGGTACCGCACGACATGCGCCGCTCCCGCGAACAGCTCCCGCGCCCGGCGCAGCCCGGTGTCGGTCGTCGCGCTCACCACCACCTCGCACCGCGCCGTCAGCAGCGGCACCAGCTCGCGCAGGGCGCTCACCTCGCCCACCGACACCGCGTGCAGTAGCAGCCGCGGGCGCCCCGTCGGCGCGATCGCCGGCACCTTCCCGAACCGCTCCGCCCACCCCGAGCGCTTCTTGCCCGCCCACACCGGGGCGGTCGCGATCGCCAGCGGGATGTACACGAAGTCGAGCGCGTTCAATGCGGGCCGCCCCCACCACAGACACCGTGCCGGCAACGGCGCCGGCGCCTCCCAATGGGCGGGCGGGGATTCGAACCCCGAACCCCTCGCGTGTAAGGCGAGTGCTCTGGCCGTTGAGCTACCCGCCCGAGCCGCTGATCGTAGGAACTACTCGCTCCACCGCATCGTCCGCACCCCCACCACAAACCCAATCAACGCCAGCCCCAGCAGCACGCCCACCGGCAACGCCATCCGCTCAGGCGGCATGTCGCGCCACAACGCGCCCTCCACCCCCAGCAGCGCCCACCGGAACGGGCTCACCGAACTCGCCGTCTGCGCCCAATCCGGCAGCAGGAACAGCGGCACCGTCCCCCCACCGATCATCGCCAGGATCAGCACCACCGCCTGGCCCGTGCCCCGCGCCGCCGCCTCGGTGCGGCACAGCCCCGCCATCATCATCATCAGCCCGCTGAACCCGATCGCGCTCGCCAGCATCGCCGCCGCCAGGTTCCCCCACGACTCCACCCGCACCCCCAGCGCCAGGCCCAACGCCATCAGCAGCGCCTGCACCATCAGGCACGCGATGAAACACCCCAGCGCCTTGCCCCCAAGAATCGCCCCGCGCGAAATCGGCGCCGTGGTCAGCCGCACCAGCGTCCCGCGCGACCGTTCCGTCGCCAGCCCCGCCCCGAACGCCAGCGTGCACCCCATCAGCCCCCACACCACGCCCTGCGGAAAACTCACCTCGTACGTGCTCCGCGGCCCGCGCCGCTCCTTCGCCCCCAACTCCTCCACCGTGATCGCCACCGGCCGGAACCCGCCGAACCCGCCGTCGTCCTCCGCATCGCCGCCCGCCTCGCCCGTTTTCTCCGCGTCGTCCGCCTTCGCCTCCGCCTCCAGGCGCGTCCGCACGTCCTCGATCGAGTCGAGCATCCCGCCGATGGCCTCCTTGCTCTCGGGCTTCAGGTCCGTCGCCTGCGCCAGCGAGTCGCGCGCCCGCCCCATCACGCCGGTGAACCGCGACCCGTCGGTGAACCCGCCGAACACACGCTGGAACGCCTTCTCCTGCAGTTTGCCCTGCAGCAGCCCCGCCTCCGCGGCTCTCCCGGGCTCGACGATCGCCTCGATCTCCGCCGTCCCTTGCGTAAAGAGCGCGTCGACGCGGTCGCCGAACCCCTCGGGAAAGATCACGCACGCCGAGACATCGCCCCCGCGCACCAGGTCGCGCCCCGCCGCGCGGTCGGGCGCGCGCGTGACGCGGAGCGACGAGTCTTTCTCGAGGTCCGCCACGATCTCGCCCGACGCGGTGGTCCCGTCCTCGTCGACCACGGCGATCTTCATCCCGCCGCTCTTCCCGCCCCCGCCGGGAAAGATCGCCCCGAAGAAGACCGACAGCAGCAGCGGGAACACGAAGGCGAAGAACGCCGCCCCGCGATCGCGCAGCAGCAGACGCAGGTCCTTGAACGCGATGGCTACGACAGCGCGCATCTAGTCTCGCAATCTCCTCCCCGTCAGCGCCAGGAACACCCGCTCCAGATCGGGCTTCTCCACGTGCACCGCCGTCACGCTCGCGTCCCGCGCCAGCGCCTCGCGCAGCACCGCCGCCGGGTCGCGGCTCTGCACCACGTCCCGCGGCGCATCATCTCCCACGCCCCGCACGATCGTCACGACGCTCTCCCCCCCGTGCCGCGCGATGAGCCCGTCCACCGTCCCCACGTCCAGCAGCCGCCCCTTGTCGATGATCCCCACGCGCGAGCACACCTTCTGCGCCTCTTCCATGTAGTGTGTCGTGTAGACGATCGTCTTGCCCGACCCCGCCAGTTCGCGCACGAGGTCGATGATGCTCGCCCGCGACTGCGGATCCACCCCCGCCGTCGGCTCGTCCAGCAGCAGCAGGGGCGGGTCATGGATCATCGCCACGCCCAGGTTCAGCCGGCGCTTCATCCCGCCGCTGAACCCCTCCACCCGGTCGCCCCGTCGCTCCGACAGCCCCACGCGCGCCAGCACCGCGTCTACCCGCTCGCGCAGCCTCGTCCCCACGACCCCGAACAGCGTGCCGTAGAACCGCAGGTTCTCCTCCGCGCTCAGCGTGTCGTACAGCGCCAGCGACTGCGTCGCCACCCCCAACCTGGCCCGCGCCCGCGCGTCTCCCGGCGGCGACCCGCCGATCTCCACACGCCCCGCGTCCGGCTTCAGCAGCCCGATCGCCATCGAGATCGTCGTGCTCTTTCCCGCGCCGTTCGGCCCCAGGAGCCCGAACACCTCGCCCGCGCGCACCTCCAGCGACAGCCCATCGACCGCCACCAACGCGCCGAACGACTTGCGGAGATTCTCGATCACCAGCATGGGGCGCCCACGATACCAGATCGCACACGCAAGGCGTGACACACGCCGCCCGTGCTCATTCGGCATGGTCCCGCCGCGATTCCGCGGCCCCGCGACCCCCGCAGGGACACATGGCCACAGCGCCACAGGGCCGCGACTCCGCATCGCCACATGGCCCCAGCGCCAAAGGGCCGTGCCTCCGCATCGCCACATGGCCCCAGCGCCACATCCAAAGCCCCGCGGTGCGGCGTTCCACTCCGGAACTCCGTTACTTCGGAACTCAGGAACTCCGGAACTTCGGAACTTCCTCACTCCGGAACTTCGTTACTTCGGAACTTCGGAACTTCCTGACGGAACTTCCTTTTCCCACACCGCGATCTGCTCCAGGCTCTTCCTCGTCAGCGCCGGCACGCGGCAATCTTCCGCCGCGTACCCCACGGGGATCAGCACGAACGCCCGCTCCCGCGAAGGCCTGCCGAGCACCTCAGACAGGAACCCCATCGGGCTGGGCGTGTGCGTCAGCGTCGCCAGCCCCGCGTGGTGCAACGCCGCCAGCAGCAGCCCCACCGCGATGCCCACCGACTCGTTCACGTAGTACACCCGCCCGCCGTCGTCGGCCTCCATCGTCTTGAACACCACGATGAGGCACGGCGCGACCTCCAGAAGCTCCTTGTTCGCGTCCGTCCCCAGCGGCGCCAAGTCCGCCAGCCACTCGGGCGTCGCCCGGCGCGTGTAGAACTCGCGTTCCTCGGCCTCCGCCGCGTCCCGGATGCGCTTCTTCACCGCGGGGTCCGTCACCACCACGAACTTCCAGGGCTGCTTGTGCGCTCCCGAAGGCGCCGTGCCCGCAGCCAAGATCGCCCAGCGGATCGCTTCTTCCGGCACCGGGCGATCCGAGAACTTCCGCACCGTCCGCCGCCGGTTCATCGTCTCGTAAAACCGCCGGGCTGCGCTCTCGGGCGGCTCGCCAGGGTCGAACCGCACGTACGGCACCGTCGGGAACGACTGGTCGGACGAGGATGCGTTCATTCGGTGGTCCTTTCCTCAAATCCACTTGCCCGCCTCACGAAACAGACGACATTCGCGAGTGCCATGCCCACACGATCTCACATCCCCGCGTCCGGCACCAGCGCAGGCAAGCCCAGCGACCTGCGCAAGTTCGGCCGCCTCCGCTGCCAGGACGTGCAGTGCAGCCTCGGCACCGTCACCGACCTCTCGCGCGGCGGGATGCGCGTCCGCATGGCCCGCAAGCCCCCTCCCGTCGGCGCACCCTTCACCGTCCGCCTCTTCGCCATGGGACACGAAATCTACCTGAACTGCTCCGTCTGCTGGAGCCGCTCCTCCGGCCTCTGGCGATACGAACTCGGCGTCGCCTTCGACCAGGTCGCCGACAACGCCAAGAGCGTCCTGGCCGAGCTCGCCCGGAGCTGCGCGTACAACGAGACCGTCCGGTACGTCGCGCCCGAGACCGAACCCCGATAGACTGCGCCGCTTTCGCGGGGTCCGAACGCACCGGGCGACGCATCACCCCGGTACCACCTCGGCCCGCATCGCCGCCGGCACGGAGGTTCGCATGCACGTCCCCTTCGCCACCGCATTCCTCGCGGGCTCGCTGCTCGCCGGGGCCGCCCTCGCGCAGCCCCGCCCCGCCCCCGACCGGGCCGGCCAGCCCGAACGAACCGGCCAGCCCGAGCGCGACCCCGCCGCGCGCACCGTCGACCTGCGCCCTCGCTTCACCAAGGGCCAGGAAGTCCGCTACGTCATGGTCCTCGAGTCCAAGAAGTCCGACGCCGGCGACGACGACTCCTCCAGCCGCCAGGAGATCGGCCTGCTCCTCCGCTGCACCGCCACCGACCCGGAGAAGGGCGCCACGCTCGAACTCGTGTACGAGTCCCTCAAGGCCTCGCTCCACACGGGCCTGGTCGACACCGAGTTTGACAGCTCCAAGCCCCCCAACCCCGACGACATCTACGACGCCGCCCTCCGCTCCATGGTCGGCCTCAAAGTCCCCGTCACCATCGCGCCCGACGGCAACGTCACCTCCGCCGGCGGGGGCACGCAAAACGCCCTCACCGCCCAGTTCACCGGCGCCGACATCATCCGCTCCGTCATGGGCCCGATCTTCTCTCCCAAGAAGGGCCAGCCCACCGTCCGCGTGGGCGAGACCTGGAAAACCGAGTCCGAGATGCACGGGCTCATGGGGCGCATGCGCCTCGAAATGACCCACTCCCTCGCCAGCTACGCCGGGGGCAAGGCGGTCATCGAGACCAGCGGCAAGGCCCTCCTCGACCCCTCCGAAGGCGCCGGCGCCCCGCTCGTGCGCATCACCGACTCCACCATCCAGGGGCGCACCGTCTGGAACGCCGACGCCGGGCTGCTCGACGAACACTCCTCCCGCCAGCGCTTCGTCATCGACGCACTCGTCAACGAACAGAAGATCTCCACCACGCAGGACATGACCGTCAACGTCACCCGCCGGAAGTGACCGGGGCCCCGCCCGCGCCGCTCATCCCAGCACGCTCCGCACCGCGTCGATCGCCGCGTCGATCCCCCGATCGTCCACGTCGAGGTGCGTCACCGCCCGCACCCGTCGCGCCCCGGTGGGCAGCATCAGCACCCCCCGCACCGCCAGGCGCTCGCACAGCGCGGGCGCGTCGACGCCCAGACCGGGCGCGAGGTCGATGTACACGATGTTCGTCTCCACGCCCCGGGCGGCCTGCGCCGGGTCGAGCGATACCCCGCCGACCCGCGACAACTCCGCCCCCAGCCGCGCCGCACGCGCGTGATCGTCGGCCAGGCGCGCCACGTGGTGCTCCATCGCGAACAGCGCCGCCGCCGCCAGCAGCCCGCTCTGACGCATCCCCCCGCCGAACTGCTTGCGGAACCGCCTCACCCGCGCGATGAACGCCTCGCTCCCCGCCACCGCCGATCCCACCGGCGCGCCCAGCCCCTTCGAGAAGCAGCACGACACGCTGTCGAACGGCCCCGCCAGCGTGCGCATCGGCGCGCCCGTCGCCACGCTCGCGTTCCACAGGCGCGCCCCGTCCAGATGGCATTTCATCCCGCGCGCCTTCGCCGTGGCGCACACCGCCTCGACGCGTCCCTGCGCCCACACCGCGCCGCCGCCCCGGTTCTGCGTGTTCTCGACCACCACCAGCTTGCTCACCGGAAAATGGTCGTTCACCGCACGCACCGCCCGCTCGACGTCTCCCTCGTCGAACTGCCCGCGCTCGCCCCGCAGCACCCGCACCAGGCACCCCGAGAGCGCCGCCGGCCCGCCACCCTCGTACTGCACGATGTGGCTGTCCTCGTGCGCGATGATCTCATCGCCCGGCTCCGTGTGCGCCCGGATCGCGGCCTGGTTCGCCATCGTCCCCGAGGGCACGAAGCACGCCGCCGCCTTCCCCACCTCGCGCGCGAACCGCGCCTCCAACGCCCGCACCGTGGGATCATCCCCCAGCACGTCGTCGCCCAGTTCCGCCGCCATCATCGCCTCGCGCATCGCGGGCGTCGGGCGTGTCACCGTGTCGCTCCGCAGGTCCGCCGTGATCACCATGGCCCACTGTACCCCCCGCCCGCCGAACGCCTGTTCGTGCCGAACTCCCGTTCCCCGACCCTTTGTTCGCATGTCAACTCGGCACCCGCGCCGCCCGCCGTGTCAGCCCGGGTTGCATTACCGCCGCACGCCGTCCCCGCCCACGCTGGCACGCCGCTTGCCCTTTCGAAGATGTCGGCGCACGACAGGCCGAGCGGCGGCCCGCGTGCCCGCACCTGCCACCCAGGAGGTCCAGATCATGGCATTCCTCATCCGACGCGACCACCGTGACCCGTCCCCGCTCGGTGCCTTTGAGCGGCTCTTCAACGACCCGTTCTTCAGCGAACTCCCCGCCCTCGCCCGCATGGACGAAGGCACCCTCCCGCTCGACGTCTCCGAGAACGACACCCACGTCATCGTCCGCGCCAGCCTCCCGGGCTTCGCCAAGGACAAGATCGACATCGAGGTCCACGACGGCGTGCTCGCCATCAACGCCCATCACGAGGAAGAGCGCGAGGAAAAGGGCGAACGCTTCTACCGCAAGGAACGCCGCAGCGGCTCGCTCAGCCGGCGCGTCGCCCTCCCCAGCACCGTCCTCGAGAAAGACGCCCAGGCCGAGTTCAACGACGGCGTCCTCACGCTCCGCCTGCCCAAAGTCCAGAAGGAGCAGCCCAAGAAGATCCGCATCGGCTGAGCGATCGCTCGCGCGCGAACGCGCTCCCCCACACGAACGCGGCCCGGGGATGTCCTCCCCGGGCCGCTTCTCTTGCTTCGTTGATGTCGGTCAGCGAGCGTGCGACTTCATCCCATCCCGCGCCGCTCAGTTTCGGCGGATGATCCGCCCCTCGCCGCCCTCCGGGTAGTCCTGGGCCGTGATGAACCCGCCGAGGTAGTCGCGCACGTACTCCAGCAGCGACTGCTGGTAGCTCACACCCACGACGCCGAACGCCTGCCCGCCGAAGGGGTACTGGTCCCCGCCGCGCGCCAGGAAGTCGATCGTCGCGATGTTGATCGGGGCGGCCCCGGGCGCGATCGCCCCGTCCCGCACCATCACGCGACCGTCGTTCAGCACGACCTCCTTGATCCGCGTGCCGGGCGTCGTGATCTGGCCCGCCGCGCTGGTCTGCTGCGCCACGCCGGTGGCGTCCCACACGAACGAGAACCCGGCGATCTGCGCGAACCGCCCGTTGCCGCTCCCGCCGACGCGCGACACCGCGTTCTCCAGGATCTCCTTGAACCGCGCCGGCGAGACGTTCGGCACGATCGCCACGAAGTTCGAGAAGGGCAGCACCTCGAACGTGTTCAACTCCGTGAAGTTCCCCGCGGGCAGGATGTTGTTGTTCCGGATGCCCCCGCCGTTCTGCAGCGCCACGTCGGGCGTCGGCAGCCCGAAGTCACCCGCCAGCCGGTTGGCCGTGTAGAGCAGCGCGTCGGTCGAAAGGTTGCCCAGGTTCGTCTCGAACGCCCGGACCGAGTTCGACCGCCCGTCGAGCCCGACCGCCGAGGTCGCGATGACGTTCGCTCCCAGCGCCGCGACCGCCGCCGCCACCGGGTCCACGACCTGCGCCTGCACCACGGGGTCCGGCGTCACCGCGTCGGGCGCGACGCCCGACACCCGCACCGGCCCGCTGATCGAGTCCGTGCCCACCACGTTCCCCGCCGCGTCAAAGCCCACGACCAGGCGCCCGATGTAGCGGTAGTCGCCGCGCGTCGTCACGACCGGCACGTCGCGCCCGTCGGCGTCCACCGCGATCCGCGGGTACCCCGATCCGCCCGAGTTCGCCGGAGCGGGCGAGTCCCCGGGCACGAGCAGGTCCGTCGGGTTCGCCAGCAGTTCGCCGCCGCCGCCCCCGATGATGATGTCGACCCCGCGCAGCGACGGCGCGAGCGCGAACTCGCTGTTCAGGCCCTGCAGGTGGCTCGTCAGGATGATCTTGTTCACCCCCGCCGCCTGCAGCGCCGTCACTTCCGCCTGCACCGCCGCCAGCACCGGGTTCACCACCACGTTGCGGGGCGAAGAGATGAACGGCAGGTCCGGCGTCGTCGCGCCGATGATCCCCACCTGCTGCGTCCCCACCGTCACCACCGTGCTCCTCGCCAGGCGCCCGTTCGTCACGAACGCCTGCAGGCCCGGCTCCCCGGTGAAGTCCAGGTTCGACGACAGGAACTTCGCCGGCCCCACCGTCCCCGCGATGAAGTCGCGCAGCACGTCGGGCCCGAAATCAAACTCGTGGTTCCCCAGCGCCAGCGCCGAGTACCCGATCAGGTTGATCGCCAGCGAGTCGTAGTACGGCACGCCGTTCACCAGGCTCGCGTTGAACTCCGGACCCGCCAGATAGTTGTCCCCCGACGAGATCAGCACCCAGCCCTTCTCCGTCGCGTCCGCCGGGTAGCCGGCGCTGAACGCCTTCAGGTTGTCCGCCAGCGTCTTGAACCGCGCCACGCCCCCGTAGTTCGCCAGGTTGCCCGGCCCCGCGTTGATCAGCTGCGACTCGCCGTCGTTGTTGTGCAGCACGTGCAGCCAGAACACCACCTGCTGCGGGTCCTGCGGCTTCACGTCCCCGGCGTCCACCGGCGCCAGCGCCTTCACCTTGCTCGGGCCCGTCTTCGGGTTCACCCGAACCTGCGCCCACGCCCCCTGCGTCGTCACGGCCCCGGCGATCATCGCCAGCGCCAGGTGCTTCATCGTCGTCATCGTCGATCTCCTTCCCCTCGGTCGTTCGTCAGACCGCCATCCGCTACCTTCCATCTGCCGCTCCGCTCTCCCGCGCCGCCGCCTCGTGCTCACGCACGGCGCCGACGCGACACGACCACGCCCGCCAGCGCCAGCAGCGCGCCCGCGCCCGGCGCCGGGATGAACGCGATGCCCGACACGTCGGTCACCGCGACGACGCCGTGCGCGCCGATGTACGTCGCCGCGCCCGTCGCCGCGTCCAGGCTCCACAGGGCGCCGCCGTCGCTCATGAAGAGCGTCCCGTCGTAGAACGCCAGCCCGCCCACGCTCGCCGCGCTCGACACGCCCGTGTCGCCCACGAGCGTCGCCTGCCCCGTCGACAGGTCGATCGACAGCAGCGTGTCGCTCAGCGTCCCGTTCTTCGCAAGGCCCAGCAGGCGCCCGCTCGCGTCGAACGCCAGCCCCGACACGTCGGTGTCCGTCGTGTTGAACGCCCCGATCGTCGTGCGCGCCGCCGTCGCGGTGTGCACGCCCAGCAGGTCCGTCGACGAGTTCGCGAGCAGCCGCCCCATCGAAGCGTCGAACGTCAGCCCGCCCTCGGGAAGCACGCCCGTGTTCGACGCCACCAGCGTCGACGCGCCCGTCGCCAGGTCCAGCGTGTACAGGTCCGCGCCGGTCGTGAGGGCGTACATCACGCCCATGCCGCGGTCGTACGCGATGTCCGCGATGCGCTCCAGCCCGGTGTCGCCCACCGGTGTCGCCGCGCCCGTGGTGGTGTCGATCTGCACCAGCACCTGCGTCCGGAAGTTCCCGAAGTTGCTCACGCCGTACAGCGTCTGGCCCGAGGCGGTCCCCGCCCCGAGCGCAACCACCGCCGCCGCCACTCTCATCCCTCGCATGACTCCTCCTTTTCGCGCCGCAGCGCGTCTCGTGCGCCGCAGCGCGTCTCTCGGAGGAGACAGTACTGGCACCCACCCGCGCGAACATCAAGACGGCGCGAATGCCCCGCCAAGGTCGCGCACATCTCGGACGCGCCCGCCGACACCCTACACCGTGCGCACGAACCCCTTCATCTCCCGTTCCATCGCCACCCGCAGCGCCACGAACCCCACGCACCCCGCGATGGACACCACCAGCGACACGCCCAGCACCCACGGCGCCGCATCGGCTCCCGACGCCTTCAGCGACTCGTAGATCGTCACGGCCGTGATCGGCGCGATCAGCCCGCGCACGCCGTTCAGCGTCACATGCGTCGCCATGTACCGGCTCGTCTCGCTCGGGGGCGAAAAATCCACGTGCCCCAGGCTCCACGCCAGCGTCCCGCCGGCGTACGCGATCCCCAGCACCACCGACGCCGCCACGAAGCACCCCAGCGTGTGCGTCGCCGCCCCCGTCACGAGCAGCACCCCAGCGCCCACGAACGTCCACCCGTGCCACGCCCGGAACCGCACGATGTGCGCGCGGTCCAGCAGGCGCGCCCACACCGGGATCGCCACCACCTGCGTCGCCATCTGCACCGTGCTCGTCAGCAAAATGCTCCGGAAGTACGTGAGCCCGAACTGCTCGCGCAGCACGATCGCCAGGATCGGCGAGATCATCAGGTTCCCGAACCCCAGCACGAACATGCACAGCATGAACTGCGCGTACCGCCGGTCGGCCCGCAGCACCTTCCACACCACCGCCACCCCGTGCCACGGCGCCATCGGCCGCGCACCCTCCCGCTCTCGCGCCAGCAACTGGCGCTCACGCCGCACGCGCTGGCGGCTCGTCGCCACCACCGCCGCCGCCGCCACCGCGCACGCCCCCAGCACCGCCGGCCGATGCCACGTCCGATCCACGTCCAGCGCGTACCCCAGCGCCGCGCCCCCCGCCGCGATCACCACCGCCTGGATGATCGACAGCCGCCCCACCATCTGCGCACGCATCTCGCGCGGGTAGTTGCTCCGCCACACCGTCGGGCGCAGCGTGATGATCCCCGACCAGCACACCCGCGCCGTCAGCGCCAACGCCACCAGCCCCATCAACCCCGCCCCGCTCCGCGGCATGAACGCCAACGCCGCGATCGCCGCGATCACCCCCACCTGCAGCAGATTGATCAGCCGGATCTTCGCCCGCCCCTGCCCCACCGTGCTCCAGATGAAGCTCAGGATGTTCGCCAGCGCGTCCATCGTTCCGAGCAGCGCGACGGCGAAGTTCAGGCGCGTCTCGCCCACCGCCCCGTCGAACGTCTGCCGCGCGTACACCGACAGCACCCCGCTGTCGATCGCCGCCAGCGCCACCGCAAAGAACAGCGTCGATGTCGTCTCGAGCGCGTAGGCCCGGCGCGCCAGGTACGGCGTCGGCGGCGATCGCCCCGCCACCGCCCGCCCGGCCGCGACAAACGCCCGCCGCACGCCCCCGCTCGCTCCCACCCGCACGCCCCTTCGCCCGGGCAGACACCCTCGCACGACGCACGGCGCCGGCACGCCACTCGCGTGGCAAGCCTAGTTCGGTATCGCGAGCCCGTCGCGCGGCACGGCGCGTGCCGATCGCGAAACCCGCGGCCGCGGCCGCGCGCGTGTGCGCTGCGGCCGAGCGGTGCGGACCAAAAAAGACAACCGCCCACGCGGGGCGTGGGCGGGCTGTCGGTATAGACAAAAGAAACAGTTGGGGCCGCTTAACGCCGCGTTGCCGCGACGCTATCCGACGTTGCCGTCGGACGAGAGTGCGTTGACAACCAGAACCCGGATCGCTCCGAGCCGCGTCTTCTGGACGCGTTGTATCTGGTCTAAGGAAATCCCTTAGAAAGGAGGTGATCCAGCCGCAGGTTCTCCTACGGCTACCTTGTTACGACTTCGTCCCAGTCACCGATCTTGCCGTGGGCACTGCTGAAATGCAGCGACTTCGGGCACTCTCGGCTCCCATGACGTGACGGGCGGTGTGTACAAGGCTCAGGAACACATTCACCGGAGCGTAGCTGATCTCCGATTACTAGCGATTCCGACTTCATGCAGGCGAGTTGCAGCCTGCAATCCGAACTGGGGTGCACTTTTTGCGATTTGCTCCGCCTCGCGGCCTCGCGTCGCTTTGTATGCACCATTGTAGCACGTTTGCAACCCTGGATGTAAGGGCCATGAGGACTTGACGTCATCCCCACCTTCCTCCGGTTTGACACCGGCAGTCTCGCTAGAGTACTGGCTTGCGCCGAGCAACTAACGATAGGGGTTGCGCTCGTTAAAGGACTTAACCTGACACTTCACAGCACGAGCTGACGACAGCCATGCAGCACCTGTGCTTGTTCCGGTCTTGCGACTGTGGCCCCACTTTCATGGGGTTAATCCAAGCATGTCAAACCCAGGTAAGGTTCTTCGCGTTGCCTCGAATTAAGCAACATGCTCCACCGCTTGTGTGAGCCCCCGTCAATTCATTTGAGTTTTAGCCTTGCGACCGTACTCCCCAGGCGGCGCACTTATCGTTTTTACTACGACCGATACGGCGTCAAAACCGCACCGGTCTAGTGCGCATCGTTTACGGCGTGGACTACCAGGGTATCTAATCCTGTTTGCTCCCCACGCTTTCGTGCCTCAGCGTCAGGACAGGCCCAGCCGCGCGTCTTCACCATCGGCATTCCAGTAGATATCTACGCATTTCACCGCTCCACCTACTGTTCTCGCGGCCCCTACCTGCCTCAAGACCGGCAGTATGCCCTGCTGTTCCGCAGTTGAGCTGCGGGCTTTCACAGGACACTTACCGATCCGCCTACGCACCCTTTAAGCCCAGTGATTCCGACTAACGCTTGTGGCCTCTGTATTACCGCGACTGCTGGCACAGAGTTAGTCGCCACTTCCTCTGGGGACAATCATTGGTTCCGTCCCCTGACAGCGGTTTACATACCAGAGATACTTCATCCCGCACGCGGCATTGCTCCGTCAGGCTTTCGCCCATTGCGGAAGATTCGTTACTGCAGCCTCCCGTAGGAGTCCGGACAGTGTCTCAGTTCCGATGTCGCGGGCCGTGCTCTCACACCCGCTACCCGTCTTCGGCTTGGTGGGCTCTTACCCCGCCAACTACCTGATAGGACGATCGCCGCTCCCAAGGCGCTAAAGCTTTGCTCCGAAGAGATCATGGGGTATTACCGGCAGTTTCCCACCGCTATCCCCCGCCTCAGGGTACGTTCGATCGCGTTACTGACCCTTTCGCCACTTACCCCTTGCGGGGCTCGTTCGACTTGCATGTTTTAGCCATGCCGCCAGCGTTCAATCTGAGCCATGATCAAACTCTTCAGTTGATTTCCGGTGACCCCGCCTCACCTCGCGGTGCGACGGGTTTAGTCATCAGAGAAAAGCGACCATGTTATTCCCAACCGACTCCCCTTTCAGGTCATCGATCGGGCGGTCTCCGCCGGACACCTCCCCGCTCCAGGCCTCGCGGCCTCGCGCTGGACATGCCCGACGCCACCGGACGGCTATCCGGTGGATTTGGCTCACTTCCCAACCGACGGTCCACGCTGAGTAGACCATCGGTGTGCACGAGAAGTGTCCAGTTCCGGGCTGTGAACCCCGAAACCGACCACCCGCGACTCGCCTTGTACGGGACAAGTCCGGGCTTGTGTGGATCCGCCCGCGTCCCCCGGGTCGACGGGGTGGCCGTGCAGGCCATGACGCGAACGCACACTCTCGTGCGGCTCCCAACTGTTCACTTTTCAAGGATCCCCCGTCGCTTCGACGGGTACTTCGGTCATTCCACCACTCGGATGGACAACCCGCGGGAGTTGCCCCCGGGTTGCCGTACTCGAACGGCAGGGGGGCAGCATAGACCTCTCCCCTCCCTCAGGTCAAGCAATCTCCCTCCACTTCCGCTCCACCTTCCTTTAAGTTTCTGATTTGCACATGGTTACGGAATCGTTCATCTTCACCATCCGCCCCGTCCCCGCCTCCCCCTACCGCCCCTTCCGCCGCCACTGCTCCCCTTCCGCCACCGCCGCCGTTGCCACCCATATCCCCTCGGGCCTCGATTCCCGCGGCATGTCCCACACCGCGCGGCATGCTTCCCGCAATGTCGCCCCCGTCGTTCGCACATCATCTACCAGAACAACCAGCGATCCCCCCAGGTCCGCCCGCCGCACCCGCATGGTTCCCCGCACATTCGCCTCCCGGCGGCTCGCCGGCACCCGCGTCTGCGCCGGCCGGTGTCGTCGATCCAGCACCCGCACCACCGGTGCCCCCACCACGCCGGCCACCCCGCGCGCCAGCGCCCCCGTGTGGTCGACGCCCCGCGACAGCCGCCGCCACAGCGTCGTCGGCACCGGGGTCACCACGAACCGCCCGCGCTCGACGCCCGCCCGATCGGCCGCGGCGCACACCGCGCTCCCCATCAGCGCGCCCAACTCCTCTCCAAGCGCTCGCCACGCCGAGAACTTCACGTCGTGGATGATGTCGCGCAGCACACCCTCGTACACGCCCAGCCGCACCGCACGCTCCCACGGCACCTTCACGCCGCGGCACGCCGGGCACCCCGTCTCATCGCCCTCGAACGCGCCCACGCTCGCCGCGCACCGCGGGCAGAACGCCCCCGCCTCGTCGGGCATCCAGCCCGCCTCGCGCGCCCGCACCACCAGCGGCGGCCTGGTCAGGCCCAGCAACGCGCCCTCGATCTGCTGCCACGCCGTCCGCCCCGCGCCGGTGTCGACATCCAGCGATGACCCCGACCCGCGCCCCGCGCGACGCCCCGGCTGATCGCGCACCGCGTCGGCGCCGCGCGCCGCGTGCGTCGCGGCGGAGAGATCCCGCCCGTCATCACCTGAGCCGCGAGCCGCATCGCCCCCGCCCCGCGCCTCACCGTCCACGTCGTGTGGTTCAACGCCCCGGGCGTGATTGGCCTGCGCCGGGCGGGGCGGCCACTGGAACGGGCCGGGATCGCTGCTCGGGTTGTCGCCGGCGCGCGTCACCAGCGCAGCCTACCGCGCCCGCCGGCTCGCCAGTCCCTACTCAAACTCTCCCCAGCCGCTGGCGAAGCAGCGCCGCCCGCGCCGCGCGACGCTGTTCCTGGTCGAGTTCACGTCCGAACACCTTTTGCAGGTGCGCCGGCTGCACCAGGAGCATCAGCAGGTTCACCGCGCGCACGCCCGCCGACTGTCCGGCGGCCCCGCCCCCGGCGCCTTGCGCCGTCGCACCGGCGCCGCCCGCATCACCGGTCGCCCGCGCGGGCGTGCCGGCGCTCCCGGGCAGCACGCCCAGCAGCGCGCCCAGGCGCACCATGCTCAGCGCCTGCATCGCTTCTTCGGTGGTCAGCAGTCTCGCGCTCGTCACCAGCCCCCAGGCCCGCCACGCCTGGTCCTCGAGCGCGAGGCGGCGTTTCTGCTGCAGTTCCCGCCGCGCAAGCCGCTCGTACTCGATCACCTTGGGCAGGATCTCCGACTCGAGCATCGTCAGGATCGCGCGCTCGGTCTTGCCCAGCGTCGTCTGGTTGGAGATCTGGAACAAGTCCCCGATCGCCTCGCTCCCCTCGCCGTAGAACCCCCGCACCGCGAGGTTCATGTCGCCCGCGGCGCGCTTCACCTTCTCGATGTCCCCGGTCAGCCGCAGCCCGGGCAGGTGCAGCATGCAGCTCATCCGCACGCCGGTGCCGACGTTCGTCGGGCACGCCGTCAGATACCCGAAGCGCGTCGAGAACGCGAAGTCCAGGCCCGCCTCGAGCAGGTCGTCGATGCGGTCGACCTCGGCCCACGCCTCCGAGAGCGCCAGCCCGGACCGCATCCCCTGCACGCGCAGGTGGTCCTCCTCGTTCACCATGATCGCCACGCGCTCGTCGGGGAGCGTGTACGCCACGGCACGCGGGTCCTCCGCCGCGCCCCCCGCCCCCACCTTCCCGCGGCTGAGCTGCTTCGAGATGATGTGCCGCTCGACGAGCAGCGCACGCTGCAGCGACGTGCTCTCGTGCAGCTCCTCCCACGCGATCCGCGCGCCGATCCCGCACGTCAAGATCCGGTCGCGGCATACCTCCAGCACCCGCTGGCGATCCCGCTTCGTGCTCCGCAGCGCGAACGGCCCCGTCGCCAGGTTCCGCGCCACCCGCACCCGCGACGACAGCACCACGTCCGCCGCGTCTCCCTCGCCCTTCAGCCACTCCGGGCACGACTCGGGCGACGAGGGCTTCGGGGGTTCGTAGTACGGCCCGCCCGTCATGACGCGCCCCGCGCGGGCGGCTCGCCCAGCCGGCGCAGTTCGTCACGCAGACGCGCCGCACGCTCGTACTGCTCCTCCTTCACCGCGTCCTCGAGCTCCGCACGGATCCGCGCCAGCCGACGCGCCCGCTCCGCGAGTTCCGCCTGCGCCCGGTCCGCGTCCTCCGACCCGTCGCTCGCCCGCCGGGGCTTCTTCCCCACGTGGCGCGCCGCGCCCTCGTGCGCCCGCTCGATCAGCGGGCCCAACTGCGCCTCGAACGCCGCGTAGCACGCCGCACACCCCAGCATCCCGTGCTGCTTGAACTCCCCGAACGTCGTCCGACAGCTCGGGCACGCGCTCCCCCGCGTCGTCGCCGCCTGCGACATCGCCGTCACGTGCTGCTTGATGATCTCGCCGATCTGCGGCACGCCCTTCACGGGGATCCCCTGCTCCGCCGCGTGCGCCTCGCAGAGATGGCGCTCGACCTTCACCCCGTTGCGCACGGTCACCTCGTGCACCGTCGCCTCGTTGTCGCAGTGATCGCACTTCATGGCCAACGCGATGATAGAGGGCGGGCTCCGGGTGCCGCCGGGGTGCCGGTTCCGGCATCGGGCATCACGCAAACATCGTGCGGGCGCTCTTGTCTGCCGGCCGAACCGCGCGCCGGGCAGTTCACACTCCGCGCGACACCCTGAATCTCACCCGATTCCTCGCCCGGCCGCCCAGTTCTGATTCTGCGCGGCCCATGACGGGCAAGCGCGCGTGCCGCACGCCGTCCGTCAGTTCGCCGCCGCGGCGGCCGCCTTCTGCTGGCGGGTGTACCCGTACTTGCGCTTGAGGGGCTTGACGACCAGGCCCTGCTTGATGGCCTTGGTGGACGCGAGCACGCGGGTCGGGGCGCCGTCGATCATGGCCGTCACCTGCTGGAGGTTCGGCTTGAACGTGCGCCGGGTGATGCCGGTGGGCTTCAGGCCGAAGCCGCCCTTGCTGATCGCCTGACCACGCCACACGCGCTGCATGCCGCGGGAAGTCTTCTTGCCGGTGAAAAAGCACTCTGCGCCCATCGGATCACCTCATGGGGGCCCGTACGCCCCGCGAGCGGCCTGCGCCGCCGTCACTCTGCCCGCGCTCAGTTCGCCGCCGTCGCGACCTTGCCCTTCAGCCACACCGGGCACGGCGCCGCCGCGTCCGTCGGCAGCACGTGCACCACGCGCCCCTGGAAGGTCACGATGCCTTCCGCCACGCTGAACAGGGTGTCGTCCTTCGCGCGACGCACGTTGAACCCCGCCTCGAAGGGCGTTCCCACCTGGCGCACGATGATCGAGCCCGACTTCGCCGGCTCGCCGCCGAACAGCTTGATCCCGCGGAACTGCGGGTTGGAGTCACGACCGTTCTTGGTCGAACCCTGACCTTTCTTATGCGCCATGGCCGCCTCCCAAACGCGAAAGCCCAACCTCACCCGGTCGGGCCTCCACTGTAGGCGCCCGCCCCGCTCGTTGTCCAAGCCTTCCACGCATCAACCCACCCCCGACCTTCCACCCTTCCACTCTGCCACTCTGCCACTTTGCCACTTTGCCACTTCCTACTCCACCTCGACCAGCCGGTGCAGCGCCACCGCGCACGCCACGCCCACGTTCAGCGAGTCGACGCCCGGCGCCTGCGGAATCCGCGCCCGCACATCGGCCCGCGCCATCGCGGCTTCCGATAACCCGAACCCCTCCGACCCCAGCAGCAGGGCGTACCGAAGCACCCCGCCGCTCGCGCCCCCGCTTCCGCCCTCCGCGGCCCGCCCCGCCGCCGGCAACTCCCGGATGTCCGTCGCCCCGGCGTCGGGCGTCAGCGCAACCACCCGAAACCCCGCGTCGCGGAGCGCGTCGAGCGCCCCTGGCCACGCCTCCGTCCGCTCGAACGGCACGCGCAGCACGTTGCCCATCGACACCCGCACCACCCGCCGGTACAGGGGATCGCAGGTGCGCGGGCACAGCACAACCCCGACCCGCTCGCCCCCCAGTGCCGCGGTGCTCCGAAAGATCGACCCGAGGTTTTCCGGGCTGGTCAGCCCTTCGACCACCACGACGCCGCGGCTTGTCCGCGCCAACGCCGCCATCCCGGCGCTCGGCACGCGCACACCGCTCGCCAGGACGCCCCGGTGAAAGTCAAAGCCCACGAGTCGGCGGATGAGCGCTTCGTCGGCGCACAGCACGGCGACTTGCGGCGCGAGGCCGGCGATGACGTCCGCCACCGCCGCCAGTCGCTGCGCCGTGCCCAGCACCGTCTTGATGGGGTACGCCGTGCGTGCGAGCACCCGCAGCACGAACTCACCCTCCGCGATGAACACGCCCCGGCGCCCGGCGAACTCGTCCGCGCGCAGGGCGGCGTCCTTCAAGTCCGCGAAGTCCGCCAGGCGCGGATCGTCCGCGTCGGTCACGCTGATCGCTCTCGGAGGCGTCTCGGGCTGCACGCCCGGATGCTACCGTGCCGACTCATGGCGGGAACCAGCATCTCCATCGTCGACGCGATCGTCCTCGGCCTGGTCGAGGGCATCACCGAGTACCTCCCGGTCTCGTCCACCGGGCACCTCATCCTCGCGTCGTCGCTGCTGGGGCTCAACACCCCGGAGCGCGAGTCCGCGGTGAACGCGTTCACGATCGTCGTGCAGGGCGGCGCGATCCTGGCGGTGCTGGGCCTCTACTGGGACAACGTCTGGAAGATGGCCAAGGGCGCCATCGGTCGCGACAACTCCGGGTTCCGGTTGCTGGTGAACCTCGTGGTCGCGTTCATCCCCGCGGCGGTCCTGGGAAAACTGCTCGACGATCACATCGAGCGCGTGCTCTTCCACCCGGTGCCGGTGCTGCTCGCGCTGGGCGTCGGGGGCGTGTTCATGATCGTGCTGCACCTGCGCCTCGCCGGACGCTGGGGGCCGCCCGTCCCCTCGCTCGCGCGCAAGGAACTCGCCGACCTGACGCTCACCGAGGCGCTGATCATCGGCCTGCTGCAGTGCGTCGCGATGTGGCCCGGCACAAGCCGCTCGATGATGACCATCTCGGGCGGGCTGCTGGTGGGCCTCAAGCCCAAGGCCGCCGCCGAGTTCAGCTTCCTGCTGGGCCTGCCCACCCTCACCGCCGCGACGCTGTACGTGCTGGGCAAGGACCTGTACACCGCGAACTCGACCGGCGCGCCCTCGATGTTCGACACGCTGGGCTGGCTGCCCATCGCGGTGGGCATCGGCGTAGCAACCGTCTCGGCGGCCCTGGCCGTCCGCTGGCTCGTGGGGTTCCTGGCCCGTCGCGGGCTGGCGGCGTTCGGCTGGTACCGCCTGGCGCTGTGCGCCGTCCTGGCGGGGCTCTGGGCCGCCGGGATCGTCACGATCGGCGCCCACGGGCGCGAAGTGAACGAAACCCAGCGCGAGGTCCCGCCGATAGAGTGGTCGCCCGCGAGCGGCACTCCCGCCGGCTCCCCGCGCCCATGAAGACCTCCTTTCCCAAGAGCAAGATCTCCGTGCTCCTGCTCGAGAGCGTCCACCCCGCCGGCGTCGCCGCGCTCGAGGCCGAGGGATTCCAGGTCCAGGCCCTGCCGGGCGCGCCGGACGAAGCCAAGCTCTGCCGCCTGGTGGAGAACGTCCATCTGCTGGGCCTGCGGAGCAAGACCGAGGTCACCCCGCGGGTGCTCGACGCCGCCCCCAAGCTCCTGGCCGTCGGCTGCTTTTGCATCGGCACGAACCAGGTCGCGCTCCGCGACGCGTGCCGCCGGGGCGTGCCGGTGTTCAACTCGCCCTTCAGCAACACCCGCTCGGTCGCCGAGCTCACCATCGCCGAGATCATCGCGCTGTACCGGCGTCTCACCGAGAAGTCCGACCTCATGCACCGGGGCGTGTGGGACAAATCCGCCGCCGGCGCCCACGAGGTTCGCGGGCGCACCCTCGGCATCGTCGGCTACGGGCACATCGGCTCGCAGGTGTCCGTCCTCGCCGAGGCACTGGGCATGCGCGTGCTGTACCACGACATCATCGCCAAGATGCCCCTGGGCAACGCCCGCCAGGTGAAGTCACTCGCCGACCTGCTCAAAGAGTCCGACGTCGTCACGCTGCACGTGCCCGCGACGCGCCAGACCGAGGGGCTGATCGCCGCACCACAACTCAAGCGCATGAAGCCCGGCGCGTACCTCATCAACAACGCCCGGGGCGGCGTCGTCGACATCACCGCCCTCGCCGCCGCGCTCACTTCCGGGCACCTCGCCGGAGCGGCGCTGGATGTCTTCCCGGTCGAGCCGAGCGCCAAGGGCGAATCGTTCGAGAGCCCGCTGCGGGGGCTGGCGAACGTCATCCTCACGCCGCACGTCGGCGGCAGCACCGAAGAGGCGCAGGCGTCGATCGCCGAAGACGTCGCGTCGAAGTTCATCAAGTTCATCAACGTCGGCACGACCACCGGGGCCGTCAATGTGCCCGAGGTCGAACTGCCCGAGCAGACGTCCGCGAGTACGGGTTTCCCGGCCTCGGGTACCTCCGCACTCCGTGCGGGGTCTGGTTCGGGTCCGGATGCCTCCGCACTCCGTGCGGGGTCTGGTTCGGGTCCGGATATCTCCGCACGCCGTGCGGGGTCTGGTTCGGGTCCGGATGCCTCCGCACTCCGTGCGGGGTCTGGTTCGGGTCCGGCTACCCACGCACGCCGTGCCGGGTCTGAATCCCCTGCGTTCACCCGCCCCCACCGCATCCTGCACTTCCACCGCAACGTTCCTGGCGTGCTCTCCAAGATGCACGCCATGATCGCCGACCTCGGCGCGAACATCTCGGCCGAGTACCTCCGCACCACCGACGACATCGGCTACGTCGTCCTCGACGTCGACCCCACCGACGGCAAGCAGGTCCTCGCGCGCCTCCGCGACATCCCCGAAACCATCCGCGTCCGCATGCTGTGGTGAAGCGCGACGAGCGTTCTGTACCACCCTCCCGTACGAGCCCGACGCGCCAGCGAGGGTCGGTGTCATACAGACGCTCGGTCGTCTCTCCGCAAGTCTCGCTGCGCGGACCATCACGCGAGCGCCCAAGAAAACAGCCGCCCCCAAGGAGGGGGCGGCTGCGATACGACTGCACTCCGATCACTCCGACCCGCTCGTCCCGGCTTACGCCCGGCGACGCCGGATCGTGCCGAGCCCGAACAGGCATGCACCGGCCATCGCCACACCCGAGGGCAGCGGGATCACCGTCATCGCCTGGTTGAACCCGCTCATGGCGGCGGCCTCGGTGTCGCCGAACGCGTGGTACAGCGTCCAGTTCACGACTTGTCCGGGCGTGAGCGATGTCCGGAACGCCAGTGCGTACCCAACGTCGGAGTACGCGTCGTTCGGATCCGTCGCCGTGCCGTTGAACAGGTTGTTCACTTCCGAGCCGGTGTTGATGGACAGTCCGAAGCCGCCAACACCGAAACCCCCGACCGGAGAGACGCCAGAGACAACGGTCCGCCCGGCAAGGTCCCGCGCCCTCATCGCCTCGCCGCCGTACGCGGTGAAACGGTCGTTGTAGGTGCTGGAAGAGAAGTTGCCCTGGTCAGGGTCGTACGTCTCGCCAAAGCGGAAGTCGGACATGGTGGCGGTAATGCTCCGGATGGTCGTCTGCGTCATCACGACATTGAGCCCGGGCAGAATCGAGATGTTCCGCTCGACCTCCACGACGCCCGCGATGCTCACGTAGCGCAGCAAAGTCGACGCAACGGACCCGCTCACGAAGCTGCCTGTCGTGACGGTCAGGTTGCCCACCACGGTTCCAGGATTGACCGTCGGGGTATTCGTCAGGGGTGCCGTCGCGAACGTTCCGGAGCCCGTTCCGTTCTGCATGAAGAACTGCCCGACGGGCGTGCCGGGCGAGAAGTAGTCTCTCCCGCCGAACACCACGTTGTGCGCGCCGTTGTTCTGAACCTGCACGACCAGCCCACTGCCGTTGCTCAACTGGACATTCCCGCCGAACGCGGCACACGCCGCGCCGGCGATGGTCGCGACGACCACCGCTTTCTTCATTCCATTCCGCATCGTTGATCTCCCCTGCGAGTTCGCCCCGAGTGCGTCCGCGTCTCCGGACGACCATCAACTCAGAGCAGACAGGAGAATGTACTAGGTATCGGACCAGAAAAACAAGTGTTTTTTACTGGTTAACCAAGGCTTATCACGGTGTTTTGGCGGGAGGAGCCCCTACAGAAAGTAGTAAGCACCGTAGAAACCGCCATGAATTGAACCAAACAGAGTTCAAACTGCGAGGACACCTACCTCATCCGCACCGCCTGGATGATCCGGTCGGCGTTCTGGTCCTCGTAGTGCTGGTTCACCACCAGCACCGCGTGAATCGCCCCGGGCACCCAGAAGCACAGCGTCAGCACCAGGTTCAGCAGCGCCTGGATCGGTTTCCCGCAGAGCAGCACCGCCAGCGGCGGCAGCAGAATGGCAATCAGGTATCGCATCGGGCACCTCCCACGAGTTATTCCGCAGGTGGCCCCCCTGATTTCGCGCTCTAGAACCCCACCACCACCCGCAGCGCGCCCTCGCCCGCGAGCGCGTCGGGCGCGTGCGCCAGTCGCACCCGTCGGGAGATGAGGGGAGAGGTATCCACGTCCCCCTTCGCCAACACGTCGAGCGCTTCGCGCAGCAGCCCCGCCGACGCCGCGGCCCCCACGCCCACGATCGAGATCTCGTGCCCCACCGCCGGCGTCAGGTCCGCGCCGCCACCATTGCCCGCACCGCCCCCACCGTCCGCTCCGCCCTTCGCCGCCGAGTGCCCCGCACGCGCGTTGATCGCTCCCGGCGGCACGAAGGGCGGGGCCGATCGCGCCACGATCGTTCCCCGCGGCCTCACCAAGCCTAGCGCCAGCGTCAGCGCCTCGGGCGCGCCTGTGCAATCCACCACGATGTCCTGATCGCGCCGCCGCCCGACCTCGCACACGTGCCGGTGCTTCACGCCCCACTTCTCGCACAGCGCGAACTTCTCCGGGTGCGTGCCCAGCAGGCGCACCGAGGCGTTGAGGCGCGCCAGCACCTGGGCCGTCACCAGCCCGACCACCCCGTCGCCCAGCACCGTGACGTACGTCTTGCCCTCGATCCGCACCGACTGCGCCACGCGCAGCGCGCTCGCCACCACGCCCGCGAACAGCGCGCTCTCGTCGGGCAGCGCCTTGGGCACCTCGACCAGGTTCGCCCCGGGCAGCGTGAACCGCTCGGCCAGGCAGCCGTCGAGGCGCCACAGCCCCAGCACCCGCCGGTCCGCGCAGTGTGCCGACAGCCCGCGCGTGCACAGCGTGCACGCGGCGCACGGCACGATCGGCGAGCCCACCACCCGCGCGCCCGCCCGCACCACCGGGCCCGCGCCCGGCCCTTTTTCCACCCGTTCGACCACCGCGACGAACTCGTGCCCCAACACGCCCGTGTGCGCGAGCACGCCCCGCACGACGTCGCGTTCGGCCCGCGTGATCGACGCGAGCACCGGGCGCAGCAGGCAATCATCCGGCGCGGGCACGGGCTCCGCGCGCTCGACGATCGTCGCCTCGCGTCCGTCGCACTGCAGCGCCTTCACCGGTTCCCCCTCGGCCCCGCGCGCGGGCTCGCCGGAGATATCGGCGGTTTCGGGCGGACGGTCGAGCGCGACCCGCCAACGTCCGCTAGTTCGACGCCGTCATGTCCGGGCTCATGCCCACCGGCAGGCCCTTGGGCTCGTTCGGGGGCGAGGGGACGAACGGCAGGTACTCGTACCACTTGCGCCCGCGCTGAAACCCCGGGTAGAGGTACGCCGAGCGAGCGGCGAAATAGTCCGACGTGCCCCGGTACCACACCTGCCACGCCGCCCGGTCGTAGTGAAAGTCCTGCCCCGTCAGCGTGCGCAGCGAGAAGAGCGTCGCCGCGTTCACCGCCAGGCTGTCGTCCGCCAGCGACGCGATGAGCGCCTCGACCACGCGCGGCTCGGCGTACTGCCCGATCGCCCGGGCCGCCTCCACCCGCACGAACGACTCGGGCTCCTTCGCCCGGTCCATCGCCACCAGCAGCGCGTCGACCGCGACGGGGTCGTGGATGCGCTGCAGCGCCCGGGCCGCCTCTTGGCGCACGCTCGGGTCGGCGTCGGCGACGCCCTTCACGATCAGCGGCACGTGCTCCTGCCGCCCGTGCAGGCCCAGCGCGCGGATCGCCGCGGCACGCACGCCCGGGTCCTCGTCGGTCGCCCGCTCGGCGAACAGGTTCAGGTAGATGTCCTCGGCCGCGAACCGCTCCTTCGACAGCAGCAGCACGCCCTTGTACCGCCGGTCGGGGTCGTAGGGGTCCAGCGCCATGTCCACCGCCTCAGACGGCGTGGGGGCGCGCACCGCGTCGAACACGCTCGTCGCGCCCGGACGCATGTTCAGCGGGTTGCTCGCGCACCCGCCCAACACTCCCGTGAGCCCACCCGCCAGCCCGCCCAGAACGCAGCCCCGCACGCAGACCCCGAGAACCCAGGGAACGCGGCGAGCACGCTGCGACGACATCCCACGGTGCATCATGAGCCCGCAGTGTACGACGCGGGCCCGCCCGGCGCGCCCGACGCACCGCCGCCCCCCGCCACGATCCGCCAGCATCGGTGGATGCGCCGGTTGCGGTATTCCGGGGGGACCGTGCGGGCGCTGATCTCGCGCGACGACGCGCCCACGCCCGCCAGGGCCGCCTCGTCGAGCTTGAATCGCCGGAAGTTCGTCGAGAAGTACACCACCCCGCCGGGGGGCATGAGCGCCAGCGTCCGCGTGAGCACCTCCGTGTGCCCGTGCAGCACCTCCCAGTCCTCCTCGGTGGACGTGCTGTTGCTGAACGTCGGCGGGTCGATGACGGCCAGGTCGTAGTGCTCGCCCGCAGGGTGCGTACGCAGGAACGAAAGCGTGTCGGAACGCACCAGCCGGTGCGAGGCGTTCCACAGCCCGTTCAGCCGCAGGTTGCGCTGCGTCCAGTCGAGGTACGTGTTCGACAGGTCGACGCTCGTGGTGCTCGCCGCGCCGCCCGCCGCGGCGTACACCGTGAACGCGCCCGTGTAGCAGAACAGGTTCAGGAAGCGCACGCCGCGCGATTGCTCGCGCACCATCTGGCGCGTGAGGCGGTGGTCGAGGAAGAGCCCGGTGTCGATGTAGTCGCGGAGGTTCACCTCGAAGGCCAGGCCCCCTTCACGCACGGTGATCGTCTCGCCCGTCGCGCTCTGCTTCTCGTGCTGCGTCAGCCCACGCTGGCGGTGCTTCTGCTTCGTGTACACCTGCGCGGGGTCGATGCCGAGCGCCCCCGCCACGATGGCGCGCACGCGGTCCCACCAGTCCGCCTGCTGCGCGAGCGTGCGGCTGTGCTCGCGCTCGTACTCCGCCACGTGGGCCCGCCCCTCGTACACGTCGATGATGAGCGGCACGTCGACCTGATCGCGCTCGTAGACGCGATAGCACGTGACCCCGCGCGAGGGGTAACGCCGCAAGTGCCGCACGTTCTTCGCCAGGCACGCGCCGAAATCCGCGAGTTCGCGCTCGTCTCGCTCGCGCAGGCCCCCGAACGCCGGGGACGCCGCACGCGAAGTGCGAGAAGCGGATTCAGAATGCACAGGAAGTCCGAGAGGAGCATCGGGAGGAGAGGTCGGAGATGAAGCTACTGGGCTGGAATGCGGAACAGAAGGGGACTGGAGCACATCATCGTCCGGAGCAGGCGTCTCCGCCGCGGCATCGCCCGCGTCGCGCTCTTCCCCCGCCGTTCCATTCTCCGCGCGTTCTCCTCCGTCTTCCTCGGCGTTCGTCTCGGGCGTATCCGCAAAGGCCCGAAGACCCGGCGGCTTGGGGCCCAGGAACGTGAAGTACCACGTCTCGATCGTGCTGTTGTAGAACTTGCGCCGGCGCGACGCACGCTGCCCGAAGATGTCCTCCAGGTCCAATCGCCCCGTCAGCATGTGGATCGACCACGTGGGCAACCGCCGGAAGACCAGCGGCATCGAGCGATACAGATGGTCGATCTCGTCGGCGTCGCCCAGTCGCACGCCGTACGGCGGGTTCGTGATGATCGACCCGTACTCCGCCTTGCTCGCGAGCGCGTCGAAGGGCTGCTGCTTGAAGTGCACGTCGCGCGACACGCCCGCGGCCTCCGCGGCACGCCGCGCCAACGCCAGCGCGTCCGCGTCGATGTCGTACGCGTGGATCGCGTGCGCGAGTTCGCCCCGCGGGGCGGCCCGCGCCTCCTCGCGCGCCTCGGCCCACACCCGCTCGCCGAACGACGGCCACCGCTCCGCGTCGAACGAGCGCAGCAGGCCCGGGGCGATGTTCCGCGCCCACAGGGCGGCCTCGATCGCGATGGTCCCCGAGCCGCAGAACGGGTCGATGAGCGGACGCTGGGGCTTCCAGACGCTCAGCAGCACCAGCCCGGCGGCGAGGGTCTCCTTTAGCGCCGCGGCGCCCGGTGCGGTGCGATACCCCCGCTTGTGCAGCCCCGGGCCGGTGGTGTCGATGGTGAGCGTCGCCTGGTCGTGCCAGAGCGCGATCTCCACCCGCACCGTGGGGCCCGTCTCGGGCAGCGAGGGCGTGGCGTGGGCGCGCAGCAGGCGCTCGACGATCGCCTTCTTGACGGTGCGCTGGCACGCGGGCACGCTCGAAAGCTGGCTCTTGACGCTGCGCCCGTCGACGGGGAACGCGAAGTCGCGCGGGATCCACTGCTCCCAGGGGAGCGCCTTCACGCCCTCGAAGAGCGCGTCGAAGTCGCGCGCGGGGAACGTCGCGACGCGGATGAGCACGCGATCCACCGTGCGCAGGTGCAGGTTCGCGCGGGCGATGGCGCGCGCGTCGCCCTTGAAGAGCACGCGCCCCGTGGCGTGCCCCTTGCCGTGGTAGCCCAGCGCCGCCAGTTCGCCCGTGGCGACGCTCTCGAGCCCGAAGTTGGTCACGAGCAGGATGTCGAGTTCGCCGGGCACGGGGGAGGGTACACTGGCCGGATGTTTCGCTCGCAGATCGCGTACAACGCGACACGCATCCACGCCGCGGCGATCTACTGCTCCGACGGGCGCGTGGGCGAGCAGTTCGACGACTTCCTGCAGGTCGGGCTGGGCCTCCCGCGCTATGACCGGGTGGCGCTCCCGGGCGGGCCCGCGTGCCTCGCCGGGCACCAGCAGGCGCACCTCGAAGAAAAGGGCGTGATCGACGAGCTGCAGTTCCTCGTCGAGGTGCACAAACTCTCGCGCGTCGTGCTCATCGCGCACGAAGGCTGCGCGTTCTACACCAAGCGCCTCGAACTCGTGCCGCCACGCCTGGAACTGCTCCAGCGGGCCGACCTCGTGCGGGCGGCGGCGCTCGTGCACCGGGTGACGGGCCTCAGCCGGATCGACGCGTACTTCGCACGCCTGGCCGACGGGCACGTGTCGTTCGAAAAGGTCGAGGCCTAGGAGCGGGCCCGTCGCGCGCACCAGCCCCCGTCCCAGGCCGCGGGCCGCTCGCGCTGCGATCGCGTTCCGAACACGGCGCAAAGCCCGGGCCAAGATCGCGCTACAAGTGATTCACGCGGGCCTGGACGGCGGTTTCCCGCGGTAGGGTGAACGCCCCACCGGAGAAGCGCCATGACGATGCAGGGCCCGGGACTCACGTTCGCCTCCCCCGCCGCACCGACCACCGGGTTCTACGGCGGGGCGCCGGGCGAGTTTGAACTCACGCCCCGGACGTACTGGCCCACGACGATCTTCTCGCGCAAGTACCGCGACCACGCGCGCGACGCCGCGGGCATCATCGAACACCTGTACGAGATCAAGGCGGGCGAAACCAAGAACATCGCCAGCGACATCGCCGTCAGCATGAAGAGCAAGGACGGGCTCTTCGAGAGCAAGTTCGACCTGTTCGAGAAGTCCACCCACGAAGGGTTGCGGCGTCTGGTCGCGTTCATCGAGTCCAGCGTCCGCCGGGCCGTCTGGCACGTCAACGGACGAACCGAAGACCCCGCCCGCATCAAGGTCACGTTCCTCGACAGTTGGTTCCACATCACCAACGGCGGCGGGTTCCACGACGCGCACTACCACGGCGGGTGCTCGTGGTGCGGCGTGTACTACCTCCAGATCAGCGACGTGCCGTCGGACCTGCCCGATCACGCGCCCAACGGCGTGAACCGGTTCTACGCCCCGCGCGGGTGCGGGGCGCTGCTCAGCGACTACGGCAACCACTACCTGGCCGCCGGGCACCTCGACGTCCCCCCCACGCCCGGCACGCTCGTGCTCTTCCCCGCGTTTCTGCTGCACAGCGGCCTGCCGTACCGCGGCGAGAAGGACCGCGTGATCCTGTCGTTCAACTCCACCAGCACGCTGGTGAACCCGCCCAAGGCGTAAGCGCGCGTCGTGGTATGAGCGCGAGCCACGCGACGCGCGCAAGAAACCGCCCGATGAGAACCATCGGGCGGCGTCGTCGCATATTCAGTTCCGCCCTGCGATCAGGCCCGCCCTGCTATCAGGGCCGTCGGGTGATCAGGCCCGCCCCGCGGGGCGACGGGTGGTGTTGCGTGCCATGAACCCGGGGCGGCGGGGCGTGTGCCCGTTCGAGGCCGGGGCGTGGCCGCCGGGCGCGGACGGATGGCGCGGCGTGCCGGCGGGTCGGTCGGACGGCGGGGCCGAGGGACGCTGTGTGGGCGCCCCGGCGGGCCTGGGTGCGCCGGCCTTGTGGGGCACGCCCGCGCCGGGCATCGCGGCCCGGGCGGTGCGCTTGGGCGCGGGGCGGTCAGACGCAGGCCGCCCGTCCGCCGAGCGCGTCGCGCGGGCGGGCTGCGAGCGCCCATCCGCGGCGCGGACGTGGTGCGAGCGTCCCTGCTGGGGGCGTCCCTGCTGGGGGCGCGAGTACGACTCGCGCGGGTCGTCGCGCTTCACGTCCGGCGCGATCTCGGGCAGTGCCGGCAGCGCCAGCGTGGGGATGCGGGCGCCCGTGGTGCGTTCGACGGCGCGGAGCAGGTCGCGCTCCTCGCTGTCGCAGAACGTGACCGCGATGCCGCTGGCGCCCGCGCGCCCCGTGCGGCCGATGCGGTGCACGTAGGCCTCGGGCTCCATCGGCAGGTCGAAGTTGAAGACGTGCGTGATGCCGTCGACATCCAGCCCGCGGGCCGCGACGTCGGTCGCGACGAGCACCTTCGCGTGCCCGGCACGGAAGCTGTCGAGCGCGCGCGTGCGCTGGTTCTGGGCCTTGTTGCCGTGGATCGCGACCGCGTGGATGCCCCCGGCGTGCAGACGGCGCGCGACGCGGTCCGCGCCGTGCTTGGTCTTCGTGAAGACCACCGCCCGCTCGATCGCGCCCTCGCGCAGCAGGTGCGTCAGCAACGCCTGCTTGCGCTCGCGCGGGACCATGTACATCGCCTGCTCGATCTTGGGCTCGGCCGCCGCGGCCCGCGAGACCGACACCCGCACCGGGTCGCGCATCAGCGACTCGGCCAGGCTCACGATCTCGCGCGGGAGCGTCGCCGAGAACAGCATCGTCTGGCGGGCGGCGGGCAGCGCCGCCGCGATCCGCCGGATCGGCTTGATGAAGCCCATGTCGAGCATCCGGTCGGCCTCGTCGAGCACGAAGATGCTGATCTCCGTCAGGTTCACGAGGCGCTGCTCCATCAGATCAATGAGCCGCCCGGGCGTCGCGACGAGGATGTCCACGCCCCGGTGCAGGTCGCGCACCTGGTGAAACTGCGACACGCCCCCGAAGATGACGGTGCCGGCCAGACCCGTGTGCCGCCCGTACACCGCGAAGCTCTCGCCGATCTGCGACGCGAGCTCACGCGTGGGCGACAAGATGAGCGCCCGCGGCAGGACCGGCCCGCGCCGGCTCGCGTCGCGCGGGGCCGTGCTCAGGCGGTGCAGGATCGGCAGCCCGAACGCGGCGGTCTTGCCCGTGCCGGTCTGGGCGACGCCGAGCAGGTCGCGCCCGGCGATGCCCGCCGGAATCGCCTGCGCCTGGATGGGCGTGGGCGTGGTGTAGCCCTCGTCGGTCAGGGCGGTGAGGAGCGGGCGCGACAGCCCGAGTGAGGTGAACGTGATGGACGAAGTCTGAGTCAAGAGCGCGAATCTCCGTCGGCCGCGCGGCCCCGAAAAAGGGAATCCGCGTCGGGCGAACTCTGGTTCGGGCGTTCCTCGCGCCAATCTGATTGGAACAAGTCAGGCCGTACTGGGGTGGAGCGAAGGCCGTTCAAGGCCGACGCCGCCAGCAGATTCCCAGGGCGATCCGTCCGCAGGACGCGGCACGGAAAGAAAACTGAGGCCACCGGCAAGACCACATGATAGGCAGCAGAATGGCCGGTTTCTCGCCGTGCCGTGAAGGTCGTGATAACCTCCGGCGCCCCGATCGGGCCCGGAGCACGCACCATGACCGACGCTGCAGGTGGCAACCCCGCACCGATCCCCGAGGACACGCTCGTGCGGGCGATGGCGGCGTTCAAGAAACGCCACAAGCTCACCAAGCTCGACCAGGAGTCCAAGCTCGGCGCGTCGCGGCCCATGACCTCCGGCAAGAAGGTCGAGAACCTCGGCATCATCCCGCCCAACGACTACCCGCGCGAGGTCTACCGCGAACTGGCGCGCCAGGGCAAGATCAAGGACATGGGCGGCGGGTTCTACTCGATGCCCTGAGCGGGCGCCCACCGCAGCGTCGCCGTCACCGGCCAGTGGTCGCTCGGCGTGCGCCCCGTGTCCATCCGGCGTTCGATCGAGGCGTTGACGACGCCCAACCCCGGCGCCGCGAGGATCCAGTCGATGCGCTCGCCCGCAATGCGCCCGTCCCAGCCGCTGAACGTCGCTTCGTCGGCGTCGCGCGCGGGGTACACCGCGCGGAAGGTGTCGGCGAGAGCGGCATCGCGCAGCACGGCGGCGGCGTCCGGGCCGTCGGCGCTCGTGTTGAAGTCGCCCGTGACGATCACCGGCGCGCCCTCCGCGAGCGCGCCGAGGCGCGCGCGGATGAGGGCGAGCCCTTCACGCCGCGCCCGCACGCCCACATGGTCGAGGTGCGTGTTCAGCACGAGCACGGGGCGCCCGGTGCACCGATCGAGCAGGCGAACCCACGAGGCCATGCGCTCGCACGCGCCGTCCCAGCCCTTGGAGCCCGGCACGTCGGGCGTCTCGCTCAGCCAGAAGTGCCCGGAGGCCAGCGCCGTGAACCGTTCGGCGCGGAACATGATCGGCGCAAACTCGCCGGACCGCGCGGCGTCGATGCGCCCCACGCCGTGGAACGCGTGCGACGGGAACGTCGCGCGCAGCCAGTCGGCCTGCGCCGCCTCCACCTCCTGCAGACCCAGGACGTCCGGATCCTGATCGCGGATCGCGCGCTCGACCAGCGCCACGCGCCGGGGCCAGGCGTTCGGGCCGTCGTTCGCGCCCTCGTAGCGGATGTTGAACGACATCACGCGGAGGTCGTGCGCGGGATCGCCCGGCGGCACGGGGTGCGCGGGGCGGACCTCGGGAATGTCGGCGATCGCCACGCGGAAGAGCTCGCCCCGCGCCTCGTCGGCGATCAGCAGGTGCTCGTCGTCCTCGAAGCAGATCGACTCGCTGTCGCTGTCGCCCCCGGGCACGGTGTATGCCCGCGCCCGCACGCGCGAGGCGAAGAACGGCACGTCGAGCGACGCACGCTCGAACAGAAACACGTGCGTGTAGGTCAGCACCGCCAGACGCAGCCCGTCGGGCGAGCAGTCGGCGCCAGTCGCCTGCCCGCCGAGATCGAAGCGGTCCACGTACGTCAGCGTCGTGACGCGCCCGGGCAGGGGCAGGCCGGCGTCTTCGGTCCGCTCGACGCGGTACAGCTTCGTGAACGTGTCCGACCGGTTCTTGCTCAGGATGTACAGGTCGTCGCCGACGGTGAACAGCGCCTCGGCGTCGAAGTTGCGATTGTCGCTGGGCGCGGGGAACGAGGGCTGATCCGGATACCGGAACACGATCTTGCACGTCCAGTTCGTGCGCTCCGCCGTCGCCTCGGGCTCCTCGAGGATGTACAGCGTGAGATCACGCCGCGCGTTGGAGTTGTTGCCGAAATCAGGCACGATGAGGCGCGCCGACCCGTCCACCGCGATGTCCTCCCAGTCGGAGTTGATCGCCCCGCCGATGAGCACGCCGGGCGTCTGGGCGTCGCGCTCGGAACCCACCACCGTGCCATCGGCCCGGACGGGATACACCCGCGGCTCGTCGCCCGAATCGTTGATCGTCCAGAACACGTCCGGCTGCGTGCGGCTGCGGACGATGCCCGAGATCTCCTTCTTCGCCCCCGGGCCAAGCGCCGCGATCGGACGCAACTGCAGCGCCGGCTGCGCGAGCGCGGCATTGCTGATAGCCACGCACGCGCCCAGCAGAGCGGCTCGCGCAGCGAAGAACGGGACGGGTCGGCTCGTGGGGCGCGGCATCATGCCCCGGAGACTACACGGAAAAACGCTCCGCGTGGCCTTGCCGCACGGAGCGAGAGAGAGAGAGAGAGAGAGAGAGCGAGAGAGAGAGAGAGAGAGAGAGAGACTGTCGGCCGAGCGTGGCGCTTAGCGCTGCCCGCCGCCCTTGTTCCCGCTGCCCGAAGAGCCGCCGCCTTGCTGCTGACCCTGCTGATGCTGCTGCCCGCGGCCGTGGCCGGGGGCACCCCGCGTCAGGTCGTCTTGCGTGCCCATCTGGTCCTCATCGGTGCCCGCACGACGTGCCTCGGTCTCGGCATCACGCCCCGGCATGCCCGACGGCGACTGGCCCGGCTGACGCGTGCCGGACGTGCTGTGCTCGCCTTCCTGGCCCTGCTGATGCTGGCCCTGACCCTGCGTCTGGCCCTTGTTCTGACCCTGGCCCTGTTGACCCTGACCCTTGTTCTGGCCTTCGTTCTGATCCTGACCACGGCCGGTGCCGCCACCGCTGGTGCCGCTGGTGCGATCGTTCTTGTTCTGGTTGTCCGCCATGAATGGGACTCCTGTGAGGTGGTGTGGTGCCGGGGAAGACAGCCCGTGCACGGATGAGTGTGGGTGCCCCGCGTGAATTTCCGGCGAAAGTTGCGTGTGCGGCGGCTCGCTCGGCGGTCGCCGGCGCACGCCGACACCTCGCTCACGACTTGTCGCGCGTCTTTCCTCGGGGCGTGTCGCGTGCCGCGTCGCGGGCGGCCTTCGCCGCCGAAGCGGACGATGTGCCCGAGCGGTTCCCCGACCCGCCCCGCCCGGAACTCGCCGAGGCATTGCGCTCGGCGCCCGACGCCGTGCCGCGGCTGCGCGACGACGACGTCCCGGCGCTGTCGCTCGCGTGGTTGCGCTGGGCCTTGTTGCCCACGGGGTTGCGGTTGGTTTCGTTGCGCCGCATCTCGGCATCGCGGGACTTGCCGTCGGCACGGGGATTCTTGTTGCCCATGCTCCAGCCGTGCGGCCGGCGCCTGAGCCGCAGATGAGCGCGCGACCGCCGAACACGCGCGGCACGCTCGCGTATAGTGAACGTCACGCCGCCACCCCCGGCGTGATCGCACGCACGAGCCGGCCACAGGGGGGCCATGGCCGCTTCTCCAGGAGGAGGTTCCCATGACCCAGTGGACCAAGGCCGACCTGCTGTCGCGCCCCGTGCAGCACATCGACGTGACGAAGTTCGACGCGCGCCCGGTCATCAAGTCGTACCGCGAGATGGCGTACTCGTCGCGCACGCTCGCGCAGGCGAGCGACATCTACTCCATGATGCTCAAGGACCGCGAGTGCGCCGTCATCCTGACGCTCGCCGGCTCGCTCATCTCCGCGGGCCTCAAGAAGGCCGTCATCACGCTCATCGAGCACAACATGGTCGACGCCATCGTCTCGACGGGCGCGAACATCGTCGACCAGGACTTCTTCGAGGGCCTGGGCTTCAAGCACTACATCGCGCCGGGAAGCCCCGAGGCCCCGCCGGTCGACGACCTCACGCTCCGCAACCTGATGATCGACCGCATCTACGACACCTACATCAACGAGGACGACCTCCGCGCCTGCGACGCGCGCACCCACGAGATCTTCAACGCCTTCGCGCCGGGCGCGTACTCCAGCCGCGAGTTCATCGAGGCGATGGGCGCCTACCTCGCCAACACGCCCAAGCTCGCGCGCTACGAGAGCATCGTGAAGACCTGCTACCAGAAGCGCGTGCCCATCTTCGTGCCCGCCTTCTCCGACTGCTCCGCCGGGTTCGGCATCGTCCTGCACCAGACCGAGGCCTTGGAGCAGGGCCGCCCCATGGTCGCCTTCGACAGCGGCAAGGACTTCCGCGAACTCACCGACATCAAGCTCGCTTGCAAGGACACGGGCCTGCTCATGCTCGGCGGGGGCGTGCCCAAGAACTTCGCCCAGGACATCGTCGTCGCCGCCGAACTGCTGAACGAACGCAAGGGCGGCAAGGCCCGCGGCGACATCGGCATGCACAAGTACGCCGTCCAGATGACCGTCGCCGACGCGCGCGACGGCGCCCTCAGCGGCTCCACCCTCCGCGAGGCCTGCTCCTGGGGCAAGGTCGACGTCGTCCACGAGCAGATGGTCTTCGGCGAACTCTCCGCCCTCTTCCCCATCCTCGCCAGCGACGCCTTCCACCGCGGCGCCTGGAAGGGCCGCAAGGGATTCAAGTTCGCCGACCTCTTCGAAAAGGGCGACGGCGTGCCCACCTTCGCCCCCGCCCCGGTGCGCAAGCGCGTCGCGCGGTAACCCGCCACTCCATCAGCATGACGCCCCCGCACGCCCCGCCCGCGCGGGGCGTTTTCTCGCGCCCGCCCGGCGTTCTCCCCGCCCGGCCCCTCGCCCCTCGCCGGTACACTGCGCGCATGAACATCTCGCTCCCGCTCGGCGTGGCGCTCGTCGTCCTGGTGCTCATCGCGCACGTCCTCGACGCCGAGGCCGCGCAGGTCGCGCCGCGACGCGACGACGGGCTGCCCAAGGCCACGCGTCCGGAGGTCTACGCCCCGCGCGCCATGGCGGCGACCAGCCACCCCCTCGCAACGCAGGCCGCGCTGGACGTCATGCGCGCGGGCGGCTCCGCCGTCGACGGTGCAATCGCCGCCAACGCGTGCCTCGGGCTCATGGAGCCCACCGGCTGCGGCGTCGGTGGCGATCTCTTCGCCATCGTCTGGGATCCCAAGACGCAGAAGCTGCACGGCTACAACGGCTCGGGCCGCTCGCCCGCAGGCGTGACGCTCGACGACCTCACCGCCATCCTCGCGGAACGCGGGCTGTCGCAGATCCCCACCGACGGGCCCCTCTGCACGACGGTCCCCGGCTGCGTCGACGCGTGGTTCGCGCTGCACGAGAAGTTCGGCGACGCGCCCATCGCCGACGTGCTCGCGCCCGCGATCCGCTACGCGCGTGACGGCTTCCCGCTCTCGCCCCGCATCGCCGAGGCCTGGTCGATCTCGCACCGCAAGTTCTCGGGCAAGCCCGCCTTCCCCGGGTACAACGCGGTCTTCGCGTCGCGCCGCACCGACAGCGAGCACCCGCTCCCGCCGCGCGTCGGCGAACTGCACACGAACCCCGCCCTCGCCGCGACGCTCGAACGCCTGGTCTCGCACGGACGCGACGGCTTCTACGCCGGCGAGGTGCCCGCGACCGTCGAGTCACATCTCGCGCGCGTGCTCGGACGCCCCTGGCTCACCGCCCACGACTTCGCCGCCCATCGCGGCGAGTGGGTCGAGCCCGTCAGCGCCAACTACCGCGGCTACGACGTCTGGGAACTCCCGCCCAATGGCCAGGGCATCGCCGCTCTGCAGATCCTCAAAGTCCTCGAGACCTTCGACCTCCGCGCCATGGGCTGGGGCAGCGCCGACTACGTGCACGCCTTCGTCGAGGCCAAGAAACTCGCCTTCGAAGACCGCGCCCGCTTCTACGCCGATCCCGCGTTCAGCCCGTCGCCCGTGGCCAGGCTGATCTCCGCCGAGTACGCCAAAGAACGGGCCGCCCGCATCGACATGAACACCGCCGCGCCAAGCGTCGAGCCGGGCGCGCCCCTCGCCGGCCCCGACACCATCTACCTCACCGTCGCCGACGAACGCGGCATGATGGTCTCGCTCATCCAGTCCAACTACCGCGGCATGGGCTCGGGCATGGTCCCCGTCCGCCCGCGTGACAAGGCCGCCCCGACCCCGGCCGCCCCGACCCCGGCCGCCCCCACTGCGGCCGACGCCCTCGGCTTCATGCTCCAATCCCTCGGCGAGCAGTTCGCCCTCCGCCCCGATCACCCCAACGCCTTCGCACCCGCCAAGCGCCCCTTCCACACCATCATCCCCGCCTTCATCACCAAGGACGGCACGCCCTGGATCTCCTTCGGCCTCATGGGCGGCGCCATGCAGCCCCAGGGGCACGCCCAGATCGTCATCAACCTCATCGACTTCGGCATGTCTCTCCAGCAGGCCGGCGACGCGCCGCGCATCCATCACGACGGCTCCACCGAGCCGCAGGGCCCGGTCCGTCCCATGGCCGACGGGGGCGTGCTGAACCTCGAGCCCGGCTTCCCCGCGGCCACCATCGAAGAACTCGCCCGCCGCGGACACACGCTCAAGCCCGCCTCCACCCCGACGTTCGGCGGGTACCAGGCGATCCGCCGCATGCCCGCCGGCGTCTACGAAGGCGCGAGCGAGAGCCGCAAAGACGGACACGCAGCGGGGTACTAGAAGGAAACGCAGAGGAACACGGAGAGTCGACACGCTCGACGAGCTCCGGCGATGGGGAGCACCGTGCGGCTCGACCGCCCGGGCCGAGACTGCGCGCAAAGTCGTGGTCACGGCTCACCGCTCGGGCCGCCGGGCTGGTCCCGCCCCGTACCATTGCTCCATGCGAGAGAGAATGAACCAACCGTCCGGCCTGTCGCTGCTCACGATGCTGATCGCGTGCCTCTTGGGCCCGCTGGCGGCGTGTGCGCAGACGCCTGCGCCTCCGGGCCAGCCCCCATCGCAGCCCACCACGCAACCACCCGCACAGCCCGGCACGCCGCCGGGCGCGCGCGTGCCACCCGCCGACGCCGAGCCGGGCGACGCGCCGACGGTCGGCGGCTTTCGGGTCACGCTCGATGCCGCGCTGGGCGCCGAGGGGATCAAGCTCTACCAGGGGCGGGTGTACGTGGTGCTGTCGAAGTGGAACAGCCCCGAGCCGCGGACGCGGATGTGGGACTGGTTCCGCCCGTCGCAGGTGTTCGCGAAGGACATCTTCGGCGACGGGCTGCGTGCCGGGCAGAGCGAGCTGGTGCTGGGACCGGGGAGCCTGGGGTTCCCCAAGTCGTTCGAAGAGGCCGAGAAGGGCATGTACTACGCGCAGGCCGTCGCGCGCCTGTCGCCGGATTCGAACGAGCCCGGCAAGGGCGTGGGCGACCTGTACAGCGAGGTCACGCGGGTGAACTTCGCCGAGGGGGGCCCGGGCGCGGGCACGATCGAACTGAAACTGTCGAAGCGGGTGCAGGCGCGGGACTTTCCCAAGGCCGACCGCGTGCGCGAGTACTTTCACGCCAGCCCGAAGCTCTCGGCGTTCTTCCATCGCGACGTGGTCGTGAACTGCGGCGTCATCCTGCCCAAGGACTGGTCGCAGACCGACACGAAGACCTATCCGGTGCTGTACTTCATCGGCGGGTTCGGGGGCGACCACACGTTCGCACGCCAGGTGCACGCGCTGACGAAGGGCATGGAGGGCGCCGACGACGTGATCATCGTGGTGCCCGACGCGACGAACTACCGCGGGCACAGCGTCTTCGCCGACTCGGCGAACACCGGGCCGTGGGGCGCGATGCTGGTCCAGGAACTCCTTCCGGCGATCGACCGCGACTTCGGCGGCAACGGCCGGCGGTACGTGACGGGCATCTCGTCGGGCGGGTGGTCGAGCCTGTGGCTGCAGGTGACGTACCCGGACGCGTTCGCGGGGTGCTGGTCGCACTGCCCGGACCCGGTCGACTTCCGCGACTTCCAGCGGATCAACCTCTACGCGCCGAACGCCAACATGTACCGCGACGACGCGGGCGAACGCCGCCCGCTGGCGCGCGGGCCCGGCGGGCGCACGGCGTTGTACTACGACGACTTCGTGGCGATGGAGACGGTGATGGGCCCGGGCGGGCAGATCCACTCGTTCGAAGCCGTGTTCAGCCCGAAGGGGCGCGACGGACAGCCCCGCCCGCTGTTCGATCGCACAACCGGCGCGGTCGATCCCGAGACGGCCAAGGCGTGGGAGGCGTACGACATCAACCTCGTGCTGCAGCGCACCTGGGAGCACCTGGGCCCCAAGCTCGCGGGCAAGCTGCGGGTGTACGCGGGCGAGCGGGACACGTTCTTCCTCGAGGGAGCGACGAAGAACCTGAAGCAGACGCTGGCCGACCTCGGCAGCGACGCGGAGGTCGTCGTCGTCGAGGGGATGGGGCACACGCTGCACGGCCCCGGCGTGCGCGATATGTTCCAGACTATTGCGCGAGAGAACTCGGCGGCTGCAGCGCCGGGTGAACCGGGTGAACCGGGTGAACCGGGCGGCAAGTAGGCCCGTCCAGTTCCACACTCGCGCGATCTTGCCGCGATCTGAGCGAGACGTTCATGCGTTGCGGGTAGGGTTGTCCGAACGCGGCGTGATTCTGCGCCCGGAGGAGATTGACAATGACCACCCGTGGCGTGTTGGCGGCTGTGATTGTGTCCGTCTGCGGTCTGGCCGCGTCGGCCCAAACTCTTCCCAACGGCGTCGCGGCGGGCGATACGACGCAGAACTCGAGCGTGCTCTGGACGCGGAGCACGGTGCTGGGCCCGGTGAACTTCGAGGTCTCGACGACCCCGGACTTCTCGACCATCATCGGCTCGTTCCAGCGGACGGTGACCGACGCGACGCTGCCGGTGAAGGTCGACGTCGCGAATCTCACCCCCGGCACGCAGTACTACTACCGCGCGACGGACGCGGCGAACTCGAGCTCGCAGGGCCGCTTCAGGACGAACGCGGCGTCGGGCCGCAACGGCTTCCGGATGGGCGTGTCGGGCGACTGGCGGGGCGAGCTCGCGCCCTATCCGGCGGTCAAGAACGTTCCCGGGCGGAACCTCGACCTGTGGGTCGGGCTGGGCGACACGATCTACGCCGACGTGGCGTCGCCCGATGTGCCCGTGCCGCAGGCGACGACGCTGCCGGAGTTTCGCGCGAAGCACAACGAGGTGTACGGGTCGCGGTACGGCGCGAACACGCTGCGCGACCTGCGCCAGTCGACGTCGATCCTGGTGAACATCGACGACCACGAGGTGACGAACGACTTCGCCGGCGGGGCGCACCCGTCGAGCGATCCGCGCTTCGCGGGCCAGCCCGGGAACTACATCAACGAGACGACGCTGTACGGCACGGGGCTGCAGGCGTTCCACGAGTACAACCCGATCCGGTCGGAGACGTACGGCCCGCTGGCCGACCCCCGCATGTCGGGCAAGACCAAGCTGTACCGCGAGCGATCCTTCGGGCAGGACGCGGCGGTGTTCAGCCTCGACGCACGGTCGTTCCGCGACCAGGGCCTGCCGGCGGCCAACCCGCTCGACCCCGGCTCGGTCGCGAACTACATCGTGACCTCGATGACCGCGACGAACCGCACGATGCTGGGCACGCAGCAGGTGTCGGACGTCAAGGCCGGGCTGCTCTCGGCCCAACAGGCGGGCACGACCTGGAAGTTCGTCATGGTGCCAGAGCCCATCCAGAACCTGGGCGTGCTCGGCGCATCGGACCGGTTCGAGGGGTACGCGGCGGAGCGCAACGACCTGCTGCGATACATCGATACCAACAACATCGAGAACGTGGTGTTCGTCGCGGCGGACATTCACGGCACGCTGGTGAACAACCTGTCGTACCAGAACGTGCCTTTCGGCCCGCAGATCAGCACGGGCGCATTCGAGATCACGACCGGCTCGGTGGCCTATGACGCACCGTTCGGCCCGACGGTCGTCGACATCGCGACGCAGTTGGGCGTGCTGACCCCGCAGCAGCAGGCCTTCTATCAGAGTCTCCCGCTTGCACAGCGCGAGGGGTTCATCCAGAATCTGATCAACGCGCAGATCACGCCGCTGGGGTATGACCCGCTGGGGCTGCAGGGCTCGGACATCCAGGCGACGCTGCTGCAGGGGCAGTACACGGCGACGAGCACGTTCGGCTGGACCGAGTTCGATGTCGACCCCGTGACGCAGGAGCTGCTGGTGACGACCTGGGGCATCCTGCCGTACACGCAGGCGCAGCTCGATGCCGACCCGGCGGCGATCCTGGCGCGTGATCCGTTCATCGTCAGCCAGTTCCGCGTGACGCCGGTGCCCGCGCCGGGCGCCGGCCTGCTGCTGGCCATGGGCGGCGTGCTGGCGGCCCGTCGGCGCCGGTAAGGTACCCATCGGCCCGTGTCCGGTCGGGAGCGTGCGGAGCCGGGCGGTGGGCCGCTTGAAAGACCCGCGCCCGCGTACGGTCAGGGCATGAGCGCAGATCTGTATTCGTCCATCGCCCACCGGGGCATGGCGTTCATGAACCCGATGGGCGAGCGGTCGATCTCGGCGCTCGTCGAGATCGTGTCGCTCCAGAAGGGGGCGAACATCGTCGACTTCGGCGCGGGCACCTGCGAGCTGGTGGTCCGCCTGGCCGAGCGGTACGCCGTGTTCGGCGAGTGCGTGGAACTCTCGCCCGAGATCGCGTCCCGCGCCCGCGAGCGCGTCGCGGCGCGCGTGCCCGGGGGCGGCGTGCGCGTGCACGAGGGCGACGCGGGGCACTTCAAGGCGAGCGTGCCGGCGGCGAGCTTCGACATGGCCGTCTGCATCGGCTCGACGCACGCGCTGGGCGGGTTTGCCCACGCGGTGGACACGCTCGCACGCCTCACGCGCCAGGGCGGGTGGGTCGTGCTGGGCGAGGGCTACTGGAAGCGTCCGCCCCTGACGGCGTACCTCGAGGGCACGGGGATCGACGAGGGCGAGTTCGTGCGGTTGCACGAGCTGCTCCGGTTCGTGAGCGACCGCGGGCTCACGCCGGCCTGGCTGCACACCGCGAGCGAGCAGGACTGGGATGATTACGAGTGGGCGCACCATCGTAACATCGAGGCCTGGGTGCGCGAGAACCCGAACAGCCCCGACGCGCCGGCGCTGCTGCGACGGTCGCGGAACTGGCGGCGGTGGTACATGGAGGCGGGGCGCGACACGCTGGGCTTCGCGCTCATGGCGTTCCGCAGGCACTGAGGCGTCGAGCGGGTTCGGGCCGCGAAGGCCGGGTGGGCGATGTGGACGGACGCGGGCTCGCTGGGGCCGGCGGGGGCGAAGGAATGAAGGTGCTCTCACGAACGCAGGCGAACATCGTGTCGGTGGCGCTCATCGCGTTCACGATGTCGGGCGTGATGTCGCTGGCGATGGTGATCGTGAACACGGGGCTGGGCGGGGCGCTCGTGGGGCGGTGGATGCGGTCGTGGGTGATCGCGTTTATCATCGCGCTGCCGGTGGCGTTCATCGTAATTCCCGCCATTCGGAGGCTGGTCGGCCGGTTCGCGCGGTAGCGAGAGCGACCTAGCGTTTCGGATGCGCGAGCTGGAACTGCTTTCTTACATCGAGCGGGTCGCGGCGTCGCAGCCGCGGGACTTTCCGCGGGTGGTGGTGCCGCCGGGCGACGACTGCGCGGCGGTGCGGACGCCGTCGGGCGATCTGCTGCTGGCGAAGGTGGACCAGGTTGTGGGCGGGCGGCACTTCACGCCGCCCGTAACCTGGGACCGCGACGAGCCGGGGCCCGACGGGCTGACGCGGGACGCGTACCTGGGGCTGATCGCGCGCAAGAGCGTGGCGCGGGCGCTGTCGGACATCGGGGCGATGGCGGGGCGCCCGATGTTCGGGCTGGCGGCGGCGTGCCTGCCGGCGGGGTTTCCGTCGGACGCGGCGGAGGCGTTGGCCGAGGCGCTGCACCGCTGGGGGAGCGCGTGGTCGTGCCCGATCGTGGGGGGCGACATCGCGAGCGCGGGGCGGGCGGACCCCGGGCCGCTGGTCATCGGCCTGACCGTGATCGGGCTGGCGCACGCGTCGCGCGGGCCGGTGCTGCGGTCGGAGGCGAGGCCGGGCGACGAGGTGTACGTGACGGGGTCGCTGGGAGGGTCGCTGGAGGCCAGCGGGCTGGGGCGGCACCTGACGTTCGAGCCCCGCGTGCCGGAGGGGGCCGCGCTGGCGGATGCGCTCGGCGCTCGGCTGCACGCGATGATGGACATCTCGGACGGGCTGGGGCTGGACGCGGGGCGCATGGGGCGGGCGTCGGGGCTGGTGGTAGAGCTCGACGGCGTCCGCGTGCCGGTGACCCCGGGGAGCGACCTGCGGGGCGCGCTGCGCGACGGGGAGGACTACGAGCTGCTGTTCGCGGTGGAAGCCGGCGCGGCGCCTCCGGAGCTGGCGTGCGGGGTGACGAAGATCGGGGTGTGCCGCGTGCCCGACGGGAGCACGCCGGGGGCGCGCGTGCGCCATGCGGACGGGACGACGACCGAGGTGTCACGGCTCGGGTGGGAGCACACGTAAAGTCCCGCGTGATCACGCTCACGCGCGAGTTGCCGGAACTGGGCGCGACCGAGGCGCTGGCCGAGGGGTTCGCGCGGCTGCTGCGCGCGGGCGATGTCGTGGCGCTCGCGGGCCCGCTGGGCGCGGGGAAGACGGCGTTCGTGCGGGGCGTGGCGGGGGCGCTGGGCGTCGCGCCCGGGCTGGTCTCGAGCCCGACCTTCGTGGTGGTGAACGTGTACCCGGTGGCGGGCGAGGGCGCGGTGCGGGCGCTGGTGCACGTGGACGCGTACCGCCTGGGCGGGGCCGATGAGCTCGACACGCTCGGGTGGGACCGGCTGTTCGACGGGGCGACGCGCCGGGCGACGGGCGGCGGGGCGGCGCTGATCGAGTGGCCGCAGCGGCTGGAGGGCGCGCTGCCGGCCGACGCGGTGCGCATGACGCTGGAGCCGACGGGCGCCGACTCGCGCCGGGTGACGCTCGAGGTGCCCGACGAATGGGCATCGCGCGAGGGGTTCGACCGTCTGCGCGACTATCCGCCGACGCGCTGCCGCGTGACGGGGCGGTGGGTGTCGCCTCTGGCGGCGTCGTGGCCGTTTGTCGACGAGCGGGCGCGACTGGCGGACCTGTACGGCTGGTTCGAGGGCGCGTACCGGACGTCGCGGGGCGTGCGTGCGGACGACGAGGCGGGCGGCGAATCGGGCGACGAGCCCGGGTGAATCACCCGCTACGATCGCGCCGCATGGACATGACCATCGCCGCGACGGGCGCACCGCTGGGATTGTGGGGGCTGTTCAAGCAGTCGTTCGACGTATTCACGGTGCTGCTGCTGGCGGGGTCGCTGGTGGGCATCACGTGGGTGTTCCTGTGCGTGCTGGAGGTGCGCGCGCGGAACATCGCGCCCGAAGGGGTGACGGGGCGGCTGCGCGACCTGGCGCGGGCGGGGCGGTGGGAAGATCTGGAGATCGCGGCGCGGGACGACGACTCGTTCGTCTGCCGCGTGCTGCGTTCGCCGCTGGCGATGCGGGGGCGCGATCGGGCGGCGATCCGGGACGCGGCGGAACTGGCGGCGAGCGAGGAATCGGCGCGGTGGTTCCGCAAGGTGGACGTGCTGAACGTGATCGGGAACCTCGGGCCGCTGGTGGGGCTGGCGGGGACGGTGTGGGGGATGATCCTGGCGTTCACGAGCCTGGGGGCGACGGGCGGGCAGGCGCAGGCGTCGGACCTGTCGCTGGGCATTTCGAAGGCGCTGTTCCACACCTTGCTGGGGCTGTGCCTGGCGATCCCGTGCCTGCTGTTCTACGGGATGTACCGCAACCTGGTGGACAAGCTGTGCACGCGGGGGATCGTGGTGGCGGGTGAGATCGTGGAGCGGATCCCCAGCCGCGAGGACGATGGAGCGCGGGCGGGCGGTGCATGAAGATCCGCGCGGCACATCCGCACCAGACGGGCGCGAAGGTGAACGTCACCCCGCTGATCGACGTGGTGATGGTGCTGATCGTGTTCTATCTGATCGTGGGGAATCTCGCGCGCGAGCGCCTGGCGCCGGTGGACCTGCCCGCGACGGGCGTGGGCACGGCGGAGGACGCGGCGCCGACGCTGATCATCACCGTGGCGCGCGAGGGCGAGGGGGCGCGGGTGGTGGTCGATGGCGCGCCGGTGGCGGCCGGGGCGCTCGAGGGGCTGCTGCGGGCACGCGTGCCCGACCCGGGCACCGCGATCGTGCAGTTGCGGGCGGATCGGTCGCTGGCCTACGAGGACGTGCGCCCGGTGCTCGACGCGTGCCGTCGCGTGGGCCTCACGAGCGTGCGACTGGTGGCGGAGCGCGGGGGCGGGTCGTGAGAGCGACGCACCGGATGCGTTCGGCGCGGGCGCTCTACGAGGCGCACCACGGCCCCAACATGACGCCCATGGTGGACGTCGTGATGGTCATCCTCATCTTCTTCATGACCTCGGCGACCATCATGGGGCCCGAGTGGTTCATCCGCTCGGCGTTGCCGGCGCCGGCGGCGGGGCCCGCGCCGACGGACGCCCCCCCGACGCGCGTGCGCGTCCAGCTCGGGTTCGACGGGGTGTCGCGCGTGGGCGTGGGCGATGCGCCCCTGCGCGCGGCGCCGTTCGACACGATCGAGGTGTACCTGCGCGACGAGGTGGGCCGCGTCGGCGCCGAGAGGCTCGTCGTGACGGTCGAGCCCGCGCCGGGCGCGCCGTACGCCGATGTCGTGCGCGTGCACGAGTGGTGCGCGGCGCTGGGCATCACCAGGGTCGGGATCGTACCGGAAGCCACGGGCGACGACGCCGAGTAAGACGCGAGGCCCGCGCCGGCGTTCAGTTCGAGGGCGCGCGGACGGCAAAGATGTGCAGGCGGTGTCCCTTGGGAACAAGCCCCAGGCTGGCGCACACCCGGTCGCGCAGGGCGGCGAGCTCGGGGATGTGCACGGGGATCGCCTCGCCCCCGTCGAGCGGGATGACCAGGTCCTGCGGACGCCGCCCGTAGACGACCTGGTAGTGCGCCTGGTCCTCGTCGAACAGCACGCGCTGGATGATGCCCGCGTCCTGCAGCAGCTTGATGGTGCGGTAGATGGTCGCCTTGCTGACGCGGAAGCCCGAGGCCTTCACGTCGTCGATGACGCGTTCGGCCTCGAACACCCCGTCGAACCGCAGGATGCAGTCCAGCACCTGCGCACGCTCGGGCGTGTACTTCAGGCCCTCGCCCTTGAGCTTGCGCCGGAAGACGGCGCACAGCGGCTCGACGATGTCGAGCGCGTCGTCGGCCGGTACGTGGCTCGCGTCGCGGGTCATTCCCGTATCCTACCCGCACGTCGCGCATGCCACGCCCCGAAGCCAACCCCGCCCGCTCGCCCGCTGCTTCCGGGGCGGCGGCGCGCCGGGCGACGGTCGTGCTCGCGGGCGTCGTGCTCGTCGTCGGTGCCGCGTTGCTCGCCGGGCTCGGCGGGCCCCACGACACCCTGACGGGCGCGCTCATCGTCATCGACCGGATGATCTTCGCCGGCGGGCCGGCGCTGGCCTACGTGCTCGCGGGCGTGGGGCTGGGGCGGGTGTGCACGCCGCTGGTGCGCGGGGCGTCGTGCGGGCTGGCGTTGCAGGCGGCGTCGGGCATCGCGCTGCTGCTGTGGCTCAGCCATGTGCTCGGCTGGGCGGGGCTGCTCGGCGGCGGGACGGGCCGCGCGGTGGCGGTCGGCGTGCTGGCGACGGGCATCGGCCTGCTGGTCTACCAGTTCGTGCGCTGGCTGCGCGCGGGCGGGTTTGAGCCACGGCTGCACCCGCTGGCGGTGCCGGGCGCGGCGGGCGTCGCGGTGCTGCTCGTCGCGTGCGCGAACCCGCCCGGCGCGCTGTGGGACAGCGAGTTCGGCGGGTACGACACGCTGGGGTATCACCTGCAACTGCCGCGCGAGTGGTTGGAGGCCGGGCGGCTGACGCCGCTGCATCACAACGTGTACTCGTACCTGCCGGGCTATCTCGAAGGCGCGTTCCTGCACCTGGGCGCCGTGATGGCCGCCGGGCCGAGCGCGGACGCGCCGGCGATGGTCGCCGGGTTCGGGCACGCGGCCCACGCGACGCAGTACCTGCACGCGGCGCTCGCGGTGTTCGCGGGCGCGCTCGTGGGGCTGCTGGGCGATCAACTGGCGCGGCGTGCGGGGGTGGGCGCGCGGGCCGCGGGCGCCGGGGGCGCGTTCGCCGGCGCCATGACGCTGCTCACGCCCTGGACGGTCGTCACCGGGTCGATGGCGTACAACGACATGGGCGCGGTGCTGCTGCTGGCGGCGGCGGCGCTCGCGATGCTGGACGAGGGCCTGTCGCCCGTGCGACGCGGCGTGCTCGCCGGGCTCCTGCTGGGCGCGGCGGCGAGCGTGAAGCCGACGGCGTTCCTGTTCGGCGTGCCCCTGCTCGCGCTCCTGGGCGCCTGGTGCGTGCCGGCGCGGGGCTGGGCGCGCCTTGCGCTGGGCGGGCTCGCCGCGGGCGCGTGCGTCGTCGCGCCCTGGCTCGCGCGCAACGCGATCGACAGCGGGAACCCGGTCTTTCCGTTCGCGGCAGGGCTGTTCGCGAACGACGCGGGCGGCACCGGGCACTGGACCGCCGAGCAGGTCTCGCGATTCGCGGGCGGACATCACTTCGACGGCTCGCTCATCGACCGGCTCACGCTGCTGGTCTCGCCCGACCCGGCCGACCCGGCGGGCGCGCGCCATCGCGGGGCGCTGCACCCGCAGTGGGCGTGGTTCTTTCCCGTCGTGATCGCCGCGGGCGTCGCGGGCCTCGCGATGCGCACGACGCACCGCAGCGCGGCGGTGCTCACCCTCGCGCTGGGCGCGGGGCTGCTGGTGTGGCTGTTCATGACGCACCTGCAGTCGCGGTTTCTGATGCCCCTGCTGGTGCCGGGCGGGGCGATGCTCGCGCTCGCGCTCGGCGGGGCGCTGCACGCGGCGGGCTCCCGCGCGGAGCGGGGGGCCTCGTCGGGCGCGGGGCGTTCGCGCGTCGTGACGGGCGCTCTGCTCGGCGTTGCGGGGCTGCTGCTGGCGGGGCATGCCTGGGCGCTGGTGTCGATCTTCGCGGCGCAGCGGGGCGGGTCGCCCAACGCCTTGCTCGCGCCGGGCACGCGTTTGCGCACGGCGGACGGCGGGCGCGAGGAACTCGAGGCGGCCCCGCGCGATCAGGCGCGGGCGTGGGTAGAGAGCGCGCCGCCGGAGCCATTTGTCAACGCCGTCGCCCCGCGCGGGGCGCGCGTGTACCTGCTCGGCACCGGCACGGCGCTGTATTTCCGCGGGCCTCTGGTGTACAACGCGACGTGGGACGCGTGGCCGTTCGGCGAGATCGTCGCGGCCCACCCGAACGACCCGGCGGCGTGGTCGCGCGCGCTGCGCGAGCGCGGCATCGACCTCGTCCTCGTCGACTTCGGCGAGATCGCACGCCTCACACGCTCCGGCTGGATCGACCCGCGCGTGCGGGGCGACGAGGTCGCGGCGTGGGTGCGCTCGGGCACGGTCGTCGTCCGCGCGTGGGACGAGGTCGGCGTATTCCTCGTCATGCCGCTGACGGACCAGCCGCCGAGCGGGCCCGCGGACACGGGGCGCCCCGGGGCGGTTGACCGCGAGACTCCCCCACCGCCGCCGGGCGGCACGGGGGCGCTGTGAGCGCACCCGGCACGCCGCCCGGAGCCGCGCCAGGCGGGGTGGTGCGCGAGGCGGAGCGCCTGTCGCGCGCGCGCGGGCCGCTGCGGCTTGCGGTGCAGATCGTGGGCATGCTGGTGGCGCTCGGGCTGCTCGCGTGGTGCGTGCGGCTGGCGCTGGCGCCGGCGAACCGCGCGTCGATCCGGCGTCTGTCCGAGGCGCCGACGGAACTGGTGGCGGCGCTGTTCGCGCTGGCGCTGGCGGGGCTGGTGCTGAACGGGCTGGGGTTCGCGATCACGCTGCGTCGGCTGGCGCGCGTGCGCCTGCTCGACGTGCAGGCAACGAACGCGATCGCGACCGCGCTGGCCTACCTGCCCTTCAAGCTCAGCATCGTGGCGCGGGTGATGTACCACCACCGGCGCGACGGCGTGCCCCTGATGCGCATCGGCGCCTGGCTGGGCGCGAACGCCACGATCATCCTCGCGGTGGTCGTGCCGCTGGGCGCGGCGGGGCTCTGGCGGGGCGGGCTGGACGGGGCATATATCGCGGCGTCGGCCGGCGGACTCATCGCCTGCGTCGGCGGGGCGCACTTCGTCGCGCTGGCGTTCGGGGGCGAGGCCGGGCTGGCGCGCCTCGCGGCTCTCGCCCGTCGCGCCCGCCTGGGCTTCGTCGAGCGCCTGCTCGCCCGTCCCAGCATCCGCGACCTGCACGCGGGCCTGGCGATCATCGCCCACCGCCCCACGCTGCTCGCCGCCGCGGGCGTGCGCGTGGCCGATGTGCTCGTGCAGGCCCTGCGGTTCATCGTGGTCGGGCGCGCGCTGGGCATCCCGCTGCCCTTCGAGAAGGCGGTGCTGGCGTCGAGCACGTTCTTCCTGACGGGGGCGGCGTCGCCGGCGGGCTCGGTGGGGGCGCGCGAGGGCGCGACGACCGGCGTGGGCGCGCTCGTCCAGATCCCCGGCGTGCCGTACGAATCGCTGTCGGTCATTGCGCTGGCCGTGAGCGCCGCGGAGATCGTGCTGTACGTGCCGCTGGGGGTGGCGGCGTTCCTGTACCTGCGGGTGCGGCGCCCGCTTGTCCCGTACGATCCCGCCGATGCGTCTGGCCCTCATCCCGCTGAACCCGACGGTCGGCGCACTGCGATCAAATAGCGACATGATCGCGCGCGCGTTCGCGGACGCTGGGGCGCGCGGGGCGGCGCTGGCCGTCACGCCCGAGCTGTGCGTCTGCGGCTACCCACCCCGCGACCTGCTGCTGGCGGAACGGTTCGTCGAATCGTGCGAGCGGGCGGCCCTCGACGCCGCCAAGGCCGCCCCGCCGGGCCTCACCGTCGTCATCGGCTCGCCCCGGCGCACCGACCGGGGCGTGGCGAACGCGCTGCTCGTGGCCCGCGACGGAACGGCGATCGCGTGGTACGACAAGCGCCTGCTGCCGACGTACGACGTGTTCGACGAGGACCGGTACTTCGTGCCCGGCGAGACGCCCCTGGTGGTCGACGTGCCCGCGCCGGGCGGGGTGGTGCGCGTCGGCCTGGCGGTGTGCGAGGACCTGTGGAAGGGCCTGGACGCCGGGTTCGCCTCGCGGTACGCCCACGCGCCCGACCCCGTCGCGGATCTCGTCCGCGCCGGCGCGCGGGTCATCGTCAGCCCGTCCGCGAGCCCGTTCGTGCTCGGCAAGCACCGCGCGCACCGGGAGATCTGCGCGGCGCACGCGGCGCGGCACGGCGTCGTCGTCGCCTCTGTCAACCAGGCCGGCGCCAACGACGACCTGGTCTTCGACGGTCACGCGATGGTGCTCGACACGCGCGGGCGGCTTGCGGCGGCGGGGACGCTCTTCGAGCCCGCGCCGCTGATCGCCGAGGTGCCGCTCGCCGAGGTGCCGCTCGCTGCCGCGCCGGTCGCGCTGCCCGCAGAGCCCGACGACCTTGACCTGCTCTTCCGCGCGCTCGTCAGCGGCGTGCGCGACTACCTGGGCAAGACCGGGCATCGCCGGGCCATCATCGGGCTCTCGGGCGGGATCGACTCGGCCCTCACCGCGGTCGTCGCCGCGTGCGCGCTCGGCGGAGAGAACGTGCTGGGCGTGTCCATGCCCGGGCCATACTCGAGCGAGCACTCCAAGACCGACGCCGCCGACCTCGCCCGGCGGCTGGGCGTGCGCATGCTCACGGCGCCCATCGGCGACGGCGTGTCGGGCGTCGCGGGCGTCATCGATCCCGCGCTGCTCGCCCTCGGGCAGCCCGCGCTCGGGCGGACACTGCCGGACATCGCCGAAGAGAACCTGCAATCGCGCGTGCGGGGCACACTGCTCATGGGGCTCTCGAACCGCACGGGGGCCATGGTGCTCACCACGGGCAACAAGAGCGAACTGGCCGTGGGGTACTGCACGCTGTACGGCGACATGAACGGCGGGCTGGCCGTGCTGTCGGACATTTCCAAGACGACGGTCTACCGACTGGCCCGCTGGATCAACGAGCACCCGCGCCGCTGCGGGCTGGCGGGGCCGCCGATCCCCGAGGGGTCGATCACCAAGCCCCCGAGCGCCGAACTCCGCCCCGACCAGACCGACCAGGACTCGCTGCCCCCGTACGACGTGCTCGACGAAATCCTCGCCCGCGCGGTCGAGCGCCGCCAGGCGCCCGGCACGATCGCGTCCGAGACGGGCTTCGAGCGAACGCTCGTCGAGCGCGTGCTGCTCATGGTCGACCGCGCGGAGTTCAAGCGTCGGCAGGCGGCGGTCGGTCTCAAGGTCACGACCGTCGCGTTCGGGACCGGACGACGCATGCCCATCGCGCAGGGGTACCGCGGGCCGGCAGACGCGTAACCGATCCTTCGCTCACGCCGCGGCGGAACTTCTTCGGGCGGGCTCCCCGCGCGAGCCGACGGCCCCGCAGCCCGGGCACGTCGATTCGTGGTCGCCGATCACCGCGCCGCAATGCACGCACGCGTACGGACGACGCCGGGGCAGCAGCACCGTGAACACCACGACCGCCACGCCGCTCAGCAGCCCCGTGGCGATCGCCTTGGACACCAGCGTGTGCATCCACGGCATCGGGGCCGCGGCCAGGACCGCCGCCGCCAGCCCCGCGCCAAGCCCAAGTGTCCACTGGCTGATCGGTCGGCGCACGCGGTTGTCGAACAGACGCCGGGGTGACAGGCGATGCACGCCCACGACGACGACGCCCGCCACCAGCAGCGGCAGGCCGAGCGTCAGCGGCAGTCGTTCGATCGGCGACAAAGTTGGCGCGCGGAGCCAGCCGCCTTCCAGGAACAGGCCCGAGGCGAAGCGAAGCACGAACGCAACGCCGAAAGCGATCAGAAACTTAGCCGCACCGCGCATGTCCCCGCCCCGGTGCTCCCCGTCCGTTCGGAGAGTACTCACGCTGTACGCGGCCCAACGCTCGCGTCGCGCTTTTCACGCACACAATCGGGTAAATTTGCCATGAGAATCGCGGTTACCGACCGCGCGTACCGGTTGACGGCGATTCGCCCGGGTTATCGCACGCGTTTTTACCGGGCACACCAGTACATTTCACCACGTTCCGCGGCCGTGTTCAGCTGCTTCCGCGGCGCATCTGCTCGAGCCCGGCCGGGAACGGGTACGTCGGGAAGACGCCGACGGTGCCGAACCGCCACATCGCGGGGGCGGCGTAGACATCGCCCCGGAAGCCGGCGTTGAACATCGTGCGGAGCACGGACTCGAAGCTCGGTTCGGCGCCGCTGGGGCCGACAAGCCGGTTGGCCTTGGCGTTGAGGAACGAGACGCTCGCCGCGGGCCAGCGGTCGTGGCGTTCGTCGAGCATGCGCGTGACGGTCTTGAAGCCGCGGGAGAGATCGTCGATGGTGAAGTGGTCGCGTCCCTTGGGGCGGAGGATCGCGAGGATGAGCAGGCGGTCGAGGTCGAACTTGAGGACGTAGGGCTCACGGTCCTGGGCCGCGTGCACGGCGACGGACTCCTGGAACATCTTCGCGTAGCTGGTGACGCTCTTGGCCGACCACTGGCTGGAGGTCACGAGCTCGACGAGGTGGGCGATGATGCCGTGGCTGTTGTCGGCGTCGTTGACGCCGCAGACGACGGCGCGGTAACGCCCGTCGATGAGGTCGCGGAGCAGGTCCTGCCCCCAGAGGATGCGAAGGCGCTCGCGTGCGGAGACGGCGCCGCCCTCGCCCGGCAGGAGCGTGACGCGATCAGGGAAGAGGTCGGACTTGAGGAGCGACTCGGCGTCGTCGTCGTAGAGGCGCGGGGGGTTGGGCATGGCGGGCCTCCTGGCTGGAGGAGATGGTACCGCGCGAGGGACAGGGGGAAGGACCGAACTGGGGGATCTGTTGCGGCGGCAACGCGCGATGATGCGACCGAGGAGATCCCGCGGACGGTGGCCGGGCGCGACGGGTTGTGCGGGGGAGTCGCGGGCGCGCGTGGCGGATGGGCCGCGCGATGCCAAAAACGAAAAGACCCCCTGGAGGTTTACCTCAAGGGGGTCAAGAGTCGGCGATGACCTACTTTCCCGCAGTGCAGTATCATCGGCGGCGAAGGCTTAACTGCTGTGTTCGGGATGGGAACAGGTGTTTCCCTTCGCCTATGGTCACCGACAATCCGATCAGCGTGCCTGTCGGCACGCAGACCGGCTGAGCCGGGCGCCGAACGCGCCCGGAGCCGGACGGAAGAATCTCACGCCAGAGGCAGGCCCGACGGGTGCGGAGGCCGCACACGGGGAACCGGCAACTGGACGGAAGCAGAGACAAACGGACAGCGCCGACGGGAGGATCACCCGAAGGTGCGTGCCGCGTGATTGAACACGCGGCGGACAACCAGCCGCGGCGGCTGGTTGGTGTGACCTTTCGACCGTTAGTACCGCTCGGCTCAAGGCATCTCTGCCCGTACACCTGCGGCCTATCAACCTGGTGGTCTACCAGGGGTCTCACGTCTTGCGACTACCAAGCCTCATCTCGAGGGGGGCTTCCCGCTTAGATGCTTTCAGCGGTTATCCCTGCCGTACGTAGCTACCCAGCGGTGCACCGAGCGGTGCAACTGGATCACCAGGGGTACGTCCAACCCAATCCTCTCGTACTAAGGTTGACTCCTCTCAAGCTTGGAACGCCCACAGCAGATAGGGACCGACCTGGCTCACGCCGGTCTGAACCCAGCTCGCGTACCACTTTAATCGGCGAACAGCCGAACCCTTGGGGCCGCCTTCAGTCCCAGGATGTGATGGGCCGACATCGAGGTGCCAAACCG
>JANRJM010000007.1 GCA_033763975.1 Planctomycetota bacterium
CGGGACGACGCGCGGCATGTTGAAGACCTCGAAGTCGTAGGCGGAGCGGACGAGCATCTCGCCGCCGCCGAGGAGGTAGAACATGTCGTCGCCTTCGCCCTGGCCGTTGACGCGTGGGGTGTAGCGCTCGGTCCAGGAGCGGAAGTCCTCGAGTTCCTTGCCGGGGCGCTGGATGAAGGTGGAGACGCCGATGCGCATGGTGAGCTGGTTGCGTTTGTGGAGTTCCTTGATGACGAGGTAGTCGTCGGGCCAGTTCTGGAAGCCGCCGCCACAGTCGAGCGAGCTGGTGATGCCCAGGCGGTTGAGCTCCTTCATGAAGTGACGGCTGGAGAGCATCTGCTGCTCCATGTCGAGCTTGGGGCCGTCGTTGAGCGTTGAGTAGAGGATGAGCGCGGACGGGTCGGCGAGGAGGAGGCCGGTGGGCTCGCCGGCGGCGTCGCGGACGATGGTGCCGCCGGGGTACTTGTTGCCGGGGAAGTTCTTGTCGATGCCGAGGTACTTGAGGCATGCTTTGTTAAGCAGGGCGGATGTGTAGACGTAGAGCACGAAGACGGGGGTGTCGGGCGCGATCGCGTTGAGCTCGTCGAGCGTGGGGAGGCGCTTCTCCTCGAACTGGGCGTACGACCAGCCGCCGACGACGCGGACCCACTGGCCGGGCGGGGTGCGACGGACCTGCTCGCGGAGCATCTGCAGGCCGTGCCTGAGGCTGGTGACGCCGTCCCAGCGGAGTTCGAGGGCGTAGTTCAGCCCGCCCCGGACGGTGTGGGTGTGCGTGTCGTTGAGGCCCGGGATGAGGCGGCGGCCCCGGGCGTTGATGACGCGCGTGCCCTCGTCGCGCAATCGCAGCACGTCGACATTGGAGCCCACCGCGGACACGCGCCCCGCGCTGACCGCGATCGCCTCGGCCGCGGGGCGGGCACGATCGAGCGTCGTGACCTTCGCGTTGTGCACGATCAGGTCGGGCGCACCCGCCGGCGCGCCGGAACGGGCAGCCCCTTTCGTCATGCACGCGCCGAGCGAGCCTGCGGCGGCCACGGCGATGGTCGAACGGAGGAAGTCACGACGGGTTACGGGGTTCATTGTGGTGCATCCTTCATCTGGGCTCGGTACTCGGTGGTCAGCATTCCGGCGAACCCCCAGTTCTCCGGATCGACTTCGTCGATCACGATGTGGACGTGCTCGGGACGCTTGCCCAGCACCCGCTGCAGCGTGCCCGTCACGTCGCGCACGATCTCGGCCTTCTGCGCCGCGGTCACGCCGTCACGAGTGATCTTGATGTTGACGTACGGCACGGGGTGCTCCCTAAGGCTCGAGTGTCCGGAGGTCGCGGCGGCGGGCCCGTGCGTTGCGAGGAAGCGGGCACCCGGGAGGGAGCGCGGGGCGCGGGTTGGGGAGGATGGGGTGGGGGGGCTCATGCGGGTGCTCGCTGCGGGAGTGGCCGCGGGTGTGGGTGTGGGAGGTGGCGGCGGAGTCAGCGGGCGGGGGGTGGGGGCGTGTTGTCGAGATGGCGGACGAGGAAGAGAATGACGAGGGTGCCGGCGAAGTACATGTAGAGGTCGTGGATGCCGTCGAAGTCGGAGAGGAGTTGCTTGCCCAGGCTGAGTTGGACGAAGAGAGCGAGGGAGACGAGGAGAGAGAGGCGGAGGAAGAGGGGCGTGACGGCGCGGATGAACTCGCCGCGGAGGAGGGAGAGGAGGGCGAGGAGAGCGGCGAGTGATTCGAGGATGGCGATGGAGTAGAAGCTGGCGGGGAGGCCCGGGAAGGTGGCGAGGAAGGTCTTGTTGAACTGGTCGGCGAACCAGGTGGGGACGCCGCCGGAGGTGAGTTTGGCGACGCCGGCGAAGCCCCAGAGCATGGCGAGGAGGAGGGCGGTGAGGGAGAAGACGGCGGCGCGATGGAGGGTGTGGAGGCGTTGCGGGGTGGGTGTGTTCATGGTGGGGGTGCGAGTGGGGTGGAGTTGGGGGGTGGTCAGCGTGCGGCGCGGGAGGCTTGCTGGTTGTTGGCGAGCATGCCGTAGAAGGGAAGGTGTTGGGCGAAGATGTCGAGGGTGCCCTGAGCGGATGGGCGGCGCCAGTCGGACTGGAGGTCGGCGCAGATGGCGGCCCAGTTGCAGACGACGGCGCCTGCCTGGGTCATGCGCTGACAGGCGATGAGTTCGCTCATCTGATCCCAGCAGCCGGAGGCGTCGTAGACGGCGTGGACGTCGTAGCCGTCGGCGAGGGCTTGGAGGACGGGGAACATGAGGCAGACGTCCGTGGTGACGCCGGACATGATGAGCTTCTTGCGGCCAGTGGCTTTGACGGCGGCGACGAAGTTGGGGTCGTCCCAGGAGCTGATGGGGCCCGGGCGGTAGATGACCGGGGCGTTGGGGAACATCTCGAGGAGTTCGGGCATGAGCGGGCCGTTGGGCCCTTCGGCGTAGCTGGCGGTGAGGACGACGGGGAGGTTGTGGACCTTGGCGGTCTTTGCGAGGGCGAGGACGTTGGAGCGGAACTGGTCGAGGCGGATGTCCTGAACGCCCAGCATGGTGCCGGTCTGGTGGTCGATGAGGAGCATGGCGCAGTTGTCGGGGGTGAGGCGGGCGTGGAACGGGTTGGGCGTCGGCATGGATCGGGCTCCTGGGGCGCTTGGAAGCGAACACGGCGGAGGGGGTGGCGGGGCAACTCAGCCGATACGTGGCAGGACGTCAGTGAAAAGGAGCTGGATGAGCTGGCTTCCGGCAGGGGTGGACCAGTCTTGGGCCAGTTCGGCGATCATCGTGTTCGTCGCGGTGAGAACGACGCCCGCGTTCTCCATGCGACGCTGCGAGAAGTCCTCGGACTGCATGAAGGGCGAGCCCGACGCGTCGAGCACGGCCTGCACGCGGTAGCCCTCCTGCACGGCGCTGATGGTCGGGAAGACCAGGCACACGTCGGTCGTGACGCCCGCCATGATCAGGTTCCGCCGACCGGTGGCGACGGCGGCGTTGCGGAAGTGCACGTCGGTCCAGGCGTTCACGATGCCGGCCCGCCGGATGCGGCGGTCGAACGCCTCGGGCACGATCTGCTTGAGTTCCGGGATCAGCGGGCCCTGCAGACGCTCTTCCTGTGAACTGGTGAGCACGACCGGCATGTTCAGGATCTTGGCCGCCTTCGCGAGCGCGAGCGTGTTGCGCTTCACGACGTCGAGGGGGATGTTCTTGATGAGCTGCATCGTGCCGACCTGGTGATCGATGAGCAGCAGCGCGGTGTCGGCGGGCGAGAAGGCGGCGTGTGTCACGGGTCGCTCCTGTGGTTCGGTTGAGGCGCGGCGGTCAGAATGGGGGCGCGGCCGAGGAATCCGGCCTCGACGGCTTCGCGGATGAGGAACTTCGCAACGGTGGCGCGCGGCACGTGCGCGGGCTCGGGCCCCGAACGGTCCGACGCGTCGACGGTGCGCCACGGGCCCGCCGGGGCGTCGGTGAGTTCCGCCGGGCGCACGATGGACCAGCGCGTCGCGCTGGACCGGACGAGGTCTTCCTGAATCTGGCGGTCTGCAAAGATGCGCCCGAGCAGGACGGGCCGGATGAACGAGCGGAAGATGCGGCGGCCCCGGCCCCGGCTGTCGCCCACGCCGATGGCCGTCATGCAGACAAGCCTGGCGACCCCGGTGCGCGCCATGGCCTGAAGCACCGAACGCGTGCCGACGGCGCAGACCGTGGGCATGCGGGTGATGGTGGACCAGTTGAGCGGAGCGCCGAAGGTGCAGACGACGGCGTCCGCGCCGGCGAGCGCCTGCTCCAGAGAGGCCGCGTTGAGCACGTCGCCGGGGAGCCTGGTGAGCGAGCCGGGCCCGCGCACGTCGGGGATTCGGTCGGGGTTACGGGCAAGGGCGCGCACGTGGTGCCCTTGTGCGACGCCCTCGGCGACCGTAAGGCCGCCGATCTTGCCCGCAGCCCCGAGGATGGCGATCTTCATGACGCAGTTCCGCGAGGATCAGGCGTACCGGTACTCGACCTTGCGCGAGGCGGCGGGAACGGTCTCGGCGATGTGGGGGCGCACGGCGTCGGCGGTCTTGCCCGTGGCCAGGTAGTTGTTCATCGCGGCGTAGTAGGTGCCCGTGTGCTCGGTCAACAGGCCCGCGATGTGCTTGCCGTTGATGGTCGTGTCCTTGCAGAGCTCCGCGAGGACGGGGACCCAGGTGGTGACGACGACGCCGGCAGACGCCATGCGGAGCATGGCGGCCTGCTCGTTCAGGGAATCGAAGGTGCTCGAGGCGTCCACGACCGCGTAGACGTCGTAGCCGGCCTGAACGCCGTAGACGGCGGCCATCGCGAGGCAGGTGGTGGTGTCGAGCGCCGCGATGATGAGCTTCTTGCGCCCGAGCTTCTGGACGGCGTCGACGGAGGGCTGGTGATCCCAGAAGTTGACCGTGTTGCGGTCGATGATCTTGTTCTCGGGGAAGAGCTCGACGAGTTCGGGCATGGTCGGCCCGTTCGGGCCGTGGGGCCAGCTCGTCGTGAGGATGGTGGGCAGGCCCAACGCCTTGGCGGTCTTGGCGAGGCCCAGGATGCTGTTCTTGAGGGTGAGTGCGTTGACCGACGGAAGGAAGCTGAAGAGGCCGACCTGATGATCGATGAGGAGCACGGCGGCGTTCTGCGGGGTGAGGCGTTCGGCGAAGGGGTTGCGGGCGTGGGGGAACATGGCGAGTGCGTCCTTGTCGTGGCGTCTGCGCGGGGCCACGGCGGGAGACGGATGTCTCCCGGCGATTGCTGTGAGGAACGTGGCCGACCCACGAGACCCGTGCGATTCGGGCGGGTCGGTGGGCGGATTCAGGCGGATCGATGATTCATCAACAAAATCGGTTTGGTGACATCACAACGAGTTGATCGAGCGGCGGGCATCAGTCCGCCCGCGCGACCGGGACGTTGCTCGGCACGCGCGAGAGCAGCCGCAGCAGTCGGGACCGTTCGGCGGGCGAGAAGGTGGCGAGGAAATCCTCGGAGACCGAGGCGGTGACCGCCTCGAGCGTGGGCAGGAGTGCCGCCCCCTTGGGCGACAAGCGCAGTCGTCTGGTGCGGCGGTCGTCCGCGGAGGGGCGTCGTTCGATGAGGCGGACCCGTTCGAGCTGCGTGAGCACCCGGGAGACGCCCGCGCGATCGAGGTTCATCCACCGCGCCAGGTCGGCCGCGGTGGCGCACCCGTGCCGGCCGATCGAGACGAGCGCGCCCCACTGCGCCGAGGTCACCCCGTGCGCCGCCAGGCGCGCATCGAGCTCGCGTCGCATCCCGCTGGCGGCCCGGTGGACGTGATAGCCGATGCTGACCGTCAGGTCGTAGGGCATGCGGGCATGCTATTCCGTGCCCGGAATGATGCCCGGGGACGAGCGCCCCAGCGGCGTGCGGCGGGATCGCGGCGCAGATTGTGCGGGGTGGGTGCATGGGGGGTGCGGCAGGGAGGGTGCGAACACGCCGCGGGGGCGTTGGCCCGGGCGGCGCGGGTTGGTCACTTGCTCTTGGAGTGGGCCTGGTGGCTGTGGAAGATCTCGGCGTAGGCGGGGAAGTGCTCGACGAAGAGCTGCGCCGTCTCCTGACCCTTGGGGTTGCGCCAGTCGTAGAGCATCTCGCACGAGAGCGCGAACCACGTTCCCATGACGGCCCCGGCCTCCTGCATGCGCATGAGCGAGGCGAGCTGCGTCTGCTCGCTCATCGAGCCGGAGGCGTCGGTGACGACGTAGACCTCGAACCCGGCGTCGAGCGCGGAGAGCGCCGCGAAGGTCACGCAGACGTCGGTGGTGATGCCGGACATGACGATCTTCGTCCGGCCTGTCTTGCGGATCGCGTCCACGAACGCGGGGTCCTCCCACGCGTTGATCTGCCCGTTGCGCTTGATGTACGGGGCGTTGGGGAGCTGGGCGAGGATCTCGGGCAGCTTCGGGCCGTTCGGGCCGGTCTCGGCGCTCGTCGTGATGACCGAGGGGATGTTGTGGATCTTCGCGAGCTTGGCCATCCCCACGACGATGTTCTTGTACTCGCCCGCGGGCGTGTCGTTGACCAGGTTCATGAGGCCGGTCTGGTGATCGACGAAGGCAAAGACGCAGTTGTCGGGCGTCCAGCGCTCGCGCGCGCCGCCCGACGCCCACGTAACTTTGGCGCGGGCGGTGCCCGCCGGCTGGGCGTGGCTCGGCGTGGCGGCGCCGGCAAAGACCGCGGCGGCGCCGGCGCCTGCGACGAGCGCGAGACCGATGGAAAGGGCCCGGTGGCGAAGAGCGTGCATGAGGCAGCTTCCTATGGGTCGGCGAAACGCCGTTCCCCGACTCGGACCACCAGACCCGTCCGGACACGCGTCCGACCGGCGATCACAGTGCGTCCACCGTCAAGACGCAGGACGGGCGTTTCGACCGACACCCGCGGCACGAAAGTCGTTCGCCGGCCGAACCGCCAGCTCGCGGGGAGGGGCTCCGGCGGCACCGTCGGCTGATACCATGGGCCCCGGTGAGTCCTGATATCGGCCCGACATCTCACGAGGATCCGACCCGGCCGGACCACCCGGCACGCATCGATCAACTGATCTCCTTGGTCTACGAGGAGTTGCGCTCGCTCGCCGAGCAGCGACTGCGCACCCTCGGGCCGGGCGCTTCGCTCCAGCCGACCGAACTGCTGAACGAGGTCTACTTGAAGCTGGGGAAGGACCCGTCGCGGTCATGGGCCGGAAAGTCGCACTTCATCGGCGCCGCGGCGATGGCGATGCGCAGCATCCTGGTCGACCGGGCCCGCCGGGCCGCCGCGATCAAGCGGGGAGGGCAGCAGGGTCGGACCCCGCTCGAGGAGGCCGACATCGCCATCGAACGGAGCCCGGACGAGGTGCTCGGCATCGACAAGGCCCTGACACGCCTGGAAGCGATCGACGCCAGGTCGGCGAAAGTCGTCACGATGCGTTTCTATCTAGGACTGGACTTCGCCGAGATCGCGATCTCGCTGGGCGTCACGGAGCGCACGGTCGAACGAGATTGGGCCTTTGCGCGCCGGTGGTTCGCGCAGGAACTGCAGGCGAACCGGGACCCGGGCAGGTAGCACCCTATGGATCTGCGGCAGGAACGTCTCAAAGAATCTCTGCTGATCCTCGAAGGGCTCAACCCCGCCCAGCGCCGGGCGTGGATCAAGGAGCGCCTGTCCGATGACCCGGACCTGGCGCGTGATGTCACCCGGCTGATGAGCGTCGACCTGGGCTCGGACGACGCGCTCGCCCCGCTCGTGGCGCCGCCCGAGGGGTTTGCCTCCGGCGGTCTGCTGCCCAGGCAGATCGGCCCGTTCGTCGTCGACGGGCTGATCGCGCAGGGCGGCATGGGCACCGTGTACCGCGCCCACCAGGTCGTCCCGGTTCGTCGCCGAGCCGCGGTCAAGGTCCTGCGGGCCGAGTTCAGCACCCAGCAGCTCCTCGCCCGGTTCGAGGACGAGCGCGTCGCGATCGCCAAGATGGAGCACCGCAACGTCGCGCGGATGCTCGACGCGGGCACCGATGCCCACGGGCGCTCGTACATCGCGATGGAGCTTGTCGAAGGGCCGCCCATCACCGAGTACGCGTCCCTCCACAACCTCTCGCTCCGCCAGCGCCTGGAGCTGTTCGTGCAGGCCTGCCGGGGCGTGCAGCACGCCCACAACCGGGGCATTCTCCACCGCGACCTCAAGCCCTCCAACATCCTCGTCACCGACGAGGACGCCCAGCCCGTCGCCAAGGTCATCGACTTCGGCCTCGCGAAGCTCCTGGCGACCAACGCCACACGCTCCGGACAGACGCTCGCCGGGCAGTTGCTCGGCACCATCGGGTACATGAGCCCGGAGCAGACCGACCAGCTCAAGCCCGACGCCGACGTCCGCTCCGACGTGTACTCGCTCGGCGTCGTCCTGTACGAACTGCTTACCGGCGCGCTCCCCGTCCCCACCGACATGCTCGACGGCATGTCCGTGGGCGACGTCCGCGCGCTCATCTCCGCGCACCCGCGCGTTCCGCCCAGCCGGTTCAGCCCGCCCGCGCCCACGCCCCGGGGAGTCCGTGACGGCATTCCGGCCGAACTCGATTGCCTCGTGCTGAAAGCCTCCCACCCCGACCCCGCCCAGCGGTACCCGTCTCCCAGCGACCTCGCCGAGGACATCGAGCGGTTCCTTTCCGGGCGGACGATCCTCGCCCGCCCGCCCTCCACGTGGTACCGCACCCAGAAGTTCGTGCAGCGCCACAAGCTGCCCGTCGCCTCCGGCATCATCGTCGTGGGGGCGCTGGTCGGCGGGCTGCTCGCCGCGGGGATCGGCCTCCGGCGTGCCGTCATCGACCGCCGCGCCGCCGAGACGGCGTTGGCCCGATCGCAGGAAGACGCGGCGCGCGCCGACCAGGCCCTCGCCCGCGCCGAAGAGGTCGCGGCGTACCTGCGCGAACTGCTCATGCGCGCCCACCCCGCGCGACTCGGGCCCAACGCGACCTTCGAGCAGATCCTCAAGGCCTCGGCGGCCGACTTTCTGGCCCAGCCCCCGTCGAACAGCATCGTGCGGGCGGAGGTCGCCAGCGCGCTCGCCGAGCCGCTGTACCTGACCGGAGACTACGCGACCGTCGAGTCGCTGCTCCTGCCGCAGATCGAGTCGCTCGCCGGCGAGACGCTGCCCCGGGCCCGGTCGCTGCGCACGAGCATCATGATCCGACTCGGGTACGTCGCCAGCCGCATGAGCCGCACGCAGGACGCGGAGCAGCGATTCGTCCGCGCGACCGAGTTCGCCCGCGACTCGGACTCGCCCCAACTCATCTTCCAGGCGACCGGCGCGCTGGCGCAGACCTACTCCGCCGGCGGCAACTACGACCGGGCCATCGAGATGCTGCTCCTCTTGCTCGAGAGCGACGTCGCGAAGAGCGACGAGCTCCTCCGCGCATCGGCGCTCTCGAACCTCGGCGTCGCGTACGGACGGAAGGGGGCGGCCGCGCAGGGGCTCCCCTACGCACGCGAGGGGTACGAGATCCGAGCGCGTCTCGCGCCGCGCGATCCGAACACGCACAACATGGGCTGGCAACTCGGCATCTCGTACATGGAGAACGACCAGCTCGACCAGGCCGTCGAGATCTTTCAGCGGAACTACGCGGCGAGCGTCGACGCGTCGGGCGATGACCATCCGGACGCCGTGTCCGGCGCGGTGCTGCTGCACTACGCCCGGGCGCGCCGGGGCGACGGGCCCGACGTCATCGCCCCGATGCTCGCGTCCGTCGAGCACCAGCGCCGCATCGGGATTCCCCCGCAGCAGATCGCGCAGACCAGGATGTACGTCGCCGGGGCGCTGATGTACACGGGCCAGCGGGAACGCGCCCTCGCCGAGGCGAACGCCGCGCTGGCGGAACTCGAGACCACCAGCACGCGCTGCGGGCGGGGCGTCGTGACCGTGCTGCTGCAGATCGGGACGATCCTCTCCGCCGCCGGAGCGCCCACCGAATCGCTCGCCTATCTCGAACGCGCGTTCGAATGTACTCAGGTCGAACCCACCGCCGCGCCGTTCGCCACGCGCATCGCCGGTGCGATCGTGTCTTCGTATCAGCGTGTGCAGGACGACGCGAACGTCCGGCGTTGGCGCGAGATCCAGGCGGGCCTCCAGACGCCGCCGCCCCCGAACCGGCAAAATGGACCAGCAGGACCCGCCAAGGCGGGCGGGCGTCCAGAACCGGGCACCAGCCCTGCCGGCACTCCCCAGTGACAACGCCCGCCGCCGTTTACGTCGCCCGCCCAGCGGTGCGACGCGCGGCCGTAGGCATCATACCGCACCCGCTCCACCAGACGCCCGGTGTCGTCCACCACGGCGACGGTGCTCCCGCGGGGATCGGTCAGGTGGAAGTAGAGGCGGGAGGGCTCCTCCGTGTCGGCCGGGACGATGCGGCGGGCGACGGCGTCGTCGATGCGGTGTGAGTCTCAGGATGTCAAAGACTCGTCGATTGCCGGATACACATCGTCAATAGTATAAACGCGTTTCCAACCCGGTCATCTCATTCAGGAAGGCAGCGAGCCGGGAGTCTTCTTCTTTTCGGTCATAAATCATATTATCGTCACCGATATGCTCTGTTAACTAGGACTGCAGGTGGCATCGAAGTGCGGTACACCGTGCCACCGAGATCGACGGCTTTGCGGCGATCTCGGTGCTCCAGTCTACGATCGCCGGTCCAAGGCGGGCCACTTCACCCGGAAGCACCGAAATCGCAAGGCCGATCTCGGTGCTCGGGCGATCGGGACGGCGTCGCCGGGCAATCGGGACGGCTCGGCGGCGGGGGTCACCAGCGCTCTGGCGCGGGCGGCGTGAGTGCGGCGACCGCGTTTTCGGTGCCACGGGCCGCGTTGTGCCGCCGTCCGCGGCTTGCGCGTCGCGGCAACAAAAACCCCGACGCCGCGGGGCGCCGGGGGAGGAACTCCTCGTCTAGGACTCGAACCTAGAACCTAGCGGTTAACAGCCGCTCGCTCTACCATTGAGCTAACGAGGAACGAACAGCCCGGGCGCGGGTCGCGTCCGGGGTCTCAAGGCTAGCAGCCCTCCTCCATCGGTCAAGGGGGGGCGTCGGGCCAGTCGGAGGGCGCTTTGCCGCGGGCGGGTGCCGGCCTACACTCTCCGCCCAGCGAGGTTCACCCATGAAGGCCGACACGCATCCGCGGTATTTCCACAACTGCAAGGTCTACCACAACGGCCAGGTCGTGATGACGACCGGCGCCACCGTGCCCGAACTGCACGTCGAGGTGTGGTCCGGCTCGCACCCGTTCTTCACGGGCAAGCAGGCCTTCGTCGACTCCGCAGGCCGCGTCGAGAAGTTCCAGCGCAAGTTCTCGGGCGACTACTTCAAGGGCAAGAAGAAGTAAGTCCCACGCCGCGGCGTGACGCTCGCGGGCGGCTTTTTGCGGCAGCCCTGTACGCGGCGTGTCGCGCAACGCGCTGTCGCGAAAGGTTTTCCGGTCAGTTTCGGCCGTATCTCCGTTTCCGAGGGGCGAAACGCCACTCTCTGCGCGGCGTGTGCGGATCGGCCCGGACGGCTGGCGGTCGTTCTGGGACGTCAGCAGCGAACCGCCCGCGTGAACGGTTTCAGGCCGCCGATGGTCGTCCGAGAACGCTATTCCCGTTCATCCAAATGAACGGATGGAATGATCGCGGCGCGCCGCCTAGCGTTCGCCCGGTCTGGTTCGGCAGGTCCCGGCCCGGTGGGCGGATCGGTCGGATGTCGCCGGCGTCAGGATGGGCCGATGAACTGGACTCGGTGCGGGGTGCGGGCGGCCGAGACGCCGCCCGGAAGGAGTCCGATGGGCAGTCTGTTCCTGGATCATCTGCGCCGGCGGGTCTTGGTGTGCGACGGCGCGATGGGCACGTCGATCTTCGCGCGCAACCTGACGGTGGAGCACGACTACTGCGGCTGCGAGAACTGCACGGACATTCTCGTCAAGACGCGTCCGGACGTGATCCGCGAGATTCACGAGTCGTTCCTGGAGGCCGGCGCCGACTGCGTGGAGACCGACAGCTTCGGCGCGAACACGCTGGTGCTGTCCGAGTTCGGGCTGGAGGCCGAGGCGCGCAGCCTGAGCCGCATGGCGGCGGAGGTGGCGCGGAGCGCGTGCGACCGGTTCGCGACGCGAGAGAGGCCGCGCTTCGTGCTGGGCTCGATGGGCCCGGGCACGAAGTTGCTGACGCTGGGCAACACGACGTGGGACACCATGCTGGCGAGCTATCGCGAGCAGGCGCTGGGGCTGCTGGAGGGCGGCGCTGACGGATTCCTGATCGAGACGTGCCAGGACCTGCTGCAGGTGAAGTGCGCGATCAACGCCGTGCTGAGCGCGCTGCGCGAGGCCGGGCGGACGCCGGCCGACGTGCCGATCCTGGTGAGCGTGACGATCGAGACGACGGGCGCGATGCTGCTGGGAACGGAGATCGCGGCGGCCGCGAGCGCGTTGGCGGGGTACCCCATCGCGTCGCTGGGGCTGAACTGCGCGACGGGCCCGACGGAGATGAGCGAGCACGTGGGGTTCCTGGGCGCGCACTGGGCGGCGATGGGCACGACGCCCGACGGCGCGGGCCCGCGCCACATCAGCGTGATGCCCAACGCGGGGCTGCCGGTGCTGGTCGACGGGCGCACCGAGTTCCCGCTGACGCCCCCCGCGTTCGTCGAGGCGATGCTGAAGTTCGTGGAGCGTGACGGCGTCGGGCTCGTGGGCGGGTGCTGCGGCACGACGCCCGCGCACATCGGGGCGCTGGCGAAGGGCCTGGAATCGCACGGGCTGCTGGATCGGGCGCGCCGGGCCGCCCCGCGCGTGGTGAGTGCGCCCAAGGCGGGCGTGACGAGCCTGTACTCGACGCAGGACTACCGCCAGGACAACTCGTTCCTGATCGTGGGCGAGCGGATGAACGCGAGCGGGAGCCGCGCGTTCAAGAAGCTGCTGGAGGCCGAGGACTGGGACGGCATCGTGAGCCTGGCGCGCGAGCAGGTGCGTCACGACGGGGCGCACGTGCTCGACCTCAACGTCGACTACGCCGGGCGCGACAACGCGCGCGACATGGGCGAGATCGTCTCGCGCGTGGTGCGTCAGGTGAACATCCCCCTGATGCTCGACAGCACGCAGCTCGCGACGCTGGAGGCCGGCCTCAAGCGAGCCGCGGGCAAGTGCATCATCAACAGCGCGAACTTCGAGGACGGCGAGCACAAGTTCGACGCGATCTGCGCGCTCGCGAAGACCTACGGGGCGTCCCTGGTCATCGGCTCCATCGACGAGGACAAGGAAGCCTCGATGGCCCGCACGGCGGATCGCAAGCTGGCGATCGCGGCGCGCGGGCTGCGCCGCGCGGTCGACGTGCACGGCATGAGCCCCGAGGACATCCTCTTCGACCCGCTCGTGCTCCCGATCTCCACGGGCATGGAGAGCGACCGGCGCAGCGGGCTCGAGACCGTCGAGGGCGTCCGGCGCATCATGGCGGCCTTCCCCACCAGCCAGACGACGGTCGGGCTTTCGAACTGCTCCTTCGGGCTCAAGCCCGCGGCCCGCGTCGTGCTCAACAGCGTCTTCCTGCACGAGCTGCGGGAAGCCGGGCTGACGAGCGCCATCGTGCACTTCAGCAAGATCCTGCCGCGAAACCGCATCGCCGACGACCAGTGGAACGCGGCGCTGGACATCATCTACGACCGCCGGCGCGAGGGGCACGACCCGCTGCAGGCGTTCATCGCGATGTTCGTCGACGCGGATTCCGCCGGCGCCGCGAAGAAGGCCGCGGTGCACCGCACGGTCGAGGAGCGCCTGCGGGCGCACATCATCGACGGCGAGAAGGAAGGGCTCGGGCGGACGCTCGAGGAGGCGCTGGCGACCTACCCGCCCCTGGCGATCATCAACGACCACCTGCTCGACGGCATGAAGACCGTTGGCGAGCTGTTCGGCAGCGGGCAGATGCAGTTGCCGTTCGTGCTCCAGAGCGCGGAGGTCATGAAGATGGCCGTGGCGCACCTCGAGCCGCTGATGGAGAAGGCGCAGGGGCAGACCAAGGGCACGATCGTGCTCGCGACGGTCAAGGGCGACGTGCACGACATCGGCAAGAACCTGGTAGACATCATTCTCTCGAACAACGGGTACACCGTTGTGAACCTGGGCATCAAGCAGCCGATCGCCGACATCGTAAAGGCATGGCGCGAGCACAACGCCGACGCGATCGGCATGTCCGGGCTGCTGGTCAAGAGCGTGAACGTGATGGAAGAGAACCTGCGCGAGCTGACAGCCCAGGGCGTCAAGGCGCCGGTGCTGCTGGGCGGGGCGGCCCTCACGAGGCACTACTGCGAGGGGCACCTGCGCACGTGCTATCCGGGCGAGGTCTTCTACGGAAAGGACGCGTTCGAGGGCCTGCGCACCATGGACTGCATCGTGGGCGGGCGGGCCGACGAACTCCGGCGCGAGATCGAGGCGCGCCAGAGCAAGCGGTCGGCGGCGGAGGAAGCGATCAACCGCACGCGGATCGAGAAGCTCGCCGCCGCGAACCGGGACACCCCGGCGTCTTCGGGCGGCGGCGTCGCGCTCGCGCCGGCGCGCTCGGCGGTGCGGACGGACGTGCCGGTGCCGACGCCGCCCTTCTGGGGCTCGCGCGTCGTGACGGGCATCGACGTGCGCGATGTGTACCCGTTCATCAACCCGGTGGCGCTCGTCCGCGGGCAGTGGCAGGTGAAGAAGGGTGCGCTCGACGACGCGGCGTACGACGCGCTGCTCGAAGACCAGATCACGCCCATCTTCGAGAAGCTCAAGGCCCGCTGCGCGGACGAGCAGATCCTCTCGCCCGCCGTGGTCTATGGGTACTTCCCGTGCGCCAGCGAGGGCGACGATCTCGTCATCTACGACCCGGCGTCGTTCGCGGCCGGGTCGCGCGAGACACGCGCCACGCCCCGCGAGATCGAGCGGTTCAACTTTCCCCGCCAGGGCGACAAGAAGCGCCTGTGCATCAGCGACTACTTCAGGCCCGCCGGCGCGGGCGAGTTCGACGTCATCGGCATGCACTGCGTGACGGTCGGGCCGCGGGCAAGTGAGGAGGCGCAGAAGCTCTTCCGCGCGAACGACTACGCGAACTATCTGTACCTGCACGGGCTGGGCGTCGAGACGGCCGAGGCGCTGGCCGAGTTCTGGCACAAGCGCATGCGCCAGGAACTGGGCATCGCGAACGAGGACAGCCCGAAGATCAAGGACCTGTTCACGCAGCACTACCGCGGCTCGCGCTATTCCTTCGGCTACCCGGCGTGCCCGGACATGAGCGACCAGGACCGGCTGTTCCGATTGCTCGACCCCGCCCGCATCGGCTGCACGCTCACCGAGAACTGGCAGATCGATCCGGAGCAGAGCACCAGCGCGATCATCGTGCACCACCCCGAGGCGAAGTACTTCAACGTCTAGGGACGCGGGTCGCGCCGGGGTCTCCTATCGTCGGCGAGCATGTTCGGGAGCCACCTGTCGATCGCCGGGACGATGGTCAATGCGCTGGACGAGGGCGAGCGTCTGGGCCTCGACTGCGTGCAGGTCTTCACGAAGAACCAGCAGCAGTGGAAGGCCAAGCCCCTGGATCCCGGCATGGTGCGCGACTGGCACGCGCGCGTCGCGGAGCTCGGCTGGGGCCGGGGTGGCCCGGACGGTCGGGGCGGCATCGTCAGCCACGCGTCGTACCTCATCAACCTCGCAAGCGTCAAGGACGAGTTGTGGGCCAAGAGCGTCGATCTCATGACCGACGAGATCGAACGGTGCGAGGCGCTGGGCATCCCGTACCTGGTGCACCACCCCGGGTCGCACGTCGGAGGCTCGTTCGAGGACGGCATGGCCCGCATCGAGAAGGCGTACGCCGAGGTGTTCTCGCGCACGGCCGGCTTCCGCACCGTGTCGTGCTTTGAGGGCACGGTGGGGGGTGGGAGTTCGATCGGCGGGAAGCTCGAGCACCTGCGCGACCTGCTGTCGCGGTGCGCCGGGGCGACGGGACGCCCGGAGCGACTGGGTGTGTGCCTGGATACGTGTCACCTGCACGCCGCCGGGTACGACCTTTCGACGCGGGCGCAGGGCGAGGCGGTGCTGGCGGAGGTCGACCGGGTGGTGGGGCTGTCGCGGGTTCGGGTCCTGCACGTGAACGACAGCAAGGGACGGGCGGGGAGCAAGCTCGACCGGCACGAGCACATCGGGGAGGGGTGGATCGGCGGGACGGTGAAGGCCCACGCCGGGAAGGGGACCTATTCGGTAACGCGGCTTAGGGCGAGCGGGTTTGCCTCGTTCATGGGGTGCCCGGCGTTCCGGGGCGTGCCGAAGATTCTCGAAACGCCCAAGGTGAACGATTCGCGCGGACGGGCGTACGACCTGACGAATCTCCGGCGCCTGCGCCTGCTGGTCGGGGCGGCGCCGACGCGCCCCGGCGCCGGCTCGCACGGTTCGGCCGCGAAACCCGCGATTCGCGCCGGGCTATGACCGATAATCTGAGGACGGGCCGATCAACCCAGCGGTCACGCCAGCAACGGATCGGAGCGATGTGCATGCCAGAACGCAAGAAATCGGCGATGGCGGGCGGACGTGCGGTGTTCGGCGGGGCGATCGTCTGTTCGCTCGCGCTCGTCGCGGGCGGGTGCCAGTCGCTCGACAAGTACGCCGTCAACCGAAACCGCAAGCCCCGACCCGCGACGGTCTCGCCCTCCAGCGACGGGCGGCCTCCGGCGGTGGTCGCGGGAGATGAACCCGCGCGGGCCGCGTCGGATGGACGTCGGACTGCCGGCGCGGGCGCCGACGCGCCGGCCCCCGGGCGGGCCGCCCCGGGGCAGCAGTACGTCGAACGCGCCCAGCGCTTGCAGACGCAGGGCAACCTCGAGGAAGCCCTGCGCGAGTTCGAGAAGGCGATCGAGGTCAACCCGACCCTCACCGTGGCGTATCTCGGCGCGGGCGACATCCACCGCCAGATGGGCGACTACGCGGGGGCGGAGCGTCGGTACGCGCGGGCGGCGGAACTCGAGCCGACGAACTTCTCCGCGCAGTACCTGCACGCACTGTCGCTGCAACTCCTCGACCGCACGGGCGAGGCGATCCGGGCGTACCTGCGGGCGCTCACCATCCGCCCGGAAGACTTCGACGCGAACATGAACCTGGGCATCGCCTACCTCCAGGTCGGCGAGCCCGCCGAGGGTCTGGCGTACCTCCAGCGCGCGGTGCGGACCAACCCCCGCAACGCAGCGGCCCGCACGAACCTGGGCGCGATCTACAGCGCCCTCGACCGGCACGAGGAGGCGGTGGTCGAGTATCAGCAGGCGGCCGAACTCACCGAGCTCACCGGCCCGGTGCTGCTGAACCTGGCGAACAGCCTGGGCCGGAGCGGGCGGTACGAGGAAATGGTGAACACGCTCGAGCAGTTGACGCGGACCGAGCCGACGCCCAACGCGTACGAGCGGCTCGGGGCGGGGCTGTTCCGTCTGCGCCGGTACGAGGAGGCCCTCGCGTCGTACCGCAAGGCGCTGGAGATCGACCCGAACCACTTCCCGGCGCTCAACGGCGTGGGCGTGTGCCTGATGAACGAGTGGCACTTCACCGATCAGAAGGACGAGCGGGCGCGGCGCGAAGCGCTGGACGCCTGGCGCCGGAGCCTGCAGATCCAGCGGAACCAGCCCCGGATCCTGGAACTGCTGGGCAAGTACCAGTAGCGCGCGTCGGCGTGCCCGCACGCGGGTATCGTTGCGGATGCCCGACCCCTCGCTGCTGCAGGCGTTCGAAACCCCCGCCGACGCTCCGTTCGTGGTCGAGCACATCGCCGAGGAGTTCACGAGCGTGTGCCCCGTGACGGGACACCCGGACTTTGGTACCGTGACGATCCGCTTCGAGCCGCGCGGGCGCGGCGTGGGCGGGCTGTGCGTGGAGCTCAAGAGTCTCAAGCTCTACCTGCAGGGCTTTCGCAACGAGGGGATCTACTACGAGGCCGTCACGAATCGGATCCGCGACGACCTGGCCCGCCTGATGGGCCCCGCCTGGCTGCTGGTGCGGACGGACTGGCGCGGGCGGGGCGGCATCCGGAGCATCGTCCGCGCGACGCACGGCGAGGTGCCGGCGCCGTGGGCGCAGTAGAAGGGCCGGTCGTCGGCGTCGTGGAATCGAACTCGCGGAGGACCGCATGGCCAGCGTGCAGAGCAAGGGTGTGCCCATGAATCAGGCGCGGACGTACATCGCGGACCTCGGCGAGCCGCCGCAGAACCTGGCGGGCCTCTTCGCGATCATCAACAAGCAGCTCGGCACCACGCGCGAGAGCCGCAAGTACTTCCTCAAGTGCCTGATCGGCGACAAGACCGGGCAGGTGCCGGCCCGCATGTGGACGATCGACGAGCCGACGTACTCGAGCCTGCCGACGGACGGGTTCGTGCGCCTGGAAGGGCAGACGCAGGCGTACCAGGGCGAGATCCAGCTCATCATCAGCCGCATCGAGGCGGCCGAGCCCACGCCCGAGCAGATGCGCGAGCTGCTCCCCGCCTCGACGCGTCCGGTGGGCGAGATGTTCGAGGAGTTGGTGGCCCTGCTCGACACGCTGCAGCACCCGGCGATGCGGGCGCTCGCCAAGGCGTACCTCGACGACGCGTTCCTGATGGACCAGTTCCGCACCGCGCCGGCGGCGAAGAGCATGCACCACGCGTACCTGGGCGGGCTGCTGGAGCACACGCTCACGCTCGTGAAACTGGCGACGGTGGTGTGCCCGCTGTACCCGAAGATCAGCCGCGACATCGTGGTGATGGGCCTGTTCCTGCACGACCTGGGCAAGACGCGCGAGCTGGTCTACGACCGGGCGTTCTCGTACACGGACCGGGGCGAGCTGATCGGGCACATCGTGGACGGCGCGATCATGCTGCACGACAAGGCGCAGCAGGTGATGCGCGAGCAGGGGGTGCGCATCCCCGGCAACGCGATGCTGGTGCTGCAGCACATCATCGTGTCGCACCACGGCGTGCCGGAGTTCGGGGCCGCCAAGATCCCCGCGACCCCCGAGGCCATCCTCGTGAGCCAGCTCGACAACCTGGACGCCAAGACCACGATGGCCCTGGCCGCCGCCCGCCCCGACCGGGCCCACGCCATCGACACCGGCGGCAACTTCACCGAAAAGCAGTGGGCGCTGGACACCAAGCTGTTCAAGCCGGATCCGCTGGGGTAAGAAGAAGCGAGCGAGACAGGGAGACAGGGAACAAGCGAGACAGCGAGACAGGGAAGAAGCGAAAAAGCGGGAGCTCGCCCGCGCGACGCCTCACCACGTGTATCGCACGGTGTAGCGGATCACCTTCTCCTCGTCGGGCGCGAGGCGCAGCGTGTGGTGCATGCGCCGGGCGTCGATCTTCGTGAACTCGTGCGTGGACTTCACGATCTCCCACTGCAGCCAGCGGACGAGGCGCTCCTGCACGATGACGTCGACCGGCTGCTGCTTGCGGTTGCGCACCGTGATCTCGATGGTCTCTTCCATCATCTCCTTCGAGTGATCGACCTTGAAGTCCGTGGCGATGCGCTCGCCCACGACGTCGAAAGCCTTGCCGACCTTGACGAGGATCTCCTCGTTGCGGGGCGTGTGGCGGATGACGTCTTCACCGATGAACTCCACGCCCCCGTCGGCCTCGTCGACCTTGCTGATGCGGATGCGCCCGGCGGGGAAGGGCATGCCCAGCCCGGCCTGCGGCGTGTTGCGGAAGCGGACGTAGACGTCCACGTCCTTGCGGGTCTGCGAGCCGAGGTTGGCGTCGGTGTACGGGCCGCCGCCGAACCACACGTCCTGGCCCAGGCCGTCGTAGACGACGACCTTGTCGCAGGGCACCTTCTGGGCCGCGGGGAAGAGCTCGATCTGCTTGGTCGAGTTGTTCGGGATGGTGGTGGAGCGGCCAAGGGTGTAGAGGTGGTACTCGAAGAACGACTTCTCGGCGAAGCCGCCGACCCCGCCGACGGCCTCGTCGACGACCATGCCCAGTTCCCGCCGGCTGTTCCAGCGCTGGTCCTGGCGCGGCGCGCGGTTGACGCTGCCCGCGACGAGCTTGAGCTGGGCGTTGTCGTAGGTGCCGCCGCTGCGGTTGAGGATGCTGACCCACGCGCCGACGTCGAGGAATCCGGCGTTCTCGTTCGTGCCCTCGTGGTAGATGAGGTTGTAATCGGCCCACCAGGTCACGCCCTCGGTCTCGTACGAGACGCGGGCGGTGTGCGCGCCGGGCTTGGCGGTGCCGATCTTCCACACGAGGGTGGGGCGGGTCTGGAACCCTTCGGGCAGGCTGGGGAAGGTGATGCCCTGGTAGCCGTTGATGACTTCGAGCCCGCCGTTCGCCGCGAGCACGAACTGCCCGGGCGAGCTGGAGAGGAGCGTGCCGGTGATCGTCTCGGTGTGGTCGCCCCGGGGGACGGTGACGGTGATCTCGCGATCGATGAAATTCTCGAGGAGCTTGTCGGGCGAGACGAGGTCGAACTGGTAGTTCTGCTCGAGCACGCGGGTGCCGGGGTCGGTGAGGCAGGTGAAAGAGACGGTCGTGGGGTCGATGAGGGCGGCGACGTCGGTGAAGCGCACCTCGCTGACCTGCGCGCCGAGATTGATGGGGCGGTCCTGGCGGACGATGGCGAAGCCGGGAACCGCCTGCTGCTGGTGGTAGGCGTAGGGGTTGTTGGGCGTGGGGCGGTAGGTGGAGGGCGGGACAGCGCCGGGCTCGGCGGCGCTGTAGATCGTGACGCTGGTGGAAGGGGTGCGCGCGGGCTGCGCATGGACGCCGAAGGACATGCCGGCGAGCGCCACAAGCACGGACGCGGCCGAAAGAGCCGAAGTGTTCATCGCGAGGTCTCCTGGGACGTTCGTCCCGCCACAGCGCCGGCGACGCGTGCCGCCGGCGCATGCTACCCCGGTGAGACGCAAGAACGCGTGAACTGGTTCTCCAGGCGTGACACGCCGGTGACACGGCGCGCCTTCAATCCCTACGTGAGCACGCCGGCGGACAGCAATGGTCGGGGCGGGCCCTGGGCGCGGATGGTGGACATGGCCGCCGCCGCCGCCCGGTCGTCGACGCGCCGCTACCCGCGGGAACTTCTGGCGTCGATGCGCGAGCTCCGCGAAGGGGCGGCGTTGCGCGTCGAGCACCCGCACGCGGACGCCAGCCTCGGGGGCGTGTGGCTCGGACATTCGACCGTGCTGCTGCGCATCGGGCGATCGTGGGTGCTGACCGACCCGGTGTTCTCGGAGCGCATCGGCGTACGCGTGGGCGGGCGGACGTTCGGGCTGGGGAGGTTGGCGCCGACGTTTGATCTCGGCACACTCCCGCCCGTCGACCTGATCCTCGTCAGCCACGCGCACTTTGATCACCTCGACCGTCCGACGCTGGCGAAGCTCGTCTCGCCGCGCACGCGGGTGATTACGGCGGAGCGGACCGGTGCGCTCATCCCGGGCGGATTTGAGGGCGTGCACGAGCTGCGGTGGAACGACGAAGTTCGGGCGGGCGACCTGGTGATCCGGGCCATGCGTCCGGCGCACTGGGGCGCGCGCACCGCGTTCGACCGCCAGCGCGGGTTCAACAGCTACGTGATCGACGCGCCCGACCACCGGCGGCGCGTGCTCTTCAGCGGCGACACCGCCCACACCCGGGCGTTCGAGCGCGTGGGCGGGGCCGACCTCACGATCTTCGGCATCGGCGCGTACGACCCGTGGGAGCACGCGCACGCGACGCCCGAGCAGGCCTGGGACATGCACCGCCTGGCCGGGGGCGAGCGGTTCATGCCCATGCACCACTCGACGTTCCCGCTCAGCGACGAGCCCGCGGGCGAACCCTTGCGCCGGCTGATCGCCGCGGCCGGCGCCGCCGGTCCGACGGTCGTCGGTGAGAACCTGGGCAAGGCGTGGCACGCGGCGTGAGCGCCCGGCGCGCTCGGTTTTTGCTGTGCGCCCGCAACGACTCTGGTAGACTCACGTGGTTTGGAGCACCACCCATGACTCAGCATGCGCGCGCGTTCGCGGTCGCCGTCGGCCTTGCATTCGCCCTGGGGGCCCGCCCCGCGACGGCGCTCGAGCCGAACGCGTCTTTCCTCTCCGCGCCGGACCGTCCGGCGCCGCTAGCGCCGGCGCTCGCGGCGGCCTTTGAGGAGCGCGACGAGCTCAAGGTGTGGGTGATGTTCGTGGACAAGGGCGTCGCGCCGGGTGCGGCGATGCAGGCCGCGCTCGCGGGCCTGGAGGCGACGTACCCGGCCCGCGCGGTCGAGCGTCGGCGGCTGCGCCGCTCTGATCCGGGGCTGTTCGATGAGCGCGACCTGCCGGTGCACGCCGGGTACACGGCGCAGCTCGGGGCGCTGGGCGTGCGGGTGCTGCGCGAGAGCCGCTGGGCGAACGCGGCGAGCGTGCGCGTGACGCGCGTGCAGGCAGAGCAGATCGCGGCGTTGCCGTTCGTGCGGTCGATCGAGCCCGTGCGGTGGGGGCGGGGCGTGCGTCCGGTGGAGGTGGTGCCGGCCGCGCACTCGACCTCCGGCGGGTACGGCGCGCGCGACATGTACGGTCGTTCGTCCGCGCAGCTCGCGCAGATCAACCTGCCCGCGCTGCACGGGCAGGGCTTCACGGGGCAGGGCGTGATCGTCGGGATTCTCGACACCGGCTTCCGGCGCGACCACGCGGCGTTCAACTTCCCCGGGCACGTGCTGCCGGTGGTCGCCGAGCATGACTTCATCGACGACGACACCAACACGGGCCCGCAGGCGGGCGATCACCCCGACCAGCACTCGCACGGCACGCTCATCCTGGGCTGCATCCGCGCGTACCAGCCGAATGAACTCGTCGGCGGCGCGTACGACGCGTCGGTGATCCTCGCGAAGACCGAGGACATCGCCAGCGAGACGCCCATCGAAGAGGACAACTACGTCGCTGGGCTGGAGTTCATCGAGTTCCACGGCGGAGACCTCGCGACGTCCTCGCTCAGCTACATCGACTGGTACACGCAGGCGGACCTGGACGGTGTGACGGCGGTGACGTCGATCGCGGTGAACGTCGCGACGGCGAACGGGCTGCACTGCCTGACCGCCGCGGGCAACGCCGGGCATGACGACAACCCCGCGACGAGCACGCTGGGCGCGCCCGCCGATGCGCTGCGCGTCATCACGTGCGGCGCGGGTCGCTCGGACGGCACGTCGTCGGGGTTCACGTCGTCGGGCCCCACGGCCGACGGACGCGTGAAGCCCGAGGTGCTGGCGCGGGGCTCGGGCACCGCGACGGTGTCGTCCTCCAGCACGACGGGATTCGCGCTGGCGAACGGGACGTCGCTGTCCACGCCGCTGGTCGCCGCGGCGGTCGCGTGCATCGTGCAGGCGCGCCCCACGTGGACGGTGGACCAGATGCGGGCGGCGATCTTCTCGAACGCGACCGACTACGTCGCGACGGGTATGACCGACCCGCTGTTCATCCGCGGGTACGGGTTCATCGACGCCGCCGCGACGGTCGGGCCCATCTGCGATCCGGACGTCAACCAGGACGGCAACGTCGACCAGGACGACGTGGCGTGCCTGGCGCAGGTGATCGCCGGGGACGCGTCGTGCTCGTCGGGCGATCCGGACTTCAACCAGGACGGCAACGCCGACCAGGACGACGTCGAATCGCTCTCGCAGGTGGTCGGCGGGCAGGCGTGCCCGTAACGCGGCGTCCGGCGCGGGGGCGAACTTTGGTGCGCGGCGCCGCGGCTCGCGGTTCTCCGCGTCTCGCCGCGTCGTGTATCCTCCCGCCATGTTTCTCGGCATCGACATCGGCACGTCGGGCGCAAAGGCGATCGTGATCGACCGCGAGGGGCGGATCGTGGGACGCGGCGCGTCGACGTACCCGCGCTCGCAGCCCCACCCGGGCTGGAGCGAGCAGGACCCGCGCGACTGGTGGGAGGGAGCCTCCATCGCGGCCCGCCAGGCGCTGGCGGGCGTGGATTCAACGGGCGTGCGCGCGCTCGCGCTCTCGGGCCAGATGCACGGGCTGACGGTGATCGACGCGGACGAGAGTTTCCGCGCGGGCACGCGCGTGCTCAACCCCGTCCGCCCGGCCATCCTCTGGAACGACCAGCGCTGCGAGGCGCAGTGCGCGGAGATCGAGGCGGCGTTCGGCGGGCGCCTCGCCTGCGTGCGCACGCTCGGCAACGCGCCGCTCGCGGGGTTCACGCTGCCGAAGCTGCTGTGGCTGCGCAAGCACGAGCCGGACGCGCTCGCGAACCCCGGCGCGTTCCTGCTGCCCAAGGACTACGTGCGATTCACGATGACGGGCGAACTGGCGACCGACTATGGCGACGCCTCGGGCACGCTCATGCTCGACATGCAGGAGCGTCGCTGGTCGGACCAGGCGTGCGCGCTGGCGGGGATCGATCGGCGGCGCCTGCCCGCGCTGCGCGAGAGCGCGGTGAACGCGGGGATTCTGACGCCCTGGGCGGCGGGGGAGTTCGGCGTGCCGCGGGCGACGGCGGCGATCGCCGGCTCGGGCGACAACCAGGCCGGGGCGGTGGGCGCGGGCGTGGTGAAGCCCGGCGACGCGCTGCTCTCGCTGGGCACGAGCGGCGTGCTGTACGTGCACAGCGACCGGGCGCGGTTCGACGATCGCACGCCCGGCAAGCCGGGGCGCGTGCACACGTTCTTCGCGGGCGACGGGAAGGGCGGCTCGCCCGCGTCGTGGTGCAACACGGGGTGCATGCTCTCGGCGTGCGCGAGCCTGGACTGGGCGAAGCGCGAGCTGGCGCCGCAGGTGCCGCTGGAGGCGCTGCTGGAGGAGGCCGCCACCGCGCCGGCGGGGAGCGACGGGCTCGTGTTCCTGCCGCACCTGACGGGCGAGCGCTGCCCGCACCCTTCGGCGAGTGCGCGGGGCGCGTGGGTGGGGCTGACGGAGCGGCACACGCGGGCGCACCTGGTGCGGGCGGTGCTCGAGGGCGTTGCGCTCACGATGCGTCAGATCCTGGACATCATGCGCGAGGCGCGGGCGACGGTGAGCCGCGTGCGGGTGATCGGGGGCGGGGCCAAGTCGGCGCTGTGGCGGCAGATCCACGCCGACGCGATGGGCGTGCCGCTGGTCTCGCTCGAGAGCGAGGAGGGCCCGGCGCTGGGGGCGGCGATCCTGGCGGGCGTCGGCATGGGCGCGTGGCCGGGCGTGCGCGAGGCGTGCGAGGTGATCGTGCGCGAGAAGGAAACCACCGAGCCGACGGCGTCGGGCACCGCGACGTACGAAGAGGTGCTCGCGCGGTACAAGACCGTGTACCCGGGGCTGGAGTCCTACTGCCGGGCGACGGCGGGGGAGTGAGGTCAGGCACACCGCACGGAGTGCGGTGGTACCCCAGGTGGTACGCGAGGTGGTACGCGAGGCACAGCAACGCACACCCGTCAGCCGAAGAGCGAGAGCTGCCCGCCGGTCTGCGGGCGCCGAAAGTGTGCGCCCGAGAGCGGGCGGACGTCGCGATTGAGCCCGTGCCGCCGCGTGAAGACGTCGAAGACCTGGGCGATCTGTTCCGCGAGGGGGCCCTGCCCGCGGTGGCGCGCGTTCGAGGCGTCGTAGAGCTTCCCGCCGCGGGTGTCGCGGATCTGTGCTTCGACTTTCTTCGCGCGTTCGGGGTGCACGGATCGCGAGAGCCAGTCGAGGAAGAGGTCCTTGATCTGGTAGGGCAGGCGGAGCAGGACGTACGACGCGCGGAGCGCCCCGGCCTTCGCGGCGGCCTCGAGGATCGCGGGCACTTCCGAGTCGGTCAGGCCCGGGATGATCGGCGCGACGTTGACGCTCACCGGCACGCCCGCGTCGGTGAGCTCGCGGATGGCCCGCAGGCGCGCCACCGGCAGCGACGCGCGCGGCTCGAGCTTCTGAGCAAGGTCCGCGTCGAGCGTCACCAGCGTGATGATGACGCGCCCGGCGTTCTTGGAGGCGAGCGTCGCCCAGAGGTCGGTGTCGCGCAGCACCATCGCGCTCTTGGTCATGGTCGAGACCGGCTGAGAACACTCGGCGAGCACCTCCAGGCACTGGCGGGCGAGGCGCATGGTGTGCTCGATCGGCTGGTAGATGTCGGTGCTGGCCGACATCACGATGGGCTCGGGCTTCCAGGAGGGCGACGCGAGTTCGTCGCGCAGCAGGCGGGCGGCGTCGGGCTTGGCGACGAGCTTGGTCTCGAAGTCGAGCCCGCAACTGAAGCCGAGGTACTCGTGGTACTGGCGTGCGAAGCAGTAGACGCAGCCGTGCTCGCACCCGCGGTACGGGTTGATCGTCCAATCGAACGGAACGTCGGAGGTGCGGGCGACGCGGTTGATGATGGTGCGGGTGGCGTCGCGGAAGACCTGTCGCTCGACGCGGCGGCGCGTGCCGTCGGCGTCGGCGCGCTCGATCATCTGGCGGTCGAGTTCCTCGCCGAGCACGTGCAGGCGGAGGTCCTCGAAGCGGTTGCCGGGGTTGAGGCCGGCGGCGCGTCGGTGGGCCGGGCCCTCGGCGAGGGCGTCGCGGTAGGTGAAGTCGTCGTCCGCCATACCCAAACGTTATGCGAACGCAATGGGCGCGACAATCGCGGGGTGCCCGCGAATTGCGAGGTGGCGCGGCCGGGCCCGACGCGCGGGCCCCGCCGGCGGGCGCGATAGGCTGGGGGCAATCAGGGAGGGTTCATGCCATTGCACGATCTGAGACCCCAGGGGCTGCGGCGTACGCCGGACGACCTGCTGCGGCACTTGTCGACGTTCTCGCTCGACCTGCGGTTTTCGGCGGGGGTGTGGTTCTTCTCGCCCTGCCCGTCGCGGTTCCACGAGCGGTACACGCCGGTGCTGGATCTGGAACGCCGGCTGGAAATCGCCGCGGGGCTGGCCTCGCGCGGGCTGGCGGCGATGGAGGCGCACTACCCCAACGAGATCAACGAGGAGAACGTGGGGCTGTGGCGGACGTTTGCGGCCCAGACCGGCGTGCGACTGCTGACGGTCATCCCGCTGCTCTTCTGGGACACGCAGTTCGAGTTCGGGTCGCTGTCGAGCCCGGTCGAATCGGCGCGCCGGGCGGCGATCGATCGCACGGCCCGGGCGCTCGCGCTCAACCGCGAGCTCGACACCGATTTCGCGGTGGTGTGGCCCGGCATCGACGGGTACGAGAACCCGTTCGGCGTGGACTTCGCGGGGATGCGCGACCGGTTCGCGTCCGGGCTGGCGGAGGCGATGGACCGTGTGCCGGGCGTGCGGATCGCGTTCGAGCCAAAGCCCTACGAGCCGCGCGGCAGGATCCTCTATGGCACGACGCCCGAGGGCATCTTGCTGGCGCGCGACGTGGAGCGGCGGCTGGGCGCGGACGCCAACCGGCGCGTGCTGGGCGAGGGGCATGGCCTGGTGTGCATGAACCCGGAAGTGGGGCACGTGCTGATGGGCTTTGAGGATCTTGCGTACGCCTTCAGTTGGCCTCTGTCGGAAGGGCGCCTGGCGCACACGCACTGGAACAGCCAGCCGCTGGGCAACTACGACCAGGATCTGAACGTGGGCGTCGTCTCGCCCGAGCAGACGGAGGCGGGGCTGTACGCGCTCAAGATGCACGGGTACGTGGGGTACTTCGGCATCGACGTGAACCCGGAGCGGATGCCGGTGGAGGTGGCGCTGCGCAACTCGATGGACGCGCTGCGCGCCGCGAACGACCGGATCGACGCGCTCGACCACGAGGCGATCCTGTTCAGTCATCGGCACCCGGCGCGAAGCCGCGGGTGGCTGGAGGGGCACCTGACGCGGGCGCGGGCGTCGCGCCCGGACCGGCTGGCGCCGCTTGCGAGGCCCTGCTAGAGGTCGATGTCGGGATGCACGGGGGGAGCGCGGAGGGCGTCGAGCGCTGACCCCAGCGAACCCGGCGTGCGGCGGAGATGACGATCTCGCCGTGATCCTGCTGAGCGGGCGCGCGGCGTTTAGCCTTGCCGGCCTCGCGTCGGCCCGCGGAATGCCGTGGTCTACAGTGCGAGGCGCGAGGAGCACGCATGAGCGGGACGGGTGAGATCGGCGTGGCGGGGGACGTTGCGCCCAGCGACTTCTCGGACGAGGCGGCGCTGGTGCGCGGGCTGCGCGCCCGCGACGAGCGCGCGTACGAGCACCTGGTGCGGACGGTGGGCGGGCGGCTGCTGGCCGTGGCGCGACGGATCTGTGCGAGCGAGGCCGACGCGGAGGATGCGGTGCAGGAGGCGTTCGTCTCGGCGCTGCGGGCGATCGACGAGTTCGACGGGCGGGCCGCGGTGAGCACATGGCTGCACCGGATCGTGGTGAACGCGGCCCTGGCGAAGGCGCGCCGGGACCGCACGCGTCGCGAACGTCCGATCGACGACCTGATGCCGCGATTCACCGAAGGGCACCACGCCGAATCTCCGAGGCGATGGGAAGATGTCACGCCGGGGGGCGGGGTGCCCATCGAAGAAGCGGAGGCGGTGCGACGGGCGCTCGATACGCTTCCCGAGGAGTTCCGGAGCGTGCTTGTGCTGCGCGACATCGAGGGCATGGAGTCGAAGGCCGTCGCCGTGGCGCTGGGCATCAGCGATGCGCTGGTGCGTCAGCGCTTGCACCGGGGGCGGCTGGCCCTGATGAAACTGCTGGAAGCGCAGATGGCGCGGGGTGGCTCATGAGCGACATTCCCCCGACGGGCAAGCGTCCGCCGTGTCCGCAGGCCGCCTCGGCGCTGTCCTGCAAGGACTGCGTGGAGTTTCTTCTGGACTACTTGGACGGGCAACTGCCGGCGGAGCAGCGGTTCACGTTTGAATCGCATATCGCGTTCTGCGGCGACTGCGAGGTTTTCCTCGCGAACTACCGCAAGGCGGTCGAGCTGACATCGGGCTGCGCCCGAGGCGGGGCCGGTGCGCCGGGGAAGATCCCCGAGCACATGGTGGACGCGATCGTCAAGGCGCTCAAGCGCCCCGAGTAGCCCGCGGTCACCGGCGGGCGCACGCAACTGGTTCTGGGGTCCGCCGGGGGTGTGTCCGGGGTGTGCGTACACGCCCGTGGGGCGTTTCGGGGCGGCGCGTTTCTTCAATGTCACACGGCGGGAGCGGGGCGCGTCCAAGGTATGAGCGTCCGGAATGTTCGGGCGTGAACGAACAACCTGGGGCGGCGTGCACGCACGTCCCTCAGACAGAGGAGCAGGCACATGGCACGTCTTCCGATCCAGAATCCTGAGGCCGCGACCGGCACCAACCAGGAGATCTACGCGCACCTGCGCAAGGTGCTGGGCACCGTCCCGAACATGACGCGGGTGATGGGCAACAGCCCGGCGGTTCTGCAGGCGTACGCGCAGTTCAGCGGCGCGCTGAACGGCGCGAAGCTGGGCGCGGGGGTGCGCGAGCAGATCGCGCTACTGACGGCGGAGGAGAACGCGTGCGGGTACTGCCTGGCGGCGCACAGCGCGATCGGCAAGATGGTGGGGCTGAAGCCCGAGCAGATGGATGCGGCGCGCCACGCCGAGGCGACCGACCCGAAGACGCGCGGCGCGCTGCGCTTCGCGCAGGCGGTGCTCGCGACGAAGGGCGGCGTGTCGGACGCCGATGTGCAGAGTGCGCGGAGCGCGGGGCTGAGCGACGCGGAACTGGCGGAGGTGGTGGGGGCGGTCGCGCTGAACGTGTTCACGAACTACTTCAACCGCGCGTTCTCGGTGGACATCGACTTCCCGCGCGTCGAACTGCACGCGCACGCGTAGGCGATGTTCCGCGGGTGCGCAACGGGTGTTCTCGAGCGGATGAGCCGCTCGTTCGGAGGAACTCATGCAACGACGGACCTGGACGCTCATGGTGGGTGCGGGGGCGTGCTGTGCGGCGGCGTGTGCCGCATGGCTGGCGCCGGCACGCGAGCAGGCATCGAACGTGAAAGGAGCAGCGACCATGGAATCGGAGCAGAACGGCGTGGTGCATCTGACGGCGGAGTCGTTCGGGACGACCCTCGCGGGCACGGACCAGCCGGTGCTGGTGGACTTCTGGGCCTCGTGGTGCCCGCCGTGCCGGGCGCTCGCGCCGACGATCGACGCGATCGCCGAGGATGCGCAGGGCAAGGCGGTGATCGCCAAGCTGGATGTTGACGAAGCGCGCGACGTGGCGCGAGAGCACCGGATCCAGTCCATCCCGACGCTGGTGATCTTCAAGGACGGGCGCGAGGTGGATCGGATGGTGGGCCTGCAATCCAGGGGCGAGATCGAGCGCCGCCTGGCCAAGGCCGCCGGGTAGCCATCCGGGTATCAGCCGGCCGATCGTGGGCGGGACCGCCGCACCGGGCGGCGGCCCCGGCGCGCGGCGCGGGGAGCCGCGTCGCGCGCCGCGATCGCGCGCAGGATCGCGCTCCGCAGCGCGTCGGGGAGGTCGCCCGACGCCAGTTGCGTGCAGGCGTCCTGCACGAGATCGAGTTCGCGGAAGACGGCGCGACAGCGGGCGCAGACCTCCGCCTGCGGCACGAGGAATCCGGCGGCCGCGCCCCCACGGTCCATCGCGTCCAGTTTCGTCTTGAGCAGGTCGAGGCAGACCTGCTTCTCGAAGATCGGGGGCGGGGCGTCGACGCTGGGCGCGCGGGCGGTCATCGCCTTGCGCAGCGCCAGGCGCGCCCGGTGCAGGCGGGTCTTGACCGTGTTCTCGGCCAGCCCGAGCGCGCCCGCGACGTCCTCGACGCGCACGCCCAGGACGTCCTTGAGAAGAACCGGAACGCGTAGATGCTCGGGAAGGTCGGCGATCGCTCCGTGGACGCGCTCGACGCTCTCGCGCCGTTCGGCCTCGTGCGGCTCGTCGGCCCGGGCCGCGGCGAACTGCGCGACGGTGGTCTCGCTCCACGGCATGAGCTGCGACATGGCGGGCGTGCGTCGGCGGGCGTCGCGCTTGCGCCGGGCGCGGCACTCGCGCACAGCGATCGCGTACAGCCAGGTGCCCGGATCGGCGTCGCCCCGGAACGTGTGCCACTTGCGGAACGCGCGGAGGAAGGTGTCCTGCACCGCGTCGTCGGCGTCGGCATGGTTGCGACAGAGGCGATGCGCGAGGGCGCGGATGCGCGGGCCGTAGAGATCGAGCAGACGTGCAACGGCCTCGTCGGCCGGCGCACCGAGGGTCGGCACGCGGCGTCGTGCGGTGCTCCCGGGCGATGCGGGTGCGGTGGGGGCCATCAGCGCACTGTAGAGCAGCCCGGACATGTTCTCGCGCGCTGGGCGGGAAGGGCGGAATCCACTCGATGCGAGCGACGAACACAGCGGCATGCGACGACGGACATGGATGATCGCGGCCGGGGCGGCCTTGGGCACGCTGGCCGGCGGTTTCGCGATCAGCGGCTGCACCATCGCGACGCCCTTCAAGGGACCCGGCTATTCGCGGGGCGAGGGTGTTACGCTCGCGGGAGTGGGTAGCACGGTGGTCGTGTCGGTGACGCACGCGCGGGTGGAGCGGTCGAAACGTGCCGTATTCGATCAGCATTCGGCGCGGGTGGTGCGGAGCATGGGTGAGCACGACGGGCTCATCGGGTACTCGGTGCGGCGCGAACTGCTCGGCGACGGCGTCTGGACGATGACGGTGTGGCGCGACCGCGACGCCGTGCTGAACTTCGCCAATACGCGGGTGCATACCGACGCTATGGGCGAAGGGCTGCCCGCGGTGAAGGAGATGCACTTCCTGCGGTTCGAGTGCCCGACCCGGGAAGCGCCCCCATCGTGGACGCAGGCGCTCGCGCGGCTGGACGAGGACATCGCCAGCCGGGCGGCGGCGGCGGCACGGGAATGAAGGAGGGCGAGGCTCAAGCGCCTCGCCCCTAGTGCGGCGGATCGGTGCCGACGAGGGCGCGATGCCGTGCAGTCGTGCCGCCGGTGCGCGTTTTGCGAGCGGTGGCGGGGTGAACTGCGGCGGTCGCTCGGCCTCTTACATATCGCAGCCGTAGAAGAACTTGGCCTCGGTGATCTTGCCGTTGGCGACGGTGTAGAGGCAGGTTTCGTTCATGTTCATGCGCTGGCCGGCCATGGGGCCCTCGCCGCAGGTCACGTCCATCTTCATCTCGCAGACGAACTGGTCGCCGTTGACGAGGGGCGCGCTGCAGGACGCGCTATGAACGGTGTTGGTCTTGCACCAGAGCTCGCTCATCTTGAGGAGGTTGGCCTTGCCCTCGGTGATGCGCTTGTACGGGCTGCCGGGGATCTCCATCGCCTCGATGTGGCGGGCGTTGTCGGCGTACAGCTCCTGCATCGCCTCGGAGAAGTTGCCGGCGTTGCACAGGCCGGTCAGGCGGCGAGCGACGGTGGCGGTTTCGGACGGCGTCATGGTGGTGTTCATGGTCGCACTCTACCGCCCCGCCTGGTACGCGCCAAGATGAGCGACGGCGGGTGCCGCACATTTAGCGCGGGTGACATGCCGCAACCGGGGCGAGGCGCTGCGCGGAACACGTGCCTGTGGAGCGAAGCTTCAGGTCGCGACCGCGGCCGCGGGCACAGCGCCGTTCGTGTGGGGTACCTCGTGCCGGTCGCGCGGGGCATCGGGGGCCTCCGGCACGTGCGCGGCCCGCTTGCTGGCGAGCAGCATGTAGATGGAGGGCACGACGAAGAGCGTGAACAGGGTCGAAATGGCCATGCCGCTGACGAGCACGATGCCGATGCTGTTGCGGGCCTCGGCGCCGGCGCCGGTGACGAGCACGAGGGGGAAATGCCCGAAGACTGTGGCGGCGGAGGTCATGAGGATGGGGCGCAGGCGCGTCGACGAGGCCTGCTTCACGGCGTCGAGCTTGCTGAGCCCCTGCTCGCGGAGGTGGTTGGCGAACTCGACGATGAGGATGCCGTTCTTCGCGACGAGGCCGACCAGCGTGATGAGCCCGACCTGCGAGTAGATGTTGATGGTGGTGGCGCCGAAGGCGGTGAACACGAGCGCGCCGGTGAGGGCGAGGGGCACGGAGCCGAGCAACACGATGAAGGGATCGCGGAAGCTGCCGAACTGGGTGGCGAGCACGAGGTAGATGAGCCCGACCGCGAAGCCGAGCGTGCCGACGAGCGTAGAGCCCTCGGTGCGCATCTGGCGGCTCTCGCCGGCGTAGTCGACGGCATAGCCCGCGGGCACGATCTGGCGCGCGGCGTCCTCGAGGGCGCTGAGGGCTTCTTCCTTCGTGACGCCCGGCGCGACGACGCCGTAGACCTTCGCGCTGTTGCGCTGCTGGAAGCGGGTGAGGACGCGGGGAACGGCCTCGGTGCGGAGGTGCACGAGCGAGCGGAGCGAGACCGAGCCGCCGTCGGAGGTGCGCACCTTGAGTTCGAGCAGTTGCTCGGGGGTGCGGCGGAGCGAATCGCCGACCTGCGGGATAACCTTGTAGCTGCGCCCGAGGTAGTTGAAGCGGTTGACGTACCCGCCCGAGAGGAGCACGGCGAGGTCCTGGCCGATGTCGGCCATGTCGAGCCCGAGATCGGCGACCTTCTTGCGATCAATCTCGATGCGGGTCTGGGGGAGGTCGATCTTGAGGTCGCTGTCGACGTAGACGAACTTGCCGGACCCGTACCCCGCGCCGATGAGCTGGCCGATGTAGGGCTCCATGTCCTGCGCGTCGTCGGCGCTGGTGATGACGAGTTCGACGTCGAACTGCCCGGCGCCGGGGAGCGGCGCGGGCCGCACGGCGATGGAGCGGAGCTCCTCGACGCCCATGAGCTGGCCGATGACCTCGCCCTGGATGGGCTCGGTGGTGCGGGTGCGCTTGTCCCAGTCGACGGTCTGGATGCCGCCGAACCCGCCGCCCATCGAGAGCTCGGCGATCTGGAAGAAGAACCGCGCCTCGGGGACGGAGAGGAACGCGTCGGCGACCTTCCGGAAGCCGCGCACGGTGTAGTCGAGCGTTGCGTCGGGGGCGGTCTGCACGACGGCGAAGACGATGCCCTCGTCCTCGGTGGGGGCGAGTTCCTTCTTGGAGTTCTGGTAGAGGAAGGGGGCGAAGACGCAGATCGCGATGGCGGCGATGACGCAGACCCACCAGACCTGCAGGACGGCGCCCAGCGCGCGGTCGTAGACGCGCCGCACGCCGTCGAAGATCGAGTTCACGAAGCGGGTGAACCGGTTCTCCTTCCCGCCCGCGGGCACCATCCACGCGCTCATGATGGGCGAGAGCGTGACGGCGACAATGCCGGAGATGACGACGGCGGCGGCGAGCGTGAACGCGAACTCGCGGAAGAGCATGCCCGTGAGCCCGGACTGGAAGCCGATGGGCGTGTAGACCGCCGCGAGCGTGATGGTCATGGAGATGATGGGGGCGAAGAGCTCGCGCGCGCCCAGCAGGGCGGCGTCGAGGCGGCTCTTGCCCTCGCGCACGTGTCGTTCGACGTTCTCGACCACCACGATCGCGTCGTCGACCACCAGCCCCACCGAGAGCACGATGGCCAGGATCGTCAGCAGGTTCAGCGAGAACCCGAAGAGCAGCATCGCGATGCACGCGCCCACGAGCGAGACGGGCATCGCGACCAGCGGCACGAGCACCGTGCGGATCGAGCCCATGAAGAGGAACACCACCAGCGCCACGATGGCGACCGTCTCGATGAGCGTCGTCGTGATCTCCGAGATCGCGTGCTCCATGTAGTACGTGCCGTCGTAGGCGAGCGTCATCTCGACGCCCTTGGGCAGCGTTGGGCGCACCTGCTCGATCCGCTCCTTGAGGCGAGAGGCGACGTCCAGTTCGTTCGCGCGCGGGAGGGGCCAGATGGAGAGCCAGATCGCGGGCTTGCCGTTGAAGCCGGCCTCGCCGGTGGGTTCCTCGCTCCCGAGCTCCACCCGCGCGATGTCCTTGAGGCGCACGAGCGTGCCCTCGCGTTCGCGCACGATGAGGTCCTCGAACTCCGCGACCGACTTGAGATCGGTGTCGGTCAGCAGGTCGATCTGCACGTCGCTGCTCTTCGTTCGACCCACGGTGGCGAGGAAGTTGTTCCGCGTGAGCGCGAGGCGCACCTCGCTCGCCGTGATGTCGTAGCTCTCCATCTTCGTGGTGTCGAGCCACGCGCGCAGCGCGAGTTCGCGCTGTCCCTCGACGCCCGCGCGCTGCACGCCCTCGATGGTCTGGAACTCGGGCTGCACCTCGCGCACGAGGTAGTCGTTGAGCTGCGTGAGCGACAGGTCGTCGCTCGTGAAGCTGATGTAGAACGTCGCGTAGGGCTTGTCGGTGCGCTGGATGTCCACCGACGGGGCCTCGGCGTCGCTGGGCAGGCGGCTGCGCACCTGGTTCAGGCGCGCGCTGATCTCGGCCAGCGCGTCGTTGCTGTCGTGGTTCAGGCGCAGACGCACCGTGACCACGCTCACGCCCGCGCGGCTGCTGCTCTCGATGTAGTCGATCCCGTCGATCGCCGACACCGCCTGCTCGATCGGCGTGGTGATGAACCCCCGCACCGTCTCCGCGTTCGCGCCCACGTACACCGTCGTGATGAGGATCGCGCTCGATTCCAGGCGCGGGTACTGGCGCACCGCCAGGGCGTCGATCGAACGCCACCCCACCGCCAGGATGATCAGGTTGATCACGATCGCCAGCACGGGCTTGCGGATGAAGATGTCTGTGAACGACTTCACTTGCTGCTCCTCACGCCCCTCAGCGTGGCCTTCGCGTTCGTTCGTCGACGTGCACTGCTCGCCTAGCGGCTGCCCACGGCCCCGCCCGTTCCAGCCTCACCGCCCGGTCCACCCGGTCCACCCGGCCCGCCCGGTCCACCCGGTCCACCCGCGGGAGGGCCGACCATGACCTTCACCCCGTCGCGCAGCTTGAACGAGCCGTCCGCCGCGATGCGTTCGCCCGGCTTGACGCCCTCGAGCACGATGACGGAGTCGTCGATCGCCGCCCCGAGCGTGACATACCGCTGCACGGCTCGGGTGTCGCCCCCGGCGGACGGCTGGCCGATGACGAACACCGAGTTTGCGTGCGCCGCGCGACGGATGGCGGTGGACGGCACGACGACGCGCGTCGTCGGGGCCGCGATCGGCACGCGCACCTGGATGAACATCCCGGGGACCAGCACGCCCCGCGAGTTATCCACCACCGCGCGCACGCGCAGGTTGCGGGTGTCTCGGCTCACGGTCGCGTCCACCGCGACCACGTCGATGCGGATCGGCTCGTCGCCCAGCAGCGGGGCCGACGCCATGACCGACGTGCCCAGCGTCACGAGCGGGGAATACTGCTGCGGGATCGCGAAGTCGAGGTAGATCGTGTCGGTCAGTTCCTGCAGGCCGACCACGTCGACCCCCTCGGCCAGGTACTGGCCCTCGTGCACCGAGCGCATGCCCGCGCGGGCGCGGAAGGGCGCCCGGATCGTGAGCTTCGCGAGGCGCACTTCCACCTGGGCGGCCCGGGCCTTGGCCTGGTCCACCTCCGCCAGCCAGCGCAGGCGGTCGGCCTGCACGGTGTCGAGCCGCGAGCGGGCACGGTCGATCTCGAGCTCCGCGACGGCCCCGCGCGACTGCACGTCCGACAGGCGCTGCAGTTCCAGCTGCGCCAGCGCGACCTGCGTGTCGGTGGTGGCGACGTTGGCCTCGGCGACGCGCACCGAGGCGATCGCCGCCTCGAGATCGGCCCGTTCCGTCGCGTCGTCGAGCTTCAGGAGTTCCTCGCCCGCCTCCACCACGTCGCCCGACTGGAACCCCACGTGCGTCACCACGCCGGGGAGTTCGTTCCGCACGACCACGGAGCGCACCGCGACGACAGTGCCGACCAGGTCGGCGGTCTCCTGGTACGGGACCTCGCGCGCTTCGACGATCTGGACGGTCTCGAACGGCTCGAAGGCGGCCTCCCCGCCGCCGGGCGGGCCCGCGTCCGGCGCGGGTCGGGACGTGTACATCACGAGCAGCCCGCCCGCCGCCACGACGATCACGCACGCGAGCACGATGCCCACCACAGTCGCACGCTTCATCTCGACCCTCCTCGCTTCGAACGCTCTTGCGTGGCACGTGTGGACAGGGCGCGGGATCCGCGCCGCGCCGGGGAAGCGCCGGTGCGCGACCCCTCGCCCTGCACCAGCGGCTCGAGCACCTTGCGCACGCGCTTCATGAGCGCGGCGTCCACGGGCGCCAGCCCGAGCACGCGGCACAGCCAGAGCCCGTCGAGCGCGGCGATCACCACGTCGCCCACGCCCGGGGGCAGCCCGTCCCGCGACAGCCGTTCGCGCATCTCGCCCGAGACGGCGCGCATCGGCTCGATCAGGCTGGGGTTCTGCGCAAGGGCCGCGAACACCGCGCACGAACTCTGGCGGCACTGCTCGCTCCACTCCTGCTCGTCGGCCAGGTGGCTGAGCAGCCCGCGGGCCATGCGCCCGGACCCGGGCGGCACGCGCTCGTACGCCTCCAGCGAGCAGGCGCGCCAGTGTTCGGCGCAGCGCTGCACCATGCCCTCGATCAGCCGGTCCTTGCTCGGAAAGTGGTGCAGCAGCCCGCCCTTGCTGATCCCCGCCTCCGCCGCCACCGCCTCCAGCGTCACCGAGCCGATGCCCTGGCGCACGACGACCGTCTCGGCGGCGTCGAGGATGCGGTCGCGCAGGGCGGGCGGGTGGTCCATGTCCAAGAGTACCGTCCGGACGGTCGGAGTCAAACCGTCCGGACGGACGGCCCACCCCCCGCCGCCCGCTCGGCGCGCGAGCGGATCATCCCCAGCCCGTGCTCCCACCCCATCGCCACGCCCTCGGTGTGCTCGCTGAGCAGCAGCCCCATCGCGCGGTGCACCAGTTCCAGGACCGATCCGCCCCCCGGGGCCTGCGTCACGCGGTACTGCACGAAGTTCGCCGCGGGGTACGACATGAACATGGGCCCGCACAGCTCCAGCAGCGTCGGGGGCTTGATCACCTGCACGTGCCCCCACAGGTGCCCGCGCCCGTCGCCCAGGTCTCGGAACCACCGCCCGCCGGGCCAGGCCTCCACCCGCATCTGCATCGACCGCCCGTCCGGCAGCACGCTCCCCGGGCCCATCTCCTCCAGGATCGCATCGAACACCACCTCGGGCGGCGCGTCGATCTCGATGCGTCGCTCGATGCGCAGCGTGCGCACCGGCTCCTGCGGGGCGTCGACGCTGGCGGGCGTTGCGTGGGGCGCGAGGGGGACGCTGGCGTTCGTCGGGCGGGTCGACATCGGGCTACTCCTTGGTGTGCGGGGATCCGCGGCTCGCCCGGTTCGCCCGGCGTTCCGCGCGCTGCTTGATGCGGTCGAGGTGCGTGGTCCAGTGCTGCTCGAGCGCCGCGACCCAGTCGTACACGGGCTTGAGCGCCGGGCCGTTCAGTTCGTAGATGCGCTGGCGCCCGCGGCGCTCAACCCGCACGAGCCCGACCTCCCGCAGGATCGCGAGGTGCTTGGACACGCTGGGCTGCGGGATCTGCATCGCGTCCACGAGGTCGCCCGCGGGCGTTGGCCCCTGCCGCGCGAGCAGGTCGATCAGCCGGCGTCGTCGAGGCTCGGCGATCGCCGCGAACGCGTCGGCGGGCGGGGGCTCGGGCGATTGCACGGGCGAGGCGGGCATGGGCGGATCATATTCCCGTTCAAGAATATGTCAACCCCGAACTGCCGCCGTGGGTCCGCGGGGGAATCGCTGGCAGCCTCGTCGGCAACGTGCTCGCCGCGCGCATCCGCCAGAGCACTCTGAAGCGCATCTTTGCCGTGTTCCTGGTGGCGATGGCCGGGTTCATCCTGGTTCGCCAGGCGCCACGGGTGCTCGCGAGCGCCGACGCAGATGCCGCCGACCTCGCCCCGCCGGCAGTGTTGCATTTGGAACCCATCGGCGCCGTGGCGACTCTCAACTGATGGGGCGTACGCAACGCCCACGCTGGTGCGCGGCCGCGGGCCGCACCAGAGCGACACGATGAAGGAGGACACGATGACCATGACAAGCGCCAGCCGAACCGCCCCGACCGGAGCACTGCAGCCGGTGCCCGCCGACGCCGCCATCGCGGCGCAGGCCGAGCCTCGCGAAGTGCGCCGTTGGCTGCAATCGGGCGAGTGCGTGCTGCTGGACGTGCGAGAAGCCGACGAGCACGCCCGCGAGCGCATCGCCGGTGCGAAGCTGCTGCCGCTCTCGAAGTTCGATCCCGCCCACGCCGCGTCCATGGTGCGCGCCGGACAGAAGCTCGTCGTGCACTGCCGCAGCGGTCGACGGTCGGCGGACGCCTGCCGCCTGGCGGCGTCGCTGGCCGCGTCGGGCGTGCAGGTCGTGAACATGACGGGCGGGATCGAGGCCTGGAAGAAGGACGCGCTGCCCGTCGAGGTCGACTCGCGGGTTTCGGGCATTAGTGTCATGCGCCAGGTGCAGTTGGTGATCGGCGTGGGCGTGCTCGGCGGGAGCGCGCTCGCGTGGTTCGTCGATCCTCGGTTCGTCGCGCTGCCCGCCTTCTTCGGGGCCGGCCTCACATTCGCCGGCGCCACCGGCACCTGCGCCCTCGCCACGCTGATCGGCAAAATGCCCTGGAATCGGGCCAAGACCGGCGGATCGTGCTCCACCGGCACGTGCGGCTAACCCTGGCCGACGGCGACCCGCCCCCGCAACACCCGGAGGTCATCATGCATCACGACGCGAGTTCGTTCTATGAATCCTGGCCCGCCACCATGAACGCCATGAAGGCGATGCCCGGCGGCTGGGACATCGGCAAGGCCTTCGCCCCCTTCTTTCAGGGGATCATGAAGGACACCGCCGCCGAAGGCGGGCTGTCGGCCAAGCACAAGGAACTCGTCGCGCTGGGCGTCGGCGTATCGTCGCGGTGCGAGCCGTGCATCTACGCCCACGTCGAGAAGTGTCTGAAGGCGGGGGCCACGCCGCGCGAGGTCATGGACGCCGCGGGAGTCGCCGTGATGATGGGCGGCGGCCCGGTGTATACATATGTGCCGGTCGTCGCCGCCGCGCTCCGCCATTGGGAAGCCGCGGCGCGGTGACCCGCGATCAACGCCGGGCCCGTGCGCGGCGTGGGGCGAACGTTTGAACCCGAGGAGAACTGCGATGCGGCTCGACTGTGAAACGCAAGACGGACGACCGGTGCGTGCGGCCCTCGCCGCCCCGCTCGCCGCGGCACTCGGCGCGGGGTTCGCCGCCGCGCTGGCGATGACATCGTGCGCGGGCAAGGCCTCAACGCCGGGCACCGGCGCAACCTCCGCGATGCATGCCACGCCGCCCGCCGATGACCCGTACCCCGGCGTAAACACCGTGGCGCGCGACCGCGACGTCTGGCAGCAGCTCCTCTCCGACCACGCGAAGATCCGGCGCGTGCTCCGCCACTCGCAGAACGGCGAGACGGGCGTCGTCGAGACCCTCACCGAGAGCGACGACCCCGAGGTTGCGGCACGCATCATCGACCACGCGAAGGCCATGCAGGCCCGGATGAAGGTCGGCGCGAACGTCCGAATCTGGGACCCGGTCTTCAGGGAACTCTTCCAGAATCACGCGCGCGTCACGCTCGTCGTGACGCCCACCGAATCGGGCGTCAAGATCGTCGAGTCGAGCGACGACCCGGAGACCATCGCCCTCATGCGGTCGCACGCGATCGGCGTGAGCGCGTTCGTACGCCACGGGCACGCCATCGGGAGCGAACCCACCGCGCGCCTGCAGGTCGGCGCGCCGCTCCCGCCCGACGAGGTCGCGATCGGCGGCCTGCCGCACCGCTTCCTGCTTCGCCAGCCCACGCCCGAGCAGCTCGCCCTGCTCCGTGCGCAGGGCGTCGGGCGCGTCGTCAACTTCCGCCGGCACGACGAGCACGCGGCGTACGACGAGGCCGCCGCCGCCTCCGCCGCCGGCGCGACGTATTGCAACATCCCCTTCAAGGACGCCACGGAACTCACCGACGACGTCTTCGCGGCGGCACGCGCCGAGTACGCGCGGGCGGCCGAGCAAGACCTGGTCCTCGCGCCGCACTGCCGCACCGGCAACCGCGTCGGCCCCGGGCTCGCGGCGTACCTGGCCATCGACCTCGGCGTCGATGTGGACCGCGCCATCCGGGCCGCCCAGGCCGTCGGCATGTCCAGCCCGCAACTCGAGCGCACGACGCGGGACTACATCCGTCGCAACGCCCCGACCGCGCCCCGCCCCGACACGGCACGCCCCGACACGGCACGCCCCGACGCGAGCGCCGCCCAGCCGCGGAAACAGCCGCCTGCGTGAACTTTGCGACCAGGCGGGTATCCGTGGCCCGCAGTTCGGCGTCGCTCCGCATGTGTAGCACGGCAAGTTGCGCCGATGTCGAACGCTCGTACCCTCGCGGCAAGTGGCATTGACATCGAAATGAAGCTGTCCCTGTCACGACTTGCGTCCTCGCAAGTCAGTGCGCCCCTGTAGTGCCGCAGCACCGACATCGAATCTCCGATGCGGTGGCACGGCTTTCACCACCTTCGATGCCGCCGGTCTCTGATGCCTACGGCCGCGTCGAGGACCGCTGGGACCGCACCGAACCACGCTCCCCGACGGCCCGGCCGACCTCCGCCTCGGGCACAGGCGCCCCGGCGAACGGTCCGTTGGATATCCTCCGCACGAGTGACGACGACGTCCGCCGATGCTCGACGGCCGCGCACCACCGCACGGGTGGAGTGGCTACGCCGCGCGGTGGCGCTGCTGCTCATCGTGCCCCTGCTGATTCTGGGAACGTTCGGCGGCTATTCGATCCTGGCGCATAGCCACCACGGGCATGACGGGCACTAGCACGTGGCGACTTCCCGCGATGGGGCGGTCGCGGCGGGTGTTCGCCACCGGGCCCGCCATGACGTCGGGCAGCGCGGCGCGCCGGAACGCGCGCACGGGCATTGCCACTTCGGCGACGTTCACGTCGACGGACAGGCTGAAGACGGCCGGACCCCGCCGTCGCCGGATCATCCGGACGACGGGACGCTCATCACATTGCCGGACCACGATCCGGTGGTGACGCGCGGCGCGTCTGTCGCGTTCGAGGCGGTGGTGGGGCACATCGCGGTCATCGTCGCGTGGATGATGGTGCCCGATCGGCGAGCCGCCACGGACGAAGCCGACCCGGGGGGCGTTCGCGCCGGCCTTCCGCGCCACCTGTGCGCGCTCAGCGCGTGCGACCGCCTGCTGCGGACGAGCCGCGCCTTCCTGATCTAGGTGATGTTCGTGCCCGCCCGCGCGTTCTGCGCGGCGTAATGGTCCTTTCCGCGCGCACTTGGTGCGCCGCGGCTTTGCATCACCGGACGTACCCGTCTCTCACGAACACGGTTCCACCCCCGCGCCGGCGCCGGCCTTGCGATGCCGAGTCGATCGGCCGGGGAACCCAGTCGCAGCCATGCCGCTCCACATTTCGCAGGTCATGTTCCGAGTGCGCGTCGCCCTGGGCGGCGGGGCGTTGCTTGTCGCCGCGGGATGCCGGACGTACGAGCCCCGCCCGCTCGATCTCGACGGCGCGCGCGCCGCGTGGCTGGCCCGCTCGCCCTCGGACAACAGCGTCCGCGAGTTCGCCGCCTCGCTCGCCCGGCGTCCGGATGATCCGACGTTCCATCCCGCCGATGGGCTGACCCTCGGCGAGGGCGAGGTCGTCGCGCTCGTCTTCAACGCCGACCTCCGGCGAGCGCGGCTGGAAGCGGGCGTCATACGCGCCACCGCCGACCACGCCGGGCTGTGGCACGATCCCGTCCTAGGGGTGGACTTGGAGCGTGTGGTTGCCAACGGCGGCGGCGCGAACCCGTGGGTCGTCGCGGGCACGCTCGGGCTGACTGTGCCGATCTCGGGCCGCCTGGACGCCGAGAAGGCCCGCGCCGGCGCCGAGCTCGCGGCCGAACTCGAAGAGGTCGCGGCTCTGGAGTGGGCCACCCGTGCCGCCCTGCGCGAACTGTGGGTCGAATGGTCCGCGGCGAGCGTGCGCCGAGAGGTCGGCGCCCGGTATGTCACCGCGCTCCGCGAGGTCGCCGGCCTTGCCGAAGCGCAGGAGAGTGCCGGATCGCTCACGCGGCTGGAGGCCCGAGCGTTCCGCGTGGAACTGGCGGCACGCGAGGCCGACCAGATCGCGCTCGATGCCCGGGCGCGCGAACTGGAGATTCAACTTCGCGCGATGATGGGTCTGGCGCCCGGGGCGGCCGCTGATCTTGTGCCGACCGTCGCGTTCGCGTTCTCCGGCGGCGAAGACGACGACGGCCTCCGAACCGCCCTCGAGCGCTCGAGCCCCGAGCTCGCCAGCGTCCGCGCACGGTACGAGGCGGCGGAAGCATCCCTCCGGACGGAGGTGCGAAAGCAATATCCCGATCTGGTGCTGGGCCCCGGCTACGGGCGTGACCAGGGCGACGACCGCGTGCTGCTGGGCCTGCAGGTGCCCGTGCCTCTGTGGAATCGCAACCGCCAGGGCGTGGCCGAGGCCGAGGCACGGCGCGAGTCGGCGCGCACGCGCTTCGAGACGACGTACGAGCACCTGGCCTCGCGCCTGGCCGTCGCGCTCGTGCGCCATGCCGCCGGGCGCGCCCAGCGCGAGTGGGTCGAGTCGGCGGTGGTCCCGCTGGCCGATGAGCAGGAGGCGGATGCGCGCCGCGTCGCCGCGCTGGGGCGGGTGGACACGCTTCTGCTGCTCGCCTCGCTGCAGGCCCAGCATGCGGCGCGCGTGCGACTCATCGACGCCCGCGCCGCGGAGGCGATCGGCGCCATCCGCGTCGCCGAACTCATCGGCCCCCCGCCCGTCGAGCCCCGATCCGAGTCAGTCGTGCCCTCCGAGTCGCGCCCCGCTCCCTCCAACTGACGCCCCTCCCGGCACACCCCACGAGTCGACCATGAGCACACGAAACCTACCCGGACTCGCCGCCGTGTTCCTGCCGCTGCTGCTGATGCTGCTGCTGATGATGATGGCGGCGTGCGATAGCGGCACAGACCCGTCGTCGGCGCCGTCAGCCTCGCCGGCGGGCGCCGCTGCGCCCACCAACCACGTGGACATCCCCGCTTCCGTTCGCCAGAACCTGGGCATCACCTTCGCGAAGGTCGAGCGCCGGGCCGTCGCCCGCACACTGCGCCTGCCGGGCCGCTTCGAGCTGCTCCCGAACGCCCGGCGGGAGCATCGCGCCGCCGTGCCCGGCACGGTGGAACTGCTCGTGGGGCAGTACGAAGTCATCAAGGCCGGCACGGTTCTGTACCGGATCGACTCGCCGCACTGGCGCCAGACGCAGCGTGAACTCGCCGACGCGCACGCCGCGCTGCGTCTTGCGCAGGCGGGCGCGGACAGCATCGGGCCGCTGTCCGCGGCGCACGAGCAGCACCACGCGGAAGTGGAGCGCGCGGTGGAGTTGTGGACGGCGCGGGTCGCGAACCTGGAACAACTGCGGGCGGCCGGCGGCGCGCGCGGGGACGAGATCGCGCAGGCCCGCGCTGCGCTGGCCTCCATCCGAGTTGACCTGGCCGAGACGCTCGAGAAGGAGGCCGAACTCGTGGCGCGGCGAACCGAAGCCGCGGCCTCGCTGGAAGCGGCCCGCGCACGCCTGGACTTCCTCTTCCAGGCCGCCGCCACGATGACGGGCCTGTCGGTAGGCGCACTCCAGGCCGCCGATCCCGCCTCTCTGCCCGCCGAAGCGCGCCCGCGCTGGGCGACGCTTCCCGCGATCGAGGTCCGCGCTCCCGCGCCCGGGGTCGTCGAAACCCTGCACGCGGTCTCGGGCGGCGTGGTCGATCAGCACGCGCCGGTCCTCTCCACCGTACAGCCCGAACTCGTCCGCTTCCGCGCCGTGGCGCTGCAGAGCGACCTCCTCCGACTCGCCGACGCCCAGCCCGCCACGGTGGTGCCGGCACAGGGGTCGATGCCCGTCGACGCCCCCGCCTTCGCGGGCACGCTCACGCTCGCCCCGACCGCAGATCCGGAACGCCGCACGCTCGAGGTGGTACTCGCGCCCGGGCCTGCGACGCAGCCTCCCGGCTGGGCGCGGGCCGGAGTCGCCGCGTTCCTCGAAGTTGTCACCGGGCCCACGGGCTCCGGCACGCGCGACGAACTGGCAATCCCGCTGCGCTGCGTTGCGCGCGACGGCACGAAGGCCATCATCTTCCGCCGCGATCCGGCCAACCCCGACAAGGCCATCCGCATGGAGGCCGACCTCGGCCTCGACGACGGTCGGTGGGTCGTCATCAGGAGCGGCGTCGCCGAGGACAACGAGATCGTCCTCGAAGGCGTCTACCAGCTCATGGTCGCCACCAGCGGCTCCATCACCAAGGGCGGGCACTTCCACCCGGACGGCACGTTCCACGAGGGCGACGACTGATCGCATCCCCGCGGCATTCACCATGCTCAAGCACCTCATCGCCTTCTCGCTCAAGCACTCCTCGCTGGTGATCCTCATCGCCGCGGCGATGCTCGTGTACACCCTCGTCCGGCTGCCGCGCCTGCCGGTAGACGTCTTTCCGGAACTCAACGCGCCCACCGTGGTCGTGCTCACCGAGGCGGGCGGGCTGGCCGCCGATGAGGTCGAGCAGTACGTCACGTTCCCGCTCGAGTCGGCGGTGAACGGGCTGCCCGGTGTGCGCCGCGTCCGATCGGCCTCGGCCATCTCGCTCTCGCTCGTCTGGGTCGAGTTCGACTGGGGCACCGACATCTACCGCGCCCGCCAGCTCGTCGCCGAGCGCCTCGACGGCGTCCGCGGCTCGCTCCCCCCGGGCGTGGAGCCCGTCATGACGCCCATCTCGTCGATCACCGGCGAGATCATGCTCCTGGCCGTCTCCTCACCCGACGGGAGCGTGAGTGACCTGGACCTGCGCGCGTACGCCGAGTTCGACCTGCGCAACAAGCTCCTGGCCATCCCCGGCGTCTCGCAGGTCGCCGCCATCGGTGGCGAGCTGCCCGAGTACCAGGTGAACGTGCGGCAGGACCGCCTCGCCCTCCACGGGCTCACGGTCGCGGACGTGGTGGAGGCGGCCCGCGGCGCGCACAGCACCGCGAGCGCGGGCTACCTCGCCGATGTCGACCGGGCCGAACTCCCCGTCCGCCAGGCCGCCCGTGTCACAGGCGTGCGCGACATCGCCGCGACGCGCGTCGTCATGAAGGACGGCCTGCCGATCACCATCGGCGACGTCGCCGACGTGACGCTCGGGGGCGCCCCTCGTCGCGGCACCGCGGCCAACCAGGGCGTGCCCGCCGTCGTGCTGACCGTCCAGAAGGCCCCGGGCACCAACACGCTCACCCTCACCCGGCGCATCGACGAGGCCCTCGCCCAGATCGAGCAATCTGCCCCCCCGGGCGTGCGCATCAACAAGGACGTCTTCCGCCAGAGCCATTTCATCCAGCGCTCCGTGAACAACGTCATCAAGGTGCTGCTGGAGGCGACGGCCATCGTCGGCGTGATTCTCGTCCTGTTCCTCCTCAACGTGCGGACGATGATCATCACGCTGACGGCGCTTCCCCTGTCCCTCGCCGCGGCGCTCCTGACGCTCGACTGGCTGGGCCTCACGCTGAACGTCATGACGCTGGGCGGGCTGGCGGTCGCGATCGGAGAGCTCGTCGACGACGCGATCATCGATGTCGAGAACGTGCACCGCCGGTTGGAGGAGAACGCGCTGCTCCCCGAAGACCAGCGCAAGGGCGTCGTGCAGACGATCTTCGACGCGAGCAACGAGATCCGCTCGTCGGTCGTCTACGCGACCGTGCTCATCTGCATCGTGTTTCTCCCCCTCATGTTCCTGGACGGGCTGGAGGGCCGCTTCTTCAAGCCGCTGGCGATCACGTACGTCGTGTCGATCATGGCGTCCCTCGTGGTGGCGCTCACCGTCACGCCGGCGATGTGCAAGCTGCTGCTCAGGCCCGCCAGGCGTGCGGCGCGGGCGACGGACGCTCCGCACGCGAGCGGCCCCGCCCGCACCAACCCAGACGGATTCCTCGTCCGCTGGCTCAAGCGCCGCTACGAGCCCGCGCTGCGCTGGTCACTGGCGCACCGCGGGATCGTGCTCGGTGCGGCGGTGGGCGCCACCGTGCTTTCCCTCTTCCTGGCCCGCACGTTCGGAACATCGTTCCTCCCGGAGTTCAACGAGGGCTCGTTCACCGTCTTCGTGTCATCGCCCCCGGGCACCTCGCTGACCGAGAGCGACCGCTCGGCCCGTGCCATCGAGGCCCGGATCATCCAGATCGAGGGTGTCCGCAGCGTGACCCGCCGCACCGGGCGTGCCGAGCGCGACGAGCACGCCGAACCGGTTTCCAACAGCGAGCTGGACATCCTCTTCGACCCCGGCGCCGACAAGACCGAGGTTCGAGCGCAAATCGCCGCCGTCGCGCAGGCCGTCCCGGGCGTCACCGTCCAGATCGGCCAGCCCATCGAGCACCGGCTCTCGCACATTCTCTCGGGCACGCCCGCGGCCATCGCGATCAACGTCTACGGCGAAGACCTGGCCACGCTTCGATCTCTCGCCCGGCGGATCGAGTCCGAGCTCAAGACCATCCCCGGCGCCCGCGACGTGACCGCCAACCGCGAGGTGCTCGTCACCAGCCTGCCCATCCGGTACCGCCATCAGGACCTCGCCGCCGCGGGTCTGACGCCCGCCGCCGCCGCCGAGCAGGTGCAGATGGCGCTCTACGGCGAAGAGGTCGCCGACGTGAATCACGGGCTCCGCCGGTACGCGCTCGTCGTGCGGCTCGACGCCTCCGAGCGCGAGCGCGTCGATCAGGTGCGCGACCTCATGCTCCGCGGCGAGGGCGACGACGCCAGCCCCGGCCCGACCGTCCGCCTCCGGGATGTCGCCGACATCGGGCCCGAGCGCACGCCCAACATCATCGCGCGCGAGAACGCCCAGCGAAAGGCCGTCGTCTCCTGCAACGTCGCCGACGGGTACAACCTGGGCGACCTCGTCGAGCAGGTCAAGGCCCGCGTCGAGCCCATCGTGCATCGCGAAGGCTACGTCGTCGAGTTCGGCGGGCAGTTCGAGGCGCAGCGCTCCGCGAGCCGCACCCTGCTCATCGCCGGCGCGGGCATCGCCGTCGTCATGCTCATGCTGCTGCAACTCTCGACCGGCTCGCTGCGGGTGGGCGTGCTCGTGATGGTCAACCTGCCGCTGGCGACCATCGGGGGCGTGGCGGCGATCTTCATCACCGACTCGGTCCTGCACGCCGGGGGCGTCGCCGGGCTTGTCCGCAACTCACTCGCGCTCCTGGGCCTGGGCCCCTCGACGTACCACGCCCCCGTTCTCTCCATCGCCAGCCTCGTCGGCTTCATCACGCTCTTCGGCATCGCCGTCCGCAACGGCATCCTGCTCGTCAACCACTACCGCCACCTTGTCGAGGTCGACCGCACGCCCATCGTCGACGCGATTGTCCGGGGCTCCATGGAACGGCTCGTCCCCATCCTCATGACCGCACTTTCCGCCGCGCTGGGCCTGCTCCCCCTCGCCCTCGCCTCTGGCCAACCCGGCAGCGAACTGCTCGCACCCCTCGCGGTCGTCGTGCTCGGCGGCCTGAGTACCTCCACCTTCCTCAATCTCATCGTCGTGCCCGCCGGCTACGCACTGCTCCACGGCGTTTCCCGCCCGGCCGACGCCGCCGCGGGATCGACTTCCAGACCCTCCGTGCTCGGGCGCGTTGCCCGGGCGCTCGGCATCGTCCGCCGTTGATTCGCGCGGGCGCCGCTCGCACAGTTTGTACCATCACCCCGAGAGGAACCGTCATGACCCTGCACCGACTCGCCGCGCTCGCCCTCGCCGCCGCACCGCTCACGATGCTCGCGTCCGCCGGCGGCTGCGAAGAGAAGAAGCCCACGCCCACCACCAGCGCCGACGACCACGGGCACGATCACAACACCGACGACCACGGGCACGATCACAGCGCCGACGACCACGGGCACGATCACAACGCGGGCGCCTCGCACCCCGCGCCAACCGCCGGCGGCCCCGGCCACGGCGGCTCGGTCATCGCCCTCGGCGAGCAGACCATCGGCGCGTTCAACGCCAAGGCCACGCGCGACCAGGGCGAGATCGTCGCCGGCAAGGACGCCCCCATCGACGTCACCGTCATGCCCGCGCCGGGCTCGACGGCGAAGGTCGCCGCCGTCCGCTTCTGGATCGGTACCGAGGACGCCAAGGGCAGCGTGAAGGCCCGCGCCGAGGTCGAGAACCCCACCGATCCCAGCCGCTGGCACACGCACGCCGAGGTGCCCAGCCCCCTCCCCGCCGAAAGCCGCCTCTGGGTCGAGATCGAGGACGACAAGGGTGCAACTACGGTCTCGAGCTTCGACCTGAAAGTGTGAGGCGCCGAGTTCGATCGTGCGTCGCCCGCCCGCGTCATACGCGCGGCCGTTCACGTCCCGCGAGTGACTCGTCCCTCCGCGCGCACACGCTGGTCCCGTGATCGCCCCCCGCACCCCAGGCGATCAGCGACTCGGTGACGACGCATCGCGCGTGGTGGACGATCGCTCTTCCAAGCCAAGCTCTATGCCTTCGAGCCCGCCACGCCGGGCAGGGCCGCGCTGCACGCCGAGGCCATCCGCAAGTTCAACGAACTCGTGGAGCTGCGTCGCGAGCGGCTCGAGGCGGTCCACACCGGGCTTCCCAGAGCGCTCTGGAGGGTGGTGGGGCTCGGCGCGATCCTCAACATTTCCATCACCTGGTTCTTCCGCGTTGAGCGGATTCGCCTGCACGCGATCCTTGTCGGCATCACGTCGGCCCTTGTCGGGCTGCTGATCTTCCTGACGGGGGCGATGGACAATCCCTTCCGCGGCGAAGTCAGCGTCGGGCCCGACTCGTTTGAGTCGGTCTACGAGCAGTTGATGCGCCAGCACGAAGGCACGTAAGCCCGCAGCCGAGCCGCCGCCTCTGTGTGGATTGGCCGAACGCAGGGATCCGGCCCTACCGGCGTTGATAGGTGTTCTTCAATCTGTCCTGCAGAACCACGACCGTGTCATCCTTGCCCGGCGCAAGGCTGAGGTCTGCTTCGAGAAGGCGGGCGCGGTACTTCCAGCCGCGCGGCAGTCGCAACCGCGATTCGAGCGTCGCGAGGTCGGCGATCTTGACGTCAGGCTCCTCCGACAGCGACATGGAATGCATGACGTAGACAACACCATCCGGCGAGATCAACTCGTAGACCTCCTCGCCACCTTTGAAAGTGTTGGTCGTCTTGCGCGGCACGACACGCTCTTTGAGCGGATCGCCATCGCCCCGCTTGACCTCGAGCGTGGCGACGAGACCCATCTCGATGCCGCCGAAGCGTCGTCGCGATTCCGCCGGCGGCGTCGGGGCCGGAGAGTTCGGGAGCCAGATCTTTGGTCCGTTGATCACGACGCGCTGGGCCTTGGTTTCAGTCTTAATAGCAGCGGCATCAAACACCGCCTTACAATCTTTCGGGCAAGCGCTGATGCCCTGGGTGCTCCAGACTTCAGCCTCGTTCTTGCCCGCGTTACGCCGCACGATCATGATTTCGCAATATCGCCCGCCTCGCACGAGTGGCTTGACGTCCTCGGCTGTCGCATCCGTCGTGTTTTGTGTTGGCGCAGACGTGGGCTGGTGCACGAGTGCGGCCCCGCCGACGGTCAGACAGGTCAACGCGGCGGCCGCAGCCAACTCTCGCCGCGAGCGACAAATGCTCTTGAATATGGTCATGATCAGTCTCCTTCACCTGAATCGAGCCCAAAGCCCCGGACGCGGTATCAGCAGCACTGTACTCTTCGGTGTCAACCCGTGCTGTGGACGAGAGTCCTCGTTGATCGCGTACAGGGCGGGCACCGCGAAGTCGAAGCCTCGATGCACGAAGACAACTCCACCCGCGCCGCCGTCCTCTTCAGCGGCACCGGGACGCGGGCGAAGTGCGTCAGCGGCGCACGCCTGCGGGCTCGATCCCGCTCGCGGCGTTGCTGGCTTGCTGGGGGCACCGCCCATCATCGCGGCCAAAGTCTGATTGCAAACCCGCGATGCAGCCTTCGATCTCGCGCCGGGTGTCGGGGCTGCCGGTGCGACGGCGCACATCCGGCAACATACACGCGCCCAAGCGCGCCCGCGCCGTCAAAGCCCGACACACAAACCCCGATTGCCATGCAGAAATGGCGGGGGGTGCACTGGCACACCCATCGCCACAGAACGCGCGGCGCGGGCGAACCTCGAGAGCGTTCGGTCTGCATATCGCCCCGGGGAAGCGAAGCCAGAACTGCCGTTGCTCACCACGGAATCGCCGCTGGCGGACTACCTGCGCTGCGCGATGCTCAACAACCCTCGCGTTGAGGCTGCGTACTACGCGTGGGCTGCCTCCGTCGAGCGCATCACACCCGCGCGGTCGCTCCCCGACCCGCGCCTGACCTTCGAGGCCGATATCGCCGACATGCTCGACGCCGTCATGCCCGGCCTCATGCTTGACCTGCCGGGACCGGGCAAGCTCCGGGCGGCCGGTGATGTGGCGGCGGCGGAGGCGAAGGTGGGGTACTTCGGCTTTGAGAGCGAGGTGCTCCAGGCTGCGTACGCGACCAAGTCCGCCTACATCCGGCTTCATTTCCTGAGCGACACGATCCGGGTGCAGCGCGAAGCGCTCGCCCTGCTCGGCGATGTCGAGTCGCAGGCGCAGCAGCAGGTCGGCGCTGGACGCGGCACGATCCAGGACGTCCTGCGCGCCCAGATCGAGCGAGAACAGCTGGCCAACCAGATCGCCAACCTGGAGGACTCGCGGGGCGTGCTGGAGGCCGAGTTCCGGGCCGCGCTTGGTCACTCACCCGCGGATGTCTCGGTGCCCGTGCCCGCCACGTTTGAAGTCGCGAGTTCGCCGGGGTCGGTGGACACGGTGCTCGATCGCGGCTCCGACGTCATGCAGCCCATGGCCATCCCGGCGATGGGCGGCATGACCGTGTCGCTCATCACGCTCTTCATTGTGCCCTGCGTCTTCTGCGCGGTCGAGGAGTGGAAGTGGAGCCGCAGCCGGCGTAAGCAGGCCGCGGCGTGAGATCCGACGCACTGAGGGCGGGTCGCCGGACCGGCTCCCCCGCGTGCCTGTTGTGTCCGGACCGTTTCCTCGACGCTGGGCGACGTTTCAGGCGTCACGGTCCGATCTGTCGCCGTCGGCAGCGCCGAGATCGAGGCTCCCGACGGGCTCACTGTCGCGGCGGCCATCGCGGCGCTCGACGAGGTGGGCTACCCGTCCCGAGTCCGCGACTCGAAGACGCTTCCCGCCCGAGGGCTCGCGCCGCGAAAGTCCTGCTGCGGCTCCAGCGACAGCGATGAAGATCCTCGGGGCTGCTGCGGCTAAAGCCGGCGATCGCCCACGTTCATTCGCAGGAGTTCGCCCGAAGGAACATCAGCCATGAAGAACCGCAAGAACAACGAACCACGCATCGAGACTCCAAGTCCGTCACTCAACGGCCACGGCAGTGCCGCCGCTTCGGACGCGATGGCCACGCCGTCGGCGTGCTGCGGCTGCGCGGGGACACGCGCAGGGGCAGGCGCCCATGAAGGCGTAGGCCCCGGAGCCCACGCCGCGGGTGTCGACTCTGGGCTTAAGGCCGCCAACCTCAAGCACCTCAAACGCATTGAGGGCCAAGTGCGCGGCATCGCCGCGATGATCCAGGAGGACCGCTACTGCGCCGACATCATCCAGCAGTGCGCGGCGGTGCAGGAGTCCCTCCGAGCTGTGGCGAAGAACCTGCTGCGGAACCACCTCGGGCATTGCGCGAGCCGCGCGATGCACGGTGACAAGCAGCAGCAGGACGCGATGGTCGAAGAGCTCATCGAACTGGTCGGAAGGATTGCACGCTAAGCGCGACACCCCGCGATAACTCACACAGGCGACAGAAATGACCACCACGAACGTCGGCGATGACCGTGCGCACCCGCACGGCAGCGATGCCTCGCACTCCTCCGGGAAATCGCACCCTTTACAACCCGCGATTGAGCGCTGCGATTTGCCCATCGAAGGCATGACGTGCGCCTCGTTCGCCTCGCGCATCGAGAAGCGCCTGGCAAAGCAGCCCGGCGTAACCTCCGCGAGCGTGAACTTCGCCACCAAAGTGGCGACGGTGACGTTCGATCCGGCGGCCATCCGCCCCGAGGCCTTGGCCAAGGCCGTGGATGACATCGGGTACAAAGCGATCGTGCCTGCGGCCCCATCTTCCGGCCACGCGGCGATGATGCGTGGGCCGGCAGAAGCCGGTGCGCAGTCGCACGCTCACGGGCGGCACGGGGCAGGCGGCCGAGACGACCACTCGGCCCACATGAACGTCGGCGAGGCCGAGGCGAAACGTCTGCTGCTCAAGATCATCGTCGGGGCCACACTTTCATTGCCCGTGCTCGTGATCGCGATGTCGCACGGCACGATCGAGGCCCTCAACGTTGCCTGGATCAACTGGCTCCAGCTCGCGCTGACCACGCCCGTGCTCCTCTGGTGCGGGTGGCAGTTCTTCCGCTCCGCCTGGAAGGGCCTTTGGCATCTCAGCGCGAACATGGACACGCTGGTCGCGATGGGCACGGGCGCGGCGTATCTCTACTCGCTGGCGGCGACAATCTGGCCGTCGTTCTTCGCAGGGGTGGCAAGCGGTGCGGGCAGTGCGGCACATTCGCACGGCGCTGGCGGTGCGCCCATGGTGCCCGTTTACTTCGAGGCCGCCGCGGTCATCATCGTGCTCATCCTGCTGGGCAAGTACTTCGAGGCCCGAGCGACGGGGAGGACCACGGCGGCGATCAAGCGGCTCATCGGCTTGCAACCCAAGACCGCCCGGGTGCTGCGGGACGGCGCCGAGGGCGATGTGCCCATCGACGCCGTTGTGGTCGGCGACCGCGTGCTGGTGCGGCCCGGCGAGAAGATCCCCGTGGACGGCACGGTCGAGAGCGGCCAGTCGTCGGTCGATGAATCGATGCTGACCGGCGAGAGCGTGCCCGTCGACAAGAAGGCTGGCGACAGCGTCTTCGGCGCCACGATAAACACCACCGGAGCCCTGCGGCTCATCGCAACCAAGGTCGGGGCCGACTCGGCCCTCCAGCAGATCGTGCGGCTCGTACAGGAGGCCCAGGGGAGCAAAGCCCCGATCGCCCGTCTGGCCGACAAGATTAGCGGTGTGTTTGTTCCCGTCGTGATCGCCATCGCACTCGTGACGTTCGTGGTCTGGTGGTTCGCATCTCCGGTGGATTCCCGGTTCAGCATGGCGCTGGTCACGGCCGTTTCCGTGCTCATCATCGCGTGCCCCTGTGCCCTTGGGCTGGCGACGCCCACGGCGATCATGGTCGGCACAGGTCGCGGCGCGGAGAAGGGCATCCTCATCAAGGGTGGCGAGGCCCTGGAGACCGCCCACAAGCTCACCGCCATCGTGCTCGACAAGACGGGCACCATCACGCACGGCAAGCCCGCCGTAACCGACATCTTCACCTCCGCCGACTCGGGCGTTGACGAGGCGGAACTGCTGCGGCTGGCCGCGTCCGCCGAGCAGCACAGCGAGCACCCGCTCGCCGCGGCGATCGTGCGCGAGGCGACCGCCCGGAGCTCGCGCCTGGTCGAACCGGCGGAGTTCGGGGCGGTCGTCGGGCACGGTGTCGAGGCGAACGTGGACGGCAAGCGGCTGCTCGTCGGCAAGGCCGCTTTGCTCGAGCAGCGCGGCATCCCGATCACCCTTGCCGAGAAGGCCGCGGGGTTGGCGGCGCTGGGCCGCACCCCGATGTTCGTCGCGATCGACGGGCGCGAGGCCGGGATCATCGCGGTCGCGGACACCGTCCGTCCCGAATCAAAGGAAGCCATCGCAACGATGCACGCGCTGGGGCTGCGCGTGGTGATGATGACCGGCGACAGCCGTCTCACCGCGGAGGCCGTCGCCTCGCAGGTCGGGGTCGACCAGGTCTTCGCGGAGGTGCTGCCCAGCGGCAAGGCGGCCAAGGTCAAGGCCCTTCAGGCCGAGGGCCACGTCGTCGGCATGGTGGGCGACGGCATCAACGATGCCCCCGCACTCGCCCAGGCGGATGTCGGCCTCGCCGTCGGAACCGGGACGGACGTGGCGATGGAATCCGCTGATATCACGCTCATGCGGGGAGACCTCCGCGCGGTGCCCCAGGCCATCGCGCTCTCCCATGCGACGATGCGGACCATTCGGCAGAACCTCTTCTGGGCGTTCATCTACAACGTCGTGGGCATCCCCGTCGCCGCAGGCGTGCTCTTCCCGTTCACGGGCTGGCTGCTGTCGCCGATCATCGCGAGCGCTGCGATGGCGTTCAGCAGCGTGAGCGTGGTGCTCAACAGCCTGAGGCTGCGGGGGCCAACGTCGACCCGCATCGGCCGGTCTACCACGCTCGACTGACGGGAGATCAGTGGGCCGATCAGTCGCAACGCTCGGAAGTCAATGCGGGCGCTTCGGTCCGCCGCGGACTGTGTGCCCGTCGGTTGTGCCAGATGCGCTGGCCGGTGTGCTCGAAACGGCGGGGCGCGTCACGCTGGATCGGTTCGGCGCGCTGACCGGCATGGGTGACGGCAAGGATTCGCGCGCACAACGGGCGCTGAAGGCGCTCGAAACGAACGGGGGTGCGGCGTGAGTGATACGAACCCCAACACTGAGAACGGCAAACCGCCCGCGCCGACTGCGGCGGACCTGGACCGGCTGAAGGCGGCGCTGGAAGCCGAGCGCGCCGCGCACAAGGAAACGAAGACGAAGGCGGCGGAGCGCCGCACGGTCTACGCCCGCACACTGGGCCTTGCCGAGAACGTGAACGATGAAGATATCGTGGCGCACCTCAGCGGCACCGATCATGCGAAGGCTGTCGCCAGCATCCAAGCCGAACGCGACGAACTGCGGGCGAAGGTTACGAAGATTGAGCAGGAACGCGACGCCCAGCAAGTCGAATCGGCAATCAGTTCGGCGCTGTCGAAGTCGGGGATGATCCCCGCGAACCACGAAGACGCGGCCAACCTCATTCGTTCCATGCTGACCGTGAAGGAAGGGAAGGTGGTCACGAAGGACGGGGTACCGAACGTCATCCCCGGCATGGACCCGACACAACTGTTCCACGCGACGGTGAAGACTCTGCGGCCCCACTGGTGGCCGTCGTCTGTCGGTGGCGGCGCGGTGGGCAGTCGTGGCAACGCCAACCCCAACGCGCTCCCCGGTGATGCGTCGTGCTTCGACCCGCGTTCCCCGAACTTCAACGTGACGAAGCAAGGGCAGTACCACCGTGCCTACGGCCCCGAAGCGGCAGCGCGGGCGCGAGCGCAGTACGGGGGTGGACGGTGAATACACCTGCTGAACTGTTCGCCGAATCATGGCGGCGCTTCCGGGAGTGGTGCCCCCGGATCGTCGGTGACGCCGACGTATCCGCAATCCATGACCTGTTGGCCCGGTGCTCTGAAGGGGGAACGCCGGGCCTTGAAGAGGTGTGGGAAGCCGTCGAACAGCATCCGGGGGCTGACCGGCGGACGGTGACGGAATACTTCGCGCGGGAAGGGGAGTGGAACCGGCCAACTCGCCTACCGAATGGCTGACCGGCAATCCGGGCGGAGAAACCTGTCGCTGGCGTCTACAGTGTTGGCGATAGGATCGACGCCCGGAATGACCGGGCGTCGATCCTGTAGACTTCACCCACCCCCAATGGCTACTGCCCGTCCAGATTGGAAACGTCCCCCCGTCATCGAAGTGGTGCTGGGTGTGCAGTTTGACGCGCTGCCCGCGCTGACGAATGGGCACCTTGGCTGGTTCTGGGGCGACATGCACGCAGAGTTCCCCAACTCAGACGATGTGCCGCCTATCCCGCCGGTCGTTGAAGCGTTTGGTGACGAAGTTCCGTTCGGGTTTCCGGCGCTGGGCTTCCGTCGCGCCACTGGGGATTCGCGGTTGCGCATGACCTCAGCCGATGGCACGAAGATGATCCAAGTTCAGAACGGTTGGCTGGTTGCCAACTGGACGAAAAAGGGGGACACTGAATACCCCGGCTTCACCGGCGTAAAGACGCTGTTCGACGAAGCGATGCGACGATTCGCGTCCTTCCTGAAGGAACGAAATCTGGGAATCATCAAGCCGAACTTGTGGGAGGTGACGTACATTGACCACCTCCCGGAGGGTACCGTCTGGAACTCTCTGGCTGACCTTCCCAAAGTCTTCCCCGGCTTGTTCGGCAACGGCCAGTGTGCCAATGGAACGAACGAAGCCGTAGATTCCACTTGGGCGTGGCGTCTTTCCCCTCAACCGGGGCGCTTGCGGGTTTCGGTGCAATCGGCCCGGACCAGTTCGGAACCAGAACGGGATATCCTGTTGGTTCGGAGCATTGCACGCGGGCCTTTGGGGACCGATAATGCGGGTTCTCTTGACGATGCCCTGAACTTTGGCCGATCTTCAGTGGTAGATACATTCATGGGCTTGGCTTCCGACGAAGCGAAGCGATACTGGCAGGGAGACTAAATGCTCACGCTCGACCACCCAACCGCTGGCTTCAAAGACTACTCACTCAGCGCGGGTTCCGCGCGTGTGGTGATGGTCCAGCCTGCGTGTGGTCCCAGCCCCGAGCGTTCCGACCCCTACATGGAATGGGCACTTCACTTCGATCAGGGCTTGAAGCGAGTGGATCAGCGCATCCGCGATTGGTCGCGCGATGCTGCCGCGCTTGCGGACGAAGAGTTGGAAGCACCTTCCCGTGAAACAATCGTGCGTGCAATCGAGATCATCAACCAGTTGAAGGTTCTGGTCATGGATCGAGTCGCGCCCGCGACGGCCACGCTGCTGAATCTGAAGGGTGCGTCGCTTGGCAGCGGTGGAGAGATCAGCCTTGAACTGGGTTCTGGCCCGTTCGCTGTCACCTACCGGATTGAATCCGACGGTACCGTCACCGAGTTGTTCTTCAAGAACAGTCGGTTGATCCGTCGTGACCAGATTCTGCGCTGACGACGGGTTCCGCCAGTCGAAGTGCGGGGTGTATCCTTGCACTAATCTCCACGGTGGAACAGAACGATCCCATTCAGCCTGATGAGATCATTCTCCGTCGCGTCCCAGAGGACCAGATGGGAAGTGGCAACCCGCGCTTGCCTCTGCCAGACGGCTTCGACCCTCACCGAACGAACGATGCTGATGGTCTGTCCGTCTATCGAGAGAAGTTCCACACTCCAGCGCAAGTCGCTGGGTTTCGTACAAAGGGATCAAAGCCGACGTGGATAGCGAGACTCCGCGCAAAGTCGATCACGGACCTTGGGCTGACCTTGAAACCTGATCCAAGAGAACCTGAGGACGGACTACCCGCCCGACCGGGACACGCTCTGATCGTTGAGATGAACACTCCGGCGCGAAAGTCGGATGCCGTGGAACAGTGGAAACAACAACTGCTGTCGTCGGTCATAGGAGTTGAAGGGGGCGATACTGGCTTCCCTGCCCCGGTCGCAGCACCTGCCGCGCCGCAGTCAGGTTGAGCGCCGAACGTCCGGTTTGTGCCCCAGTTGTGCCCCACCGACCGACACGCCCCGAAGCCGGTCCAAGAAAAAAGCCTCTGGCAATCGCCAGAGGCTGGTTTTCAAGTGCCCCCCGAAGGACTCGAACCTTCGACCCGCTGATTAAGAGTCAGCTGCTCTACCAACTGAGCTAGGAGGGCGTCGCGGCGTGTCCGCCGCTCGACCATTCTACCGCCCAAACCACGCCGCTTCTTCCCAAGGCGGCTCCTCCGCGCCACGATTGTCGGCGCCGTGCTTGTCAGGCGCGAGTTCACCGCATCGCCGCCGGCCGCATTCGCCCGGTTCCGCGTCCGGGCGCCCGCGTGTCGTGCAGATCTCGCGAGTCGACGCTCACGCCAGCCCGCCCGCTGCCCGCCGATCGCAGATCGCCGCCCATCGGGCGACGCGGCCCGATCCGCTCGTCGCGCGAGCGGCCTAGAACCCCCGGCGGCACCCCCGTCCGCCGCCAGTTGATCCTCCTTCCGCAGATTCCTACTATCCCCACCCTACCGGACCCCCCGGTGCTGACCGAAGTTGACGGCCGTGCGTGGCCGAGGAGTTGCTCCGATGCTTCCCACCCAGAGAGTCAGTTACGGCCGGACGCGCCGCCGTCGGTCTCATCACGCCCTCGAGCCCGTCAACACCTGCACCTGCCCGCTCACCGGGCTCCCGAAGCTCTCGCACCGGGCGTGCAAGGAATCCGGGTACGTGCGCGCCGGGCTCCAGATCAAGGTCCCCAAGCTCGGCATCGGCGTTCCGAAGAACTGACCGACTCCTCGCTCCTGGGGTGCGCGGCGTGTGCGGCCGCCTCCCTGCTCCTTCCTCCGCGCGCCAATCGCTGCGCGCACCCTAGACCGGATTGAACGTGCGGATCGCCATCGACATCATGGGCGGCGACCACGCCCCCGACGCCATTCTGAAGGGCTGCGTCTCGGCGTTGCCCGATCTCCCACCCGGAGACGTCCTCGTCCTCGTCGGTCGCTCGCGCGTCATCCGCGAGTCCCTCGACGAGTGGAACATCCGCCCCGACGATCCCCGCATCGAGATCGTCGATGCCGAGCAGGTCATCGACATGGGCGAGCCCGCCTCCATCGGGGTTCGCCGCAAGACCGATTCCTCGATCGTCCGGATGCACCAGCTCGGCGCCGCGACCCATCCGCGCGCGTGCGACGTCGTGCTCTCCGCCGGCAACACCGGCGCCTGCGTCGCCGCCGCCACTTTGTTCATGCGCCGCCTCCCGGGCGTGCTGCGCCCGGGCATCGCCGTCACCATCCCGGCGTTCCACGGCCCGCTCGTCCTTACCGACGCCGGCGCCAACCCGGAGCCCAAGCCCGAGCACCTCTGGCAGTACGCCATCATGGCCGACGTGCTCGCCCGGCGCGTCCACCGCGTCGAGAGCCCCCGCGTCGCGCTCATGAACATCGGCAGCGAGGAGGCCAAGGGCACCGGGCTCATCAAGCAGACCCGCGACCTGCTCAAGAGCACCCCGGGCCTCAACTACATCGGCTACATCGAAGGACGCGACTTCTTCAACGGCGTCGCCGACGTCGTCGTCACCGACGGCCTCGTCGGGAACACGCTCCTCAAGGCGGCCGAGGGAATGGCCAAGGCCCTCTTCAAGGCCATCGCCGCCGAACTCCTGGAGTACGACCCCTCCCTGGTCCCGCAGTTCGAGCCGATCGTCAAACGCATCTACGCCAAGAACGACTACCACGAGTACGGCGGGGCTCCGCTCCTGGGCATCCGCGGCGCGTGCTTCATCGCGCACGGCAGTTCCGAGCCCCGCACCATCCGCGCCGCCATCCGCAACTGCCGTGCATACGTCGCGGCCGGCGTGAACGACGCGATCATCCGCCGCCTCGGCGAACTCGAGCCCCTGCACCTCACCGACGCCGCCCGACAGACCACGCCCGATGCGGCCGACGAGGGTGTCCGCGTATGACCAGAGCGCGGGGGGTGAGGATCTCGGGGACAGGCTCGTTCCTCCCGGAAGACCGCCTCACGAACGGCGATCTCGAGCGTCTCATGGAGACCTCGGACGAGTGGATCGTCCAGCGCACCGGCATCCGCGAACGACGCCGCGCCCGTCTCCGCGAGGGCGAGACCGTCACCCCGCTCGCCGCACGCGCACTCTCGCGCGCGCTCGAAGCGGCCGGCGTTCGCGCCTCGTCCCTCGACCTGGTCATCTGCGCGACCATGACCCCCGAGATGGACACCCCCGCCAGCGCCTGCCGCATCGCCAATCTTGTCGGCGCGGGGCACGCCGGCGCGTTCGATCTCAACGCCGCCTGCTCCGGGTTCGTCTTCGCCCTCACCGTCGCCCACGACCTCATCAAGTGCGGGTCGCACGCCCGCATCGGCGTCGTCGGCGCCGACACCCTCACCCGCGCCATGGACTACAGCAGCGCCGGGCGCGCCACCGCCATCCTCTTCGGCGACGGCGCCGGGGCCGCCATCCTCGAGGCCTGCGACAATCCCTCCCTCGGCGTCATCGCCCACGCCATGCACGCCGACGGCGGGGCCTGGGCCGACATCTTCATCCCCCGCGTCCCCACCGACTTCCCGGACGACCTTCCCCCCGATCCCGCCCGCTGCGGCGTCGTCCAGATGAACGGCTCGTCCGTCTACAAGTTCGCCGTCTCCACCTTCCCTCGCCTCATCGAGAACACCCTCGACAAGGCCGGCCTCTCCCCGGACGACATCGACTTCTACGTCTGCCACCAGAGCAACGCCCGCATCCTCGCCGCCGCCCAGCAGCGCTTCAACATCCCCGACAGCAAGTTCTACATCAACATCGACCGCTACGGGAACACCGTCAGCGCCTCCGTCCCCATCTGCCTCGACGAACTCACCCGCGCCGGTCGCATCCGACCCGGCATGCGCGTCATGTTCCTGGGCTTCGGCGCGGGGCTCACCTGGGGAAGCTGCCTCTGGCAGACCTGACACGCCCGCCGCACGCGGGCCGACCCTGAGTTATCCCCAACCCATCCACAACCCAACCGCCGCTTGCCGTACCGATCCCGTATCTGTAATTTGTTCTGGTACAGATCGAACCCCGTTCGGGTGTTCACCCCAGGGAGGCGGCACATGGTCGGATCGAATCTCCACCAGCGGCTCCGCGCCGTCACCGGTCACCGCAGTTACCGCGAGATCGCCGAACTCACCGGCACGCACCCCGAAACCGTCCGCCGCTACATGCTCGGGCAATCCCCCAGCATCGAGTTCATCAGCGCACTCAGCAGCGCGCTCCAGGTCAACGGCGAGTGGCTGCTCACCGGCCGCGGGCCCAGCGGGCGGGGCGACATCCGCGCCCACGCGCTCCGCGAGGCGAACCCCACCGAACTCCTCAACGCCGTCGCCGCCACGCTCGAACGCCTCATGGACCGCGTCGAGCGCCTCGAAACGTTCCTGCACACGATGGAAGCGCGGCTGCGGGCCGCACCCCCAGTATCCTCCCCGCATGCCGACCGACCCGTTGTTTCAGTACCCGACAGGCCCCTCTCGATCGCCGACGCCATCGGCGGGGGAGCACCTGCGGATGCTGGTCGACCTCCTCCGCCCGGGAACCGCTGACCTCGCCCGGCGCTGGGTCGGGGCCCTGCTCACCGTCGATCCCGCCGATCGCGAGGCCCTCGTCGCCGAGGTCGAGCGACGTGTCGCCTCGCTGTATCCGCTCGCGCCCGGCGCTGATCAGCCCGACGCGGGCTCGAGCCTCTCCGGCGCTGCCGACGAACCGCCCGCCGAGCCCGTCGACGTCGTGCACCCGCCCCGCCAGCGCGACGGCTACGTCGAGCAGGTCCGCGTGACCTACGAGCGCGGGACGGCGTCGCCGCCGCCCCCCGCCGCGCGCGCCACGCCGAGCGCCCCGACGCCCGGGGCTCGGCGCGTACGCTCCCGCGGGTAGGCCCGCGCCGTCGCGCCGGCCGCCGTTCGATCGGAGCCGGCGGGAATGTCGACCAACGAAGCGCTGGCGTCGCGCCTGGAAGAAATCGCGGCCCTGCTCGACCTGCTGGGCGAAGACTCCTTCCGCGCCGCCGCCCACACCCGGGCCGCCCGCGCCGTCGCCGACCTCGCCCACGACATCGGCGATCTCGCCCGCGATCGGGCCAACATCACCGCCATCCCGGGGGTGGGCGCCAAGATCGCCGACAAGATCATCGAGTTCTGCACCACCGGCGCGATCGCCGAGCTCGACGCCCTGCGCGCAAGGGTGCCCTCGGGCCTGCTCGCACTGCTCCGCATCCCGGGCCTGGGCCCCAAGACCGTCCGCGTGCTCTGGCAGCAGGGGGGCGTCACGGACGTCGCCTCGCTCGAGCAGTGCATCGAGAGCGGCGCGATCCTCTCGCTGCCCCGCATGGGCGCCAAGGCCGCCGAGAAGATCAAGGCCAACCTTGAGTTCGCCCGCAGCACGCAGCAGCGCCTGTGGCTCGGACGCGCCGCGCGCGTCGCCGACGTGTTCCTCGCGCGCGTGCGCGCCCTGCCCGCGGTCGAGCGTGCGGAAGTCGCCGGCTCCGTCCGGCGTGGCAAGGAAACCATCGGCGACATCGACATCCTGGTCGCGCTCAGGCCCGGGCACGAGCACGCCGCCCTGTCGGTCGCCGAGACGTTCGCGTCCACGCCCGGCGTTGTCGGTGTCATCACCTCTGGCGAGGGGCGTAGTTCGGTGCGCGTCTCGCTCGACGCCGACCACGGGCGCTGGGGGAGCCCCGCCTCCACGGACGCCGACGTCGCCGTCGCCGGCCCGACCATCCAGGTCGATCTCCGCGTGCTCCCGGCCGCGTCCTGGGGAGCCGCCCTCATGTACTTCACGGGCAGCAAGGAGCACAACGTCCGCCTGCGCGAGCGGGCCCTCTCCATGGGCATGACCCTCACCGACTGGGGCCTCTTCCCCGAAGACGATGGGAAAACCCCGCCCCACACCCGGGGCGTGGTGCCCGTTGCAGGCGCCACCGAAGAAGACGTCTACGCGAAGCTCGGCCTGCCCTGGATCCCCCCCGAAGTCCGCGAAGACCGGGGCGAACTCGACCGCCCCAACCTCGACCCGCGCGCCCCCTGGGCCCTCGTCGACGTCTCGCAGATCCGGGCCGAACTCCACGCCCACACCACCGCGTCCGACGGGCGCATGTCGATCGAAGAACTCGCCGCCGAGGCCGCCCGGCGCGGGTTCCACACGATCGCCGTCACCGATCACTCGCAGTCGTCGACGGTGGCGAACGGGCTGCGCCCTGACCGGCTTCGCCGGCACATCGACGCCGTTCGCGAGGCCGCCGCACGCACGAAGGGCATCACCATCCTCGCCGGCAGCGAGGTGGACATCCTGGCCGACGGGGTGCTCGACTACGACGACGAACTGCTCGCGCAGCTCGACGTGGTGGTCGCGAGCCCGCACGCCGCGCTGACGCAGGACCCCGCGACCGCCACCAGGCGCCTGCTCCGCGCCATCGAGCACCCGCTGGTGCACATCCTGGGGCACCCGACGGGGCGGCTCATCAACCGGCGCAAGGGCCTGGAGCCGGCGATGCCCGAGCTCATCGCCGCCGCGAAGCAGCACCGCGTCGCGCTGGAGATCAACGCCCACTGGATGCGCCTGGACCTGCGCGACATCCACGTCCGCGCCGCCGTCGACGCCGGCTGCCTCATCGCGATCGACTGCGACGTCCACGCGCGCGAGGACTACGACAACCTGCCGTACGGCGTCGCCACCGCCCGGCGCGGCTGGTGCACCCCGGACCTGTGCGTCAACACCTGGGACGCGCCCCGCCTGCACGCGTGGCTCAAGAGCAAAGGCCGCGGGTAGGCCGCGAACCCCGCCGCCGCTTCGCCGGTACATTCCACGACATGTGCGCGGTGGTCTCGCTCTACCTGTTCCTCGTTCTTATGGCGTGCGTCGGCACCCGCACGGACGAGCCCCGTTCGGAGATGATCGCCTCCTGCCGCCGGTGCAAGTACGACCTGCAGGGCCTCCCCGACAACGCCGCCTGCCCGGAATGCGGCGTGCCCGACCCCCGGACGCTCTTCCACGCGTCGCGGACGTTTCTCGTCCTCACGTGGTCGCGCCAGCCCCGCCTGCTGCTGCTGTCCGTCGGCGTGATGGTCGCGTACACCGCGTATGGCGAGGCGTTCATCGTCGAACTGCTCGCGGATTCCTACATGCGCATGGGCTTCCTCGAATCCACCGCCCGCAACGCCGTCCGCGTGCGCGACCTCCGGGGCGGTGCGCCCAGCGTGCTCGCCGCCCTCCCGCTCACCGCCGCCGTCGTCCTGTTCCCGTGCACCGCGATGATCCGCGACGCGGTGACGGCCTGGAGAATCGCCCTGACCGCCCTCGCGCTGGGCATTGTCCTGACCGTGTATCTCCCGTGGGGCGTGACGCAGTAACCCCCCCGGCGCGTCCCCCCCGGCCGCCCTTCACGTTGCGCACGCGACGCATCCGATAGCAAGGGCGCAATGCCAGACGAACACGCCGCCAACCGGGCGCCCGCCCACGCCGTACCGTCCTCCGTGAGCCCGCGCCCGCTGGAACTCGCCCGCGACACCCCGCCCCCGTTCGACGTCGCGGGCCGGCGCGTGTACCTCATCGGCGTCGGGGGCTCGGGCATGTCGGGGCTGGCCCGGATGCTCGCCGCCCGCGGCGCGGCGGTGGGGGGCTCGGACCGCGAGCACTCCGACCTCACCGACGCGCTCCGCCGCGCGGGCATCGACGTGCAGATCGAGGGTGAGGGCGCCGCCCTGCCCAACCCGTGCGACCTCGTCATCGCCTCCGCCGCCATCAGGCCCGAGCACCCGCTGTTCGCCGAGGCCGTCCACCGGGGGCTCACCCCCCTGCTCTACGCGCAGGCCCTGGGACGCTGCATGGACGGGCGCACCGGCGTCGCTATCGCCGGCACGCACGGCAAGTCGACGACCACCGCGATGCTCGGCTGCGCCCTGACCGACGCCGGCCTCGACCCCACGGTCATCGTGGGCGCGACGAGCAGCCAGCTCGCCGGGGGGTGCCTCGCCCCGCTCGCCGCCTCGGGGAGCGGGTTCCGCCTGGGCGCACCGACCATCCCCGCCGGACGTCTGCGTGCCGCCCCGGGCATCCTCGTCGCCGAGGCCTGCGAGTACAACCGGTCGTTCCACAACCTCCGCCCCCGCGTCGCCTGCATCTCCAGCGTCGAGGCCGACCACCTCGACTGCTACGGCACGTTCGACGCCGTCATCGCGTCCTTCCGCGAGTTCGCCGCCTCCCTTCCCGACGCGCAGGACGGCGGGCGGCTCATCATCGGGCACGACAACGCCCAGCGCGCCACCGTCACGGGCGGGCTCTCCTGCGAGGTCGAGACCATCGGCTTCTCGCCCGAGGCCGACTGGCACGTGCGCTTCGAGCCCCGCGCGCGGCGCGTCACGCTCCATCACGCCCGGCGCCCCGCGGGCGAGTGGATGAACCTCGTGCCGGGCGCGCACAACGCGTTGAACGCCGCCACCGCCTTCGCCCTGGCCACAGCGCTCGGCGCCGACCCAGCCCGCGTCATGGCCTCCCTCGCCGCCTTCCGCGGCGCTGACCGGCGCATGCAGTTCATGGGCGAGCGCCCCCTGCCGGGCGGCGGCGTCCGCGTCTACGACGACTACGGGCACCACCCCACCGAGGTCGACGTCACCCTGCGCGCCCTCCGCGAGTTCGAGCGTCCCGAGGCCCGCGGCGGGCGCCTCATCTGCGTCTTCCAGCCCCACCAGCACAGCCGCACGCGCCACCTGCTCGACGAGTTCGCCCAGTCCTTCTCGCAGGCCGACGTCGTCATCGTCCCGCCGATCTACTTCGTCCGCGACAGCGAGGCCGAACGCGCGCTCGTCTCCTCGGCCGATCTCGTCACGCGTCTGCGCGCCCGCGACTGCGACGCGACGAGCCTGGAGACCTTCCCCGAGATCGTCGACCACCTCCGCCACGCCTGCGCCCCCGGCGACGTCGTCGTCACCATGGGCGCCGGCCCGGTGTGGAAAATCGCCCGCGACTTCGTCTCCGACCGCCCCGCGTCCGACGCCGTTGCCTAGGCCCCACGTCCCCCGCCCGGTGCCGCATGCCGTCCGCCCCGTCAACGCTGTCGATCCTCCCCGCCCCGATCCCGACGTGGTTCGGCGTGGGCGGGCACGCCGAGCGCCTCGCGCACGCCGCCTCCGCCGATGACGTCCGCCAGTGCCTCGAGCTCGACCCGCGCGCCCGCATCCTGGGCGACGGGGCCAACCTGCTGGTCGACGACGACGGCGTGCCCGAACTGGTCATCGCCACCGCGCACATGGCCCGCGTCGAGTTCCACGCCCCCGACACCTGCCTCGCCCAGGCCGGCGCCGACCTCCCGAAACTCATCCACGAGTGCGTCCGGCGCGGCCTTGCCGGGCTCGAGGGCCTCACGGGCATCCCCGCCACCGTCGGCGGGGCCGTCATCATGAACGCCGGCGGCGCCTTCGGCCAGATCGCCGACGCCGTCCACCGCGTGCACGCGCTCTCCCGCGACGGGCGCCCCCGCACCATCGACCGCGCCGACATCGCGTTCGACTACCGGCACTCGGGCCTCGCCCCGCTCGTCGTCACCGCCGTGGAGTTCCGACTTTCGCCGGGCGATCCCGAGGCCCTGCGCGCCAAGGTCAAGGACGTGATGGCGTACAAGAAGACCAGCCAGCCCCTCGCCGCGCGTTCCGCCGGCTGCTGCTTCAAGAACCCGACCCTCCCGCACGACCTGCGCGACGGCGCGGGCGACATCGGGCAGGCCGGCCGTCGTGTCTCGGCGGGGTTGCTCATCGACCGTGCCGGCCTCAAGGGCCTGCGCCTCCGCGGGGCCGAGGTCAGCACCCGGCACGCGAACTTCCTCACGCCCCTGCCCGGGGGCGCGGCCCGCGACGTCATCGACCTCATGGCCGAGGTCGAACGCCGCGTCTTCGACACGTTCGGCGTCCGCCTCGAGCGCGAGGTCGTCGTCTGGAGCCGCCACGCATGACCCGTGTGCTTGTCCTGGGAGGCGGGCCGGACGCCGAACGCGAGGTCTCGCTCGAATCCTCGCGCTGCGTCGCCGAGGCCCTCGCGAGCCTCCCGGGCCTCACCGTCCATCGCGAGGTCATCGCCCGCCTCACCCTCCCCGAACTGCGCGCCCTGCCCGGCGAGGTCATCTTCCCCGCGCTGCACGGCCCGTTCGGCGAAGGCGGCCCGCTCCAGGACCTCCTCGAACTCGACGCCCGCCCCTTCGTCGGCTGCCGCCCGCACGCCGCCCGCCTCGCGATGGACAAGGTCGCGACCAAGCTCGCCGCCGCCCGCGCGGGCGTGCCGACCGCCGAAGCCCTCATCCTCAACACCGCCGACCCCGCGTGCCCGATGCCGCCGCCCGTCGTGGTGAAGCCGGTGCACGAAGGATCATCGGTGGGCGTGCACATCTGCCGCACGCACGACGATTGGTCGCGCGCCCGCGCCGCGGCCGTGAGCGATCGGGCCGCCCACCCGGCGCGCACCTACATGGTCGAGCGTGCGATCCTCGGCGGGCGCGAGGTCACCGTGGGCGTGCTCGACGGCGCCGCGTTCGCGCCCGTGGAGATCCGCCCCGCCACCGAGTTCTACGACTACCAGGCCAAATACACCCGCGACGACACAACGTACGTCGTCGATCCCGACCTGCCCGCCGGCGTCTCCGCCCGACTGCGCGAGCACGCCGTCACCCTCGCGCGCGCCATCGGCGTGCGTCACCTCTGCCGCGTGGACTTCCTGCTCGACGCCGCGTCGAACCCCTGGCTGCTCGAGGTCAACACCATGCCCGGCTTCACCACGCACTCGCTCCTGCCCATGGGCGCACAGCACGCCGGGCTCTCGTTCGCCGCCCTGTGCCATCGCCTCGTACAGTTCGCCCAGCGAGATCACCCCGCCGCGTGAACGGACTCACGCCCGCCATCGACTCACGGACGACACCTATGGCCCGATCCTCCAAAGCCCCCGCCGACGTCACCCGCTTCGCCTGGCGCGATTTCCTGTCCCACGTCACCGGCGCGTGCGTGCTGCTCATCTGCCTCGCGCTGCTCTGCGGCGTGCTCCTGGGAATCCGCCCGCTCGAGGCCCGCGCCGCGTCGCTCACCCGCTCGCCCCGCCCCACGATCACCATCCACTGGCCGCCGCTGCCCGGCGGGGCGGGCACCTGGCTCCCGCGCGACGAGCAGGAACGCCTCGCGCAGCTCGCGTCCGACGCCGCCGGCGCCGACGAAAACCCGTACGCCCCCGACACGCTCGAACGCATCAGCCGCGCGCTCGCCTCCACCGGCTGGTTCGAGGGCTATCCCTCCGTGCGCCGGGGCTCGCCCGGCTCGATCGGCGTGCGGGGCTCGTGGCGCATCCCCGCGGCGGTCGTCCGTTCGCAGGGCACCGACTTCCTGCTCTCGTGGGACGCCATGCCCCTGCCCCCCGCGTACGACGCCGGCGCGTCCACCCTCCCGGTCATCCACTCGCCCGCAAAGGGCCCGCCCCGCGCGCCCTCGGGCGAACGCATCTTCACCTCGCCCTGGCAAGGGTCCGACGTCGGGGCCGCCCTCGAACTGCTCGGCGCGGTCGGGGGCAAGCCCTGGTCCGCGCAGGTCGCGGGCGTCGACCTGTCCCGCTACACCACCGAGGAAGTCCTCATGCTCGTCACCCGCTCGGGCAACCGCATCGTCTGGGGCGGGCGCCCCAGCGCCCCGCGCTCGGGCGAGGTCAGCACCCGCCAGAAACTCGTTCACCTCGCCCAGCTCCATCACGACTTCAAGCAGATCGACGCCGGGTACCCGCTCATCTACATCAACACAGGGCGCCTCCAGTTCGACACCTCCGCCACCGCGGCCGCCGAATCCGCCGTGAACCCCGCGCCCGTCTCGGCCGTCCCCGCCGTGCCGCCCGCGCCCCGCAGCGTCGTGCCCCCGCGCTAGACCGGGCGATATCCTCGCCCCATGACCGCCCAACCACTGCACGCCCGCCGCGCCGTCATCACCGGCGCATCCGCCGGAATCGGCGAGTCCGTCGCCCGCGCCTGCGCCGCCGCCGGCGCCGCGTGCGTGCTCAACGCCCGGCGCGCCCCGCGCCTGGAAGCACTGGCGCGCGAGCTCGCCCCCGCGCCGTGCCGCACCGCCCCGGGCGACTGCGCCGACGACGCGGTGATCGCCGCAATGCTCGACGCCGCCCGTGACGTCGCGCTCCCACCGCGCGAGGCCGACCTCGTCATCGTCAACGCCGGGCGGGGGCTCAACGGGTCGGTCGTCACCAGCGACCCCGCGCAGTGGGAGGAACTGCTCCGCACCAACATCCTCGGCGCGGGCCGCCTCATCCGCGCCGCCGCCCAGCGCATGCTGCGCGAGATCGGCGAGCGCAGCGGCCCGGGCGTCCTCGACCGCCCCCGCGACATCGTCGTCATCGGCTCGGTCGTCGGGCGGCACGTCTCGCCCTTCTCCTCGATGTACGGCGGCACGAAGTTCGCCGTCCACGCCATGGCCGAGGGCGTCCGGCGTGAAGTTGCCGCCAAGGGCATCCGCGTCACGCTCATCGAGCCCGGCTTCGTCGTGTCGGAGTTCCAGGGCGTCGCCGGCTACGACCCCGCGTGGGTGCAGGGCGTCTTTGACAAGATCGGTCCGCCGCTGACCCCCGACGACGTCGCCCGGGCCGTGCTCTTCGCCGCCAGCCAGCCTCCGGGCGTGCACGTCTCTGACATTCTCATCCGCCCGACGCGCCAGGACTATCCGTGATTGAGCGTGCATGACACAGGCGTCTCGCCGGTGCGTCGTTCATCACTTCAAGTCCACGCACAACCCCGCGGCGCCGCGCCCCGACTTCTCCACAACAGCACCCACATCCGCGTGATTCCCCGCCCGCCGCGCCGCACCCCGCACATGCCGCTTGCCGCCCCGGTAGCGTCCGCATGTCGCCGGGCAGAGTCGCCCGGCACAGCCCGTCCGCCGCGTCTCGAAGGGGGAACTCGATATGCGCTCACGTCCGACCGCCGCTCGTGCTTCTCGTCCGCGTTTCACGCTCCTGGCCTGCGTGCTCGCCGCCCTCGCCGCGCCCGCGGCGTATGCCCAGTCGGGCGTATCGCAGGTCGTGCTTGAGGACGCGACCGCGGCCCCAACCACGCCCACGTGCGAGGCACCCGCCACCTACGCCCTCGCCTCGACCGCGCCGAGTGTCTGGACGCTGTCCGAGTTCGTGCCCGGAGGGGGCACGGCCGCGGTCGGCACTTTCATCGGCATCGACTCCGAGGTCGTCGTCAACAACCTCATCACCGACCACGAAGGGGTGTTGATCGATTGCACCTGGAGCCTCGCCGTGGGCGTGGCGGCGTACGACGGCCAGACCCCTTTCGACGCCGGCATGCTCATCGCGGACGTCGTCATCTACGACCCCGAGGGCACGGTCTGCGAGACCTTCGGCACCGTGCTCCCGCCCGGCGGGGTCGAGGCCGCCATCGAGGCGATCCGCAGCGCCGCCGGGGTCGTGGTCGAGGAACAGCAGGGCGACGAGCAGGCCGTCGGCTCGATGTGCAGCTGCCCGGCGTGTCCGCTGGGGGGGCGGTTCTGGGTGCCGTTCACGGTGATCGGCGTCGGCACCGTTCCGGGCGGGCAGTCCTGCTGCGCCGCGGCCTGCGCCGCCGCCTGCACCTACCTCCACAACGGGATGTCAAAGCACGAGGCCTGGCTCTTGGGTCAGGGCACCTGGGTCGCGTGTATGCTTTGTCAGTGAGGGTGCGGGACGCCCTCCGGGGCGTTCGGCGAAAGGTGTGGCCATGAAGCAACCCCCCGCCCTATGGATCTCGCTCGCGGTCGCCGCCTTGCTCGCGCTCCTGGCGGGTGTCGGCCTCGTCGTGTTCATGGCGATCTCGGGGATGATCCTCCGGACCGAGGTCCGCGACGACTCGCTCGTCGTCATCAACAAGGGCGGGCTCATCCGTCAGGCGCACATCACCGTCACGATCGACAAAGTCGCGTACGAGCTCCCCGCGCGAGACCTGCCCCGCGGCGAGACACGCATCCCATGGAGCGATATCGCCCCCGGCGCACGCGCCAGCCAGTTCGCGGGCTCATCGATCACAGCCAAGCGCCTCGGCGCCCCGCTCACGTGGTACACCGCCGGAAGCACCGGGCTCGCGGAGCGACCGCCCGGCCAGCCCGGCCCGGCGACCCGCGCGCCCGAGTCGCAATAGCCGGCCCCGGGACGTCACGCGGCCTGCCCCGGTCGGGGCAGGCCGCGCCCGTCGCACGTCAGATCGAGCTTTCGATCTGCTTCTTCATGGTCTCGAGCCGCACGCTCGTTTCCATCGCCGTCTTGATGTTCGACGTGTAGAGCATCTTGAGGTCGGCGTACTTCTTCTTGTCCGCGGGCGAGACGAACACCGCGGCGTTCTTGTTCATGTCCGCCAGACCCTTGTTCAGCGCCGCCAGATCTTCCTTGATCGACGCGATGCTCGTCGTCAGCGAGTTCTTGCCGTTGCCCAGCAGGCTCAGGTACTTGCGGTACGCGGCGTAGTCCTCTTCGATCGAGTCCAGCGACTCGAGGTGCGGCTTCACGTTGACCTTGTTCGCGTTGAACGCCTTCTCCGCCGCTGCCAGCAGGTCCGTAGAGGTTGGCATCTCTCTGCTCCGTAATCAGTGCGCCCATTGTGTACTGACCGGCACGGCCCGCCCGCGCCGGCATTCTCGAATCAGCGCTTCAGGGGAACAGCCCGCGGATCTCGTACGCCGCCCGCAGACGCTCCAGCGCCGCCGCGTACGCCGCCGTCCGCAGCCCGCACTTGTACTTCTTGCGCGCCTCGCGCGTCTTCGACGCCGCCTTGATCATGTGCTTGTTGAGCATCGAGTCGACGTGCTCGAGGTCCCACGCCTGGCAGGTCTTGTTCTGGACCCACTCGAAGTACGACACCGTGACGCCGCCCGCGTTGCACAGGATCGCCGGCAGCACCTCGATGCCCCGCTGCTCCAGCACGCGCTCGCCCGCCGGCGTGGTGGGGGCGTTCGCGCCCTCCGCCACCACCTTGCAGTTCAGCAGCTTCGCCTCGGGCTCCTGGATCATCTGCTCCAGCGCCGCCGGCACGAACACGTCGACCTTCGTCGAGTAGAACTCTTCCTTGTCGATCGCCTCCGCGTTGCGGAACCCGGCCACCCCGCCCACCTTCTGGCAGTGCGTCGCCAGCGCGTGCGCGTCCAGCCCGCTCTCGTTCAGGATCGCCCCCGTGTGGTCCATCACCGCGACGATCTTCGCGCCCCGGTCGGCCATGATCTTGCCCGTCCACGAGCCCACGTTGCCGTAGCCCAGGATGCTGACCTTGCACCCCTTGATGTCGATCCCGATCTCGGGCAGCATCTCGGCCAGCGTGTCGACCACGCCCTGCCCCGTCGCCTTCTCGCGCCCCAGGCTCCCGCCGAACTCCACCGGCTTGCCCGTAATGACCGCCTCCGGCTGACGCCCGCCCACCTCGCTCAGGAACGCGTACGTGTCCGCGATCCACGCCATGTGCTGCGAGTTGCTCCCCACGTCCGGCGCGGGGATGTCGTAGTCGGGCCCGATCTGGTGCGAGATCGCCGCCGTGAACCGACGCACGATCCGCTCCATCTCCCCCTTGCTCTGCTTGTACGGATCGACCTTGATGCCGCCCTTGCCACCGCCGAACGGCACGCCCACCAGCGAGCACTTCATCGTCATCAGGAACGCCAGGCTCTTCACGTCGTCCAGGTGCACGTCGTGGTGAAACCGCAGCCCGCCCTTGTACGGCCCGAGCGCGTTGTTGTGCTGCACCCGGTACCCCTTGAACAGCCGGTACTCCCCGTCGTCCATCCGCACCGGGAAGTGCACCATGATCTCGTTCTTCGGCTGCGACAGGATGATCTTCAACTGGTGCGGCAGGTTCATCATGTCCGCCGCCTGCAGCATGCTCCCCACCGTCTGCCGGTACAGGTTGTTCGCGTCGGTCGGCAGCGACAGCTCGTCGAAGATCGGGTGCGAGTACGTGTCCGGCGCCTTCGCCCCGCCCGCTCCCTTCGCCGGCGACTTCGCCGCGCTCTTCGTCACAGTCTTCGGGCTCTTCTTCGACGCGGTCGCGCTGCTCATAAATGGATGGTCCCGGCTGTGGTCGGCGGCGTTGCGCCGCCGACGCGCCCTCTCCGCCCGCCCGCGAGCGCACACTCGCCCGACGAGCCGAACGGGCTCCATCGTACCCGCGCCCTCCACGCGTCGATGCCCGCCGCCCGACCGCGCGCGCGTTTTCCCCGACGCCCCTTCAGCCACCACTCCCCAACCCCTCAATCCCCAGTCCCCAGTCCCCAGTCCCCAGTCCCTAGTGCCTAGTGCCTTCTTCCTCTATCCTCCCCCGTGATCCTCTACCTCGCCGCCGACCTCATCTGGGCCACCCGCATCAAGGGCGTGGCCGACGCGCTGGGCCTACCCGCCCGCCCGGTCCGCACCCTCGACATGCTCGAGGCCCGCCTCGCCGACTCGCGCGTCTCGGCCATCCTCCTCGACCTCGAGAAGCCCGACGAGGCCCTCGCCATGATCGAACGCCTCCGCCGCCCGCCCGCGCCAGGCCCGTCCACCGCCGCACCTCCGGCTCCGGAAGCCACGGCTCCCGCCCCGGCGGCGCCCGCAACGCCCGATCCCCGGCGCGTCCGCATCCTCGCCTGGGCCCCTCACGTCGAGCGCGACCTCATGCAGCGCGCCCGCGACGCCGGCGCCGACGACGTCCTCACCCGCGGCTCGTTCGACCGCAACCTCGAAGACATCCTCCTCCGCCTCGCCTCGCGCACCTAGGCGCTTCCGGCGGCGATGACTTCGACCTGCCGCGGCATTTTCTCTGGTGCGGCGAGGCTTTCGTGTCATGCTCTCCGAGTCCTGCCGGAGATCGACGATGCGAACACCCGCCGAATCGTGGTTCTCGGTCCTCTCGCTGTGCGCGGCCTTTGCCCTGGCCGCTGTGCTCACCCCAGCCCCCGCACTCGCCCAGCCGGGCTGGGTCGATCCGGTGTCGGGCCAACAGTTCGTCCGCATCACGCACCCGGGCAACGCGGCGTACAGCGGCTTTGACCCCTTCGGCTACACCACCGGGCGCGGCTCGGTCGGGTACGAATACAACATCGCCCGGATGGAAGTCACCACCGGCCAGTGGCTGGAGTTCTTCAACACGTTCATGACGCGCGCGCAGCCCGTGCCGTGGCTGTGGGAGCCGGGCAACTGGGGCGCGCAGGTCGACCCGGACTACCAGGGCCCGGGCACGCGCTACCGCCTGCGGAACATCGCCGACGCGGCGGGCATCGGGGCCCACGCCGTGTCGTGGCGGACCGCCGCGATGTACTGCAACTGGCTGCATAACAACAAGTCCACCGACCTCGCGGCGATCCAGAACGGCGCATACGACACCTCAACGTTCGTGAACCTCGGCAACGGCCAGTGGACCGACCAGGTGACGCGGAGCGAGGGCGCACGCTACTGGATCCCGAGCCTCGACGAGTGGCTGAAGGCCGCCCACTGGGATCCCAATAATCTAAACAACAACGGCTGGTGGACGTACAGCAACGGGAGCGAGACGCCGCTGACCTACGGCCCGCCGCCCGCGTTCGGGGGCGACGGCACCGGCCAGGCCAACAGCGGGTTCACGCTGCCCGGCTTCCGGCATTATGACATCCCGCTGGGCAGTTACCCCGACACGCCGTCAGTCTGGGGCCTGCTCGACATCGCAGGCGGTGGGAGTGAGTGGACGGAGGGGGTGCTGATGACCCAACCACCGTTCGGTAATTACCGGATCAATGAAGGTTCTCGCGCAGGCGGCACTGGCGGAGGGGACTCGGTGTACGGGATTGGAGGCGGACAATACCCGTACAGCACGGCAGGCGATTTTAATCTTCGCTTAGCATCCAGTTTGCCGCATCCTGGTACATTATAGGTCCCGTTGATTGTGCTGGTGACCGGACGGTACCGAAGAACGCGTCGATGCGACACAAGAGTTCGGGGTACTTGACGGCGCTCGAGACCGTTGTTGCAGGCGGTGACTGCCCGTAGCACGACGGGCGGACGCCGGGACCCGCCCTTTGAGCGTCCCCGGGCCCGTCGCGCCTACCATCCCGGCTCCGGGAAGGTGGATCCCGGGCCGTGTTCCCCGCGTTCGCGGGGGCGGCTATTCAAGGACGACCAACTCGCCCCTCACCGGGCAGGGCCCGCACCGTGCGTGGCCCGGAAGTCGGTCCCCTCGCTTCCACCGCGGGCGGCCCGCTTCTCGCGGCGTTCCACGCCGCCACTCAAGGACCACACATGATCGACGAGACCCTGATCGCCTCCCTCGGGCTGGCCGACGACGAAGCCTCCGCGATGCTCCGCGAAGCCATGGGCGCCAAGGCCGCCCAGGGCGACGAGTACATGGATTCACTGGTCGGCACGCAGATGGCCGACCTGGCTCCCGGCAAGCTCGTGCGTGGCAAGATCATCGGCTTCGCCGGCGACGACGCCGTGGTCGAGGTCGGGCTCAAGAGCGAAGGCCTGATCCCGCGTGAGGAGTTCGAGGGGGCCGACATCAAGGTCGGCGACATGGTCGACGTCCTGCTCGAAGACCTCGAGGGCGAGAGCGGGCTGATCCAGCTCTCCAAGCGCCGCGCGGACCGCATGATGGCCTGGCAGCGGATCGTCGACACCAGCAAGGAAGGCGACGTCGTCGAGGGCACCGTCACCAAGAAGATCAAGGGCGGGCTGCTCGTCGACATCGGGGTGCCGGTCTTCCTGCCGGCGAGCCAGGTCGACATCCGCCGCCCCGGCGAGGTCGGCGACTTCATCGGGCGCAAGGTCCGCGCCGAGATCCTCAAGATCGATCTCGAACGCAAGAACATCGTCATCTCGCGGCGCAAGCTCATCGAGACCGAGCGCGACCAGGCCAAGAAGCGCCTCATGGACACGCTCAAGGAAGGCGACATCGTGGTGGGCGAGGTCAAGAACATCGCCGACTTCGGCGCGTTCGTCGACCTCGGGGGCATCGACGGCCTGCTGCACATCACCGACATGTCCTGGAGCCGCATCAACCACCCGAGCGAACTGCTCAAGATGGGCCAGAAGATCGAGGTCAAGGTCCTCAACATCGACCGCGAGAAGGACAAGATCGCCCTGGGCCTCAAGCAGAAGGAAGCCAGCCCCTGGGAGGAGATCGAGAAGAAGTACCCCGTCGGCTCGCGCATCCGCGGCGCGGTCGTCAACATCATGTCCTACGGCGCCTTCGTCCGCCTCGAGGACGGCATCGAGGGCCTCGTCCACATCTCCGAGATGTCCTGGACCCGGCGCGTCAACCACCCCAGCGAGGTCGTGCAGCCCGAGCAGGAGGTCGATGTCGTCGTCCTCGAGATCAACAAGGAGAAGCAGGAAATCTCCCTCGGCATGAAGCAGACCGAGGTCAACCCCTGGGAGCTCGTCGGCGAGAAGTACCCCCCGGGCACCATGATCGAGGGCAAGGTCCGCAACCTCGCCAACTACGGCGCCTTCGTCGAGATCGAGCCGGGCATCGACGGCCTGCTCCACATCTCCGACATGTCCTGGACCAAGAAGGTCACCCACCCCAACGAGCTCATCAAGAAGGGCGACGTCGTCCGCTGCGTCGTCCTCGAGGTCGAGAAGGACAAGCAGCGCATCAGCCTCGGCATCAAGCAGCTCACCGAAGACCCGTGGATCAACGCCATCCCCGAGCACTACAAGCCCGGCATGGTCGTCCGCGGCAAGGTCACCAAGATCACCAACTTCGGCGTCTTCGTCGAGCTCGAGTCCGACCTCGAAGGCCTCCTCCACATCAGCGAGCTCGCCGACCACAAGGTCGAGAACCCGCAGGACGTGGTCAAGGCCGGCGATGAGATCGACGTCAAGATCCTCCGCGTCGACCGCCAGGACCGCAAGATCGGCCTCTCCCTCAAGCGCGCCCAGTGGGGCGACACCACCGGCGGACGCCCCGCCGGCGGGCCCGCCGACGACGATCGCCCCCGCGGGAAGCGCGGCGGCGATTCCCCCACCCGAGGCGGCATGGACGCCCACGACGCCATGGGCACCGACAAGATCCGGTTCCAGTAACCGCGATCACCGACCCCGCGCCCCAACGACGCGTAGGCGCCCGCCGTCCGGCTCATGCCGGGCGGCGGACGCTCGTGGTCGTACAGTCTCTCCCGTCCACCTCGTCGCTTTCTAGCACAGGGCCAGGAAGCTGAGCAGGCACAGGATCGCGACGCGCTTCTGGGAATCGTTCATGGCGAGGATAAGGTGCATGGCGTTCCTCTCTCTGGTTGTCCGCTGCCGGGAAGAGCAACAACCAGTATGCCAGTCGCCCCGCGGGCACGCCAGCCCCCGCCACGCGCGCATAAACGCGGTTACACACCCGTTCTCGGACGGCGCGCCCCGCCGCCCGGTCGCCCTGTGGCGTCGCGGCATCATCGCGTGTTTCGCCGGCGCGGCGTCGGTCTTCGCGCACGCCCCGCACGCCCTCGCGCAGCCGGCCCTGCCCAGCCTCGAAGCGCCCGGCGCCGACGCTTCGATCGCCGCGTTCAACGCCGTCCGCGCGCGCCTCGTCGACGCCGCGCCGGGCGATGACGACGCCGCGCCGGGCGATGATGCCGGCGCGCTCCCGCTGCCCGACGTCGCGCACGGCGCGAACGTCGTGCTCCGCCTCGACGGGCGCATCATCGCGCGCGGGCAGGCGTTCGGCGTTGGATCGCTGCAGCGCGCGGTCGAAGCCGCCGCGGTCGACCTCGACCGCCAACTCCCCCCGGGCGTCGATGTCGCTTCCCAGGCCGAACGCGCCAAGGAACTCGCCCGCGCCGGGCTGAGTCTCGAACTCGCCGGCCCCCCGATCCCCGTGCGCGTCGGCACGTTCGCCGAGGCCGACGTCTCGCTGCAGCCGGGGCTCGACGGCGTGGGCGTGCGCCGGGGCGAGCGCGTCGAGGTCGTCTTCCCCGCGACGGGCATGGTCTTCGGACGCCTCCCGGGCGACATGCTCTCCTCGGCGATCGCGGAACTGCTCGGCGACGCCACCGCGCCGCTGCGCAACACGCCCTCGGGCGAACTCGGCCCGCTCGCGGAGGCGAAGGGGCTCGAGGTCTTCCGGTTCCGCGTCACGCACCTGGTGCAGCACGCCGGGGGCGACACGCCCGGGTTCATGCACCGGGGGGCGCGTCTGTCCAGGCCCGTGTCGCTGGTCGAGATGCGTTCCCTCGAACGCTCGCTCGCCGAGCACCTCGCCGGGCGACTCCGCCGCGTGGGGGCGCGCGAGGTGCTCATCGGCACGCACCACGCCGGCACCGGGCGCGACCAGCCCGAGATCGCCACGCGGACCGACCAGGCCGTCGCGTGCCTCGCGCTCGTGGCGCACGCGCGGGGCGCGCCCCCGGTCGAGGCGCTGCCCAGCATCGCCGTGGCACGCGACGTGCTGCGCTCGCTCGCCCACGAATGGAAGGGCGATGAGGCGCTCGGCGAAGGGCCTCTGTGGGATGATCCCGGCGCGTGCGCCGCGTGGCTGCTCGCGGCCCGGGCGCTCATCGACGTGCCCGGCGAAGCCGCGCCCGCCGACCCTGACGAGATCGAACGCATCGACGGCGCGGTCGTCCGCGCCTTCGCGCCCGACACCGGCTGGGCGCCGGGCGTCGCGGAACAGTCGCGCGGGCTCATCGCGTGCGCGCTCGCGTCCCGGGCCGCCGACGCCCGAAACGACGACGCCCCCGCGGCACGCGCCCTCGCCAACGCCGCCGTGCGCTCGCTCTTCCGCGAGACGCAGGCCCAGCGCTGGGTCGTGCACATGCCGTGGCTCGCGCGCGCTGAGCTGCTGCTCGCGGGCGACGCGCCGCAGGTGCCCGCGGCGAGCGCGCTCCGCGAGTTTCGCGACCTTGTGTGGTCGCACCAGCTCCGCAACATCGCCGACCCCGACAACGCCGACTTCGAGGGCGGCGTCGTCTTCACCGGTTCGGGCAACCCGTACCCGACCTGGCAGAGCGCCGGCGCCCTTGCCTCTGCCGCCGTCATCGCCGGGGATGCGCGCCTCGTGGACGATCGCGAGGAAATGGCCCAGGTCCTGCGCCTCGCCGCGGGCGTGCGGTTCCTCCGGCGGCTGGTGATCGACGCCGACGGCGCCTGGCTCGCGGCCGACCGGCGCCGCGCGCTCGGGGGCGTCCGCGTCGCGCCGTGGGACCCGCGCCTGCCGCTGGACGCGACGTCGATGGCGCTGCTCGCCACGAGCAACGCACGCGGCGCGATCGAGGCGATCGGGGCGCGCCGGGCGGCCCGGGCACAAGCCGCCCCGAAAGCGCCGTAACCGGTTGAATCGCCGCGATTTGGGCCTGTCGGCTGGGGGCCCGACGGGTGGGCGAAAGGCCGACGTTCGTCCTATGATTGGTGTTCCGACAGGCCAGCGGCTGCCGAGCCTGGGAGGGGTTTCGAATGAGCGACGCGACGGACGCGACCGGGGCGACGGACGGCGGGATGGACGCGGGCGCGGAAGGCCTCGCGACCCGCCGCGTGATCGAGCAGGACGTGCAGCGCGAGCTGAAGGACAGCTACCTCACGTACGCGATGAGCACGATCATGGACCGGGCCCTGCCCGACGTCCGCGACGGGCTCAAGCCCAGCCAACGCCGCATCCTCGTCGCGATGCACGACCTCAACCTCCGCCCGGGGCGCAAGCACCTCAAGTGCGCCAAGATCTGCGGCGACACGAGCGGCAACTACCACCCGCACGGCGAGTCGGTCATCTACCCGACCATGGTCGGCATGGCGCAGAAGTGGCGGATGCGCGTCGGGCTCATCGACCCGCAGGGCAACTTCGGGAGCATCGAGGGCGACCCGCCCGCGGCGATGCGCTACACCGAAGCGCGCCTCACCAACGCCGCCATGGACGTGCTCGCCGACCTCGAGCTCGGCACCGTTGACTTCCAGCCCAACTACGACGACCGGCTCGTCGAGCCGAAGGTGCTGCCGGGCAAGTTCCCCAACCTGCTGATCAACGGCGGGGTCGGCATCGCGGTCGGCATGGCGACCAGCCTCCCGCCCCAGAACCCGACCGAGGTGTTCGACTCGCTGCTGCGCGTGGTCGAGGCGCGCCTGGCGGATCGCAGCGACCCGGGCCTCGACGAGCTCATGCGCGACGAGGTCGACGAATCCGGCGCGATCGTGCGCGCGGGCATCAAGGGCCCGGACTTTCCCACCGGCGGCGTCGTGCACGGCAAGCGCGGCATCATGGAGGCCTACGCCACCGGTCGCGGCAAGGTCGCGCTCCGCGGCACCACGCACGTGGAGGAACTCGGAAAAGACCGCCAGCAGCTCGTCGTCGACTCGATCCCCTACATGCTCGCGCAGAACAACCTCGTGGAGTGGATCGTCGACGCCGTGAAGGAAGAACGCGTCCAGGACGTCGCCGACGTGCGCAACGAGTCCGGGCGCGAGGCCGCCACGCGGATCGTGATCGAACTGAAGAAGGGCGCCGACCCGCGCGTGGTCGAGAAGCAGCTCTTCGAGTTCACGCCCCTGCAGCAGACGTTCTCGATCATCAACATTGCGCTGGTGAACCGCCAGCCCCGCACGCTCACGCTCGTCGAGATGCTCTCGCTGCACCTGGAGCACCGGGGCGACGTGATCCGCCGTCGCACGGCCCACCTGCTGCGCGAGGCGAAGAAGCGCGCCCACGTGTTGGAAGGGCTCATCTACGCGGTGTGCGACATCGACGAGGTCATCCGCGAGATCCGCGCCAGCGCGACCCGCGAGGAAGCGATCGAACGCCTGATGGCGCACCGGTTCCGGATCCCGCAGGGACACCCGAGCGCACCGCTGCTGCCTGAGCGCCTGCTGGCGCGGGCCCGGGCGGCCGAGGGCGCGGGCGGGATGGTCCTCACCCGCGTGCAGGCCGAGGCCATCGGCGGCATGCGCCTCATCCAGCTCGTCGGGCTCGAGATCGAGAAGCTCGTGAAGGAGTACCGCGAGGTGGCGGCGGAGATCGAGCGCCTCGAGGCGATCCTCACCGATCCGAAGCTGGTGCTCGGGATCATCCGCGACGACCTCCTGGAGATGCGCGCGCGGTACGACTCGCCCCGGCGGACGGTGATCGAGGACGCCGGCGCGGACATCCTGATCGAGGAACTCATCCCCAAGGAGGACGTGGCGGTCACCATCAGCCACCAGGGGTACGTGAAGCGCGTGCCGCTGGAGACCTACCGCCAGCAGGGGAGGGGGGGCAAGGGCATCCGGGCGGGCGAGGCGCGCGACGGGGACTTCATCGAGCACGTGTTCGTCGCCGGCACGCACGACCACCTGCTGTGCTTCACGAACACGGGGCGGGTCTTCCGCATCAAGGTGTACGAGGTCCCGGAGATGTCGCGCACGAGCGTGGGCCGCGCGATCGTGAACCTCATCGACCTGCGCCCGAACGAGCGGACGTGCGCGTACCTGGCGATCAAGAGCTTCGAGGAGGGGAGCGACTTCCTGACGTTCGTGAGCCGCGGCGGCGTGGTGAAGCGGACGGCCCTCAAGGCCTACGCGAACGTCGGGCGCAGCGGGCTGATCGCGGTGGGGCTGCGCGAGGGCGACTCCCTGCTGGACGTGACGCTGACCGACGGCAACGACGACCTCCTGCTCGCGACGGCGTCGGGGATGGCGATCCGCTTCAACGAGCAGGACGCGCGCGACATGGGGCGGGCGGCGGCGGGCGTCAAGGGAATCGAGTTGGGCGAGGGCGACGAAGTCATCGGCGTGGTGGCCGTGCCCATGATCGCCGACGCCGACGGGGACCTCGTGACGGCCGACCCGTCCATGTGCCTGCTCACGATCACGGGGCGCGGCTACGGGAAGCGCACGCCGATCGACGAGTACCGCGTGCAGCCGGAGGGGGGCAAGGCACGGTCGCAGTCGCGCGGCGGGAAGGGGCGGGCGGACATCGACACGGGAGAACGCAACGGGCGCAGCGTCGCGGCGCTCGCCGTCAAGGGCGGTGACGACGTCGTGGTCATCACGCGCAACGGGCAACTGGTCCGCGTTCGTGCGGACGACATCCGCCTGAGCGGGCGGGGCGTGATGGGCGTGCGGGTCGCGGGCCTGCACGACGGGGACAGCGTGGTGGCGGCGGCGCGGGTTCGGGAGGCGGACGGCAACGGCGCGAAGTCGTGAGCATCGTGTGAAGGATCACCGGGCGGGGCGGGGCGGCCTGTATGCTTCGCCCGGGGCGGAAGGACGGCCAAGGCGGCAACTCGCCGCGGGAGACTCGTGAGCGCCATGGCGATGGAATGGTCGGACACGATCGTGATCACCGAGCTGGCCGACGAGCCGGCGTTGTCGGAGGACATGCACGCGCTGCTCGATCGGCTCCAGGCCGCGAGCGACCGCGTGCCGCACGTGGTGCTGAACTTCGGGCAGGTGACGTACGTCAACAGCTCGAACCTGGCCCAACTGCTGCGTCTCAAGAAGGTGCTGCACGAGCGCGATGCGCAGCTGCGCCTGTGCAGCCTGTCGGACCAGGTCTGGTCGGTGTTCATGGTGACGGGGCTGGACAAGATCTTCCGGTTCGCGCCCGACCCGATGACCGCGCTCGCCTCGCTCCAGATGGAAGACGAGCGCAACGAAGGCGGGCGCCGGTGACGATGGCGCTTCCCGCGCCGGCCGAAGTTCCCGGGGCGGGCGCCCCCGCGGTCGCCGAGCTGCGCGCGCTGCGGAAGGCCTATTTCAAGCCCGACGGGTCGATCATGGTCGAGGCGCTCCGGGGCGTCGACCTGCGCGTCGAGCGGGGTGAGTACGTCGCGATCATGGGCTCGTCGGGCTCGGGCAAGTCCACGCTCATGAACATCCTGGGCTGCCTCGACCGCCCCACGGGCGGGGTCTACCTGCTCGACGGCGAGGACGTGGGCGCCATGAGCGACGAGACGCTCAGCGCCTATCGCGGGCGCAAGATCGGCTTCGTCTTCCAGGCCTTCAACCTCATCCCCGAGCTCACGATCGACGAGAACGTGTCGGTGCCCCTGTTCTACCAGAGCGTGCCCAAGCGCGACCGGCTGGCCCGGGCGCGCGAGATGCTCTCGCTCGTCGGGCTGGGCGAGCGTCTGGAGCACCGACCCCGCGAGCTCTCGGGCGGGCAGCAGCAGCGCGTCGCCATCGCGCGGGCGCTGGTGACCAGGCCCGTCGTGCTCATGGCCGACGAGCCCACCGGCAACCTCGACTCGACCACCGGACGGGCGATCCTCGAGCTGTTCGACCGCCTGCACGCCGAGGGCATGACGATCCTCATGGTCACGCACGACGACTCGGTCGCCACGCGCTGCAAGCGCGTGGTGCGCCTGAAGGACGGCGTCGTCGAGTACGACCGGCGGCAGTAACGCGGGCACCGGGCACTGGGCACTGGGCACTGGGCACTGGGAACAGTCCGCTCGTCGCCGTTCGCGGCTCCGAGGTCGTCGTGGCGTCGCCCGTGCGCGGCAATCGTGACGCGGCGATGGTCACGCAACGCAGGCTCGTGGTCACGCCGCGCTGCGGCGGGGCGCGATGCACACCGCCGTGACGTCGTCGGCCTGGTGGAGCGAGCCCGACTGCGTGTCGAGGAGGTTCTGCAGCTCGGCGAGCAGCGGCGCCACCCCGCCCCGGCTGTGCGGGGTGAGGAGCTCGCACAACTCGTTGATCCACACCTGCCGGCGCGCCTTGCCGGAGGGCGCGCGGAGCAACCCCTCGGGGAAGGCGGCGTCGAGCCCGTCGGTGTAGACGAGCAGGGTCTCGTCGTCCTGGAGATCGATGGACACCTGATCGAAGGAGGCGTCGCCGAAGACGCCCAGGAGCGGGCCCGACGTCTCGATCTCGCGCGGGGCGGTCTTCGAGAGCACGATCGGGCTGGGGTGCCCGGCGCCGGCGAGCGTGATGCGCCGGGCGGGGGCGTCGATCACGCCGCAGACCGCGGTGGCGAAGCGCCCGGAGCCGAAGCAACTGGCGCACAGGCGGCTGTTGAGGGCGGCGAGGGCGTCGGCGGGCTGGAGCGGGCGTGCGCGCCCGGCGTCGTCCACGTCGCTCATCGCGAGGCCCGAGGTGAGGACCATGGTGATGAGCGCCGCGGGCACGCCGTGCCCGACGGCGTCGGCGACGAGGAACGCGGCGCGCCCGGCGCCCAGGTCGCGCAGGTGGTAGATGTCCCCGCTGACGAAGTTCACCGGGCGGAAGAGCACGCTGATGTCGAGCCCCGGCACATCGGGGATGGCGCCGGTGGTGAACTCGCGCTGGATGGCGGCGGCGAGGTGGAGCTCCTCGTGCAGGCGGTCCATCTCGGTGCGCATGCCGCCCTGGCAGCGCTGCGCGAGGCTGATCTCGTGGGTGAGCAGGCGGACGGCGCCCTGCCGCTCGCACAAGGCGAAGAGGATGCCGGCGGCGACGCGATGGTCGGCGCCGAGCGAATCAAAGACGACCCCGTGGCGCTGCAGCAGGCGCCAGTCGTCGGGGGGGTCGATGAGGATCAGGGCGGGAAGGTGTCGTCGCGAGAGTCCTTCGACGAGGCGGTCGACAAGCGCCGGGGCGGTGCCGGGCGCGAGGACGATGAGGGCCGCCCCGGGCAGGGCGGGCGCGTCGTCGGGCGCGGATTCCAGGTCGGCGAGGAGGGCCTCCACCAGTCGGGTGCGGACGGTGGGCGGGGAGGTGCCGGGCCACTGCGCCAGGATGGGAGCGATCTGGAGGCTGGGCGCGGCGGCGAGCCCGGGCGAGAAACCGACTTCAAGGTGGGCGTCGTGCATGCGTCCGCCGATACTCCCGCGCATCCGGGGCGGAGCGCCGGGGCACCATCGGACTATTTGGCCATCTTCTTCAGACGGGCGAGGTCCAGATCCAGCTTGTCGGCGCTCTTCAGGTTTAACTGGGCGAGCGTGCCCCCCTTGAGTTCGATAACGAACTGCGCGTCGAAGCGGCTCGGGTACTTCTTCAGGCGGGCCTCGTACTTGGCGTTTACCCCGGTGCGGGGGTCGTTCACCATCTCGTCCGCCGCTCGTGGGGGCTCGGCCTTCATGGCGTGCGTCGCCGTCACGCGCCCGTCCGCGCCCAGGAAGATGATGTCGATGTCCACCGGGCAGTCACGCATCACGAAGTCCAGGCGCTGGGGCTTGGGGAACAGGAAGATCATCCCGCCCTCGGCGGGGATCTCTGTCCGCCCGGACAACCCGCGAAAGCGCGTCACGTCGTCGGCCGCGACCTCGAGCGTGAACGTCTTGCCGGAGATCTTCACCTTCTCGGTGCGCACCTTGGGGGCGGGCGGCGGGGCCGGGGGCTGCGCCGGCTGGGGCTTCTCGCCGGGCTTGGGGGCGGGCGGCGGCTGCGAGGCCGGCAGGGTGGCGCCCGTCGGTTCGGCCGTCCCTGTGTCCTCGCATCCGACAAGCAGCGCGGCCACCAGCACGGGCGCCAGGAGAACGCGTCGGGGAGCGCTCATCGCGATACGAGCCATGCGTCGTCCTCCGGGGTGAAGATCACGGGCGTGCGCGGGATGGTATCGAGGCGCAGGGCGGCCTGGAACTCCCGCGCGCTCATCGGGGTGCGCGCGGTGCGCACCCCGCTCCAGTACGCGACGAGGCCCACGACGCGCTCGGGCGGAACACCCGAGGCCCGGTAGAGATCGAGGCGCGTGTCGCCGTGGCGCTTCGCGAGTCGACGCCCGTCCTGGCCACGGACCAGCGGAAGATGGAGGTACGCGGGCTCCGGGGTGAGGCCCAGCGCCCGCGCGAGGCGCAACTGGCGCGCGCCCGAGTCGAGCAGGTCGTCGCCCCGCACCACGTGCGTCACGCCCTGGGCGTGGTCGTCGGTGACGACGGCGAGTTGGTACGACGCCTGCCCCGGCCGCGCGGGGTCGCGCCGGGTCCAGACGACGAAGTCACCGACGATCGACGCGATGTCGAAGGCCTGGGGGCCGGCGAACAGGTCCGTGTACGCGGTCGCGCCGGGCTCGACGGCGAAGCGCCAGCTCGGCGCGTCGTCGGTGAATGTGCTGGGGAACGAGGCGGGACGGAGGTGGCGCGGGAAGGGGACGTCGTGGGCGCCCTCCTGCGGCGCGCTGGCGGCGGCCTCGATCTGCGCGCGGGTGAGATCGCAGGGGTAGACGAGCCCGGCGCGGGCGAGGCGGTGCATGGCGTCGAGATGGCGGGGCGTATCGGCGGACTGGATGAACGGGCCGCTGTCCCAGTCGATGCCCAGCCAGGCGAGCAGGTCGATGGTGCCGGCGATGACGCCGGGCTTGACGCGCGGGGTGTCGAGGTCTTCGACGCGCAGGACGATGGACCAGCCCGCGGCGCGGGCGAGGGCCCAGGTGATGAGGAACGTGCGGGCGTTGCCCAGGTGGAGGGCGCCCGTGGGCGAGGGCGCAAGACGCGTGGTGGGCACGATTGCAGAGGGTACGTGGGCTTGGCGGAGGGTGCGGCGGGGGTGGGTGGGGCCCGATAGACTCTCCGTCGGATCAGGAGATCGCCCCGTGCCAGACCACGCCCCGAAGATGGACGCCGCCGAGATCGCGCGGACGCTGCCCGCCGTGCCCGAGTGGGCCGAGGTGGGCGAGGCGCTGCAGCGGACGTACCAGTTCCGCGACTTCGTGAGCGCGATGGCGTTCGTGACGAAGGTGGCGGCGTATGCCGAGCAGGCCCAGCACCACCCCGACATCATGATCCGCTACAACAAGGTCACGCTCACGCTCTCGACGCACGACTCGGGCGGGGTGACGGAGAAGGACTTCGCCGCGGCGAAGGCGGCCGACGGGCTCGCCGCCGACGCGGGCGTCGTGGCTGCGGGCGCGCCGGCCGAGGCCAAGAAAAAGAAGAAGTAGGAACGGCGCCCGGAAGGGCCCGCCCCGAAGACAGGAGCCCCGCACGGAAGACGCGCGCTGCGCCCCGAAAACGGGGACCCAGACGCAGGGCGGCATGCAAGCCGGCACGCGCGGCGGACGCGGCGGCAGTCGGCCGGCGCCAGCCGCGTGTTCAGCCGAGTTCGACGGACCAGTAGGCGTTGTCGAGGAACGCCTTCCAGCTCTGGTACTTCTCGTTGCCCAGGCGGATGGAGATCAGCGGGTTGCGCTTGGGGCGCAGCGGCGGGCGGATGAGTCGCATGCCGGCCTGGTCGGGCGTGCGCCCGCCCTTGCGCGCGTTGCACTTGATGCACGAGCAGACGAGGTTCTCCCACGAGTCCCCGCCGCCCTGCGAGCGCGGTGTGACGTGGTCCAGCGAGAGGTCGCTGGTGGGGAAGATCTTGCCGCAGTACTGGCAGCGGTTGCGGTCGCGCGCGAAGAGGTTGCGCCGGTTCAGCTTGACGATCTGGGCCGGCAGTCGGTCGTAGCCGAGCAGGCGGATGACCTTGGGCACGGCGACCTCGAAGCGTACGGTGCGGACCCAGTCGTACTTTTCCGGTTCGAAGGTCTTCTGCAGTTCGGCGAGTTCGGCCCAGGTGGCGAACGAGTAGTTCACCCAGCGCCCGTCGTCGACGTGGATGACCTCCGCGATTTCGCGGCAGAGCAGGCTGAAGGCTCGGCGCGCGGAGACGACGCGGACGGCGACGTACGCGCGGTTGAGGACGAGGACTTTGGCGTCGAGGGCGGTGGGCCCGCCGAAGGCCGGGACGTAGAGCCCGCCGTCACAATCATCGGGGTCGGACAGCAGGCCCGCGTCGTCGAGTGCGGGTTCGCGATGCGCGGAGTTGCGGCCTCGCGGGGTGCTCATGAACCAATAGGCCGCGCCCTTTCGGGCCCGGACGGGGCTGCCGAATGGAAGGGTATACGCCAGCCGTTCGGGGGTCCACGCGTCGGGGACACAAGGGGTAGGCGCTGACGGAATCTTGACAGAGAATCGGCCGAGCCGCCCAAGGCGGTGAGCCGGGGGGGCGGGGAGTGCGGTCAGTGCCGGAAGTGGCGTGTGCCGGTGTGGAGGCAGGTGACGCCGCGGCTGGTGCAGAGGGCGATGGTGTCGGCGTCGCGCTTGGAGCCGCCGGGGTGGACGAGCGTGGTGACGCCGGCGTCGATGAGCAGGCGCGGGCCGTCGTCGAAGGGGAAGAAGGCGTCGCCGACGGCGATGGCGCCGCGGGCGAGGTCGCCGGCCTTGGCGAGGGCGAGGCGGCAGGCGGACACGCGGTCGACCTGGCCGGAACCGACGCCGAACAGGCGCGTCACGCCGGGGCGGGCAGGGTCCGGCCCGCCGACGACGATGGCGTTGGACGTGACCGAGCGGCACAGGACTTCGAGCAGGGCGGCGGCGGCGAGGCGCGCGGCGTCGAGCTTCGGGCCGGCCTTGAGCTCCCAGCGCTCCGGCACGGCGGGCGAGAGGTCGCGGTCCTGCACAAGCATGCCGCCCGGGACCGAGCGGTAGTCGAGCTTGCGGGCGCTGGACGCGGCCTTGTCGCCGACGGCGAGCAGGCGCACGTTCGCCCAGCGCTCGCGAAGGACGTCAAGGGCGGCGTCGTCGAACGCGGGGGCGATGACGACCTCAAAGAAGTGCGACTCGCGGGCGATGACGCGGGCGGCGGCGGCGTCGACGCTCGAGGAGACGGCGAGGATCCCGCCGTAGGCCGCGACCGGGTCGCCGGCGATGGCGGCGTCGACGGCGGGCTCCAGCGCGCTCGCGACGGCCCCGCCGCACGGGTTGGTGTGCTTGACGACGACCGCTGCGTGCTGCCGCTCGCGGTCGATGATGCGGGCGAGGGCCTTGACGGCTTCGAGGGCGGCGGCGGCGTCGTTGATGTTGTTGTACGAGAGGTGCTTGCCGTGCAACTGCTGGGCGTTGACGACCGACTGCCCGGTGGAGGCGGGGTCGCGGTAGAGGGCGGCCTGTTGGTGCGGGTTCTCGCCGTAGCGGAGTTGGTCGACCAGCGTGTAGCGCAGATCGAGCACCTGGGGGAAGGCGCCCTGGCGACGGCCGAGGAACGAGGCGATGGCGGCGTCGTACTCGGCGGTGCGGGCGAAGGCGGCGGCGGCGAGCTGGGCCCGGGTCTCGGGCGTGGTGCTCCCGCCGTGCGCGTCCATCTCCTGGATCACTCGGTCGTAATCGCGGGGCGAGGTGACAACGGTGACGAAGCGGGCGTTCTTGGCGGCGGCGCGGAGCATGGCCGGCCCGCCGACGTCGATGTTCTCGATCGCGTCGGCCATCGACACGTTCGGGTCGGCGACCGTGCGCTGAAACGGGTACAGGTTGATGCAGACCAGGTCGATGGGCTCGAAGCGGTGCTGCTTGAGGAAGGCGGTGTGCTCGGCGCGGTCGCGCAGGGCGAGCAGGCCCGCGTGCACGGCTGGGTGCAGGGTCTTGACGCGCCCGTCGAGGCCTTCGGGAAAGCCGGTGACGGTCTCGACGGGGACGACGGGCACGCCGGCGGCGGCGAGGGCCTTGGCCGTGCCGCCCGTGGAGATGATGGTCACGCCTCGGGCCGCCAGCGCCTGCGCGAAGGGCACGAGGTCGGCTTTATCGCTGACCGAGAGCAGCGCGCGGCGGATGGGGGTGGGCGGGGTCATGGCGGCACTCAGCGGGGCGTCAGCCGGGTGATCACGCCCTGCGGGCTGACGGCGTAGACCGGGCTGTCCTTTGGGCTTTCGGCGACGAGCATGGAGATCGAGCGCAGTTCGACGGTGTCGATGGTGCGCCCGTTCTTGGGGTCGAGCGTGACGGCCTTGGCCGCGCCGGCGGCGTCGGTCGCGCCGGCGAAGACGACCAGGCGGTTGTTGCGGAGCGCAACGGCGACGCCGTCAACGGTGTCGTTCTGCCATAGGATCTTGCCGGTCGTGGGGTCGAAGGCGGAGAACCCGCCGGACTCGCCCAGGTCGACGTACAGGCGCCCGTCGATAAACGCGGGGGCCTGGCGGAGCGGGGCGTTGGTGCGGTGACGCCAGAGGATCTGCCCGCCGGAGCGGGTGACGGCGTACAGCGAGTGGTCGAGGCTGGCGATGAACGCGAGCGTGTCGCTGGTGGCGATGGGGGCGCCGGGCCCGGCGAACATCTTGCTGCGCCCGAGCCCGCGCCCGGTGAGCGCGTCGAGCACGACGATGTCGCCGGCCTGCGAGGCGAAGATGGTCTCAGGCCCCTGAGCGAAGACGACGGGGTCGACATCGACCGCGCCCGTCAGGCCCGAGCCCCAGACCTGGAACCCGGTGCTGGCCAGGAGGCCGACCAGGTGCCCGTTGGAGGCGCCGTACGCGAGGGCGTCGCCGACCAGCGCGGTGCGCGTGCTGGCGACTTCGGGCAGGCGGTGCTTGGTGCGGAGGGTGCCGGTGTCGGCGTCGTAGATGAAGACTTCGGTTTCGCTGGGGAGGATGATGGCGGCGCCGCGGCTGCCTTCGGAGCCGCCCTGGCGGACCGGGGCGAAGAACCGCGTGAGCGGGCCGGCGGCCTGGTCGGACCAGCGCTGCGCGCCGGAGCGGGCTTCGAGGACGGTGAACACGCCCTCGGTGTCGGTGACGCACAGGGCGTCGCCGAGGACCTGCACCGACTCGACGGTGCCGCCGGGGAGCATGGTCGGGAAGCCGCGCCACTCGACGCGGTAGCCGAGGGTGCTGAACTCATCGGCCTGCATGGGCACGGAGGCGGCCCGCTCGTCGAGCGTCATGGTGCGCGGACCGTCGGACTCGCACCCGCCGAGCCCGCCGCCCACCGCCGCGAGCGCTGCCAGCAAAGACGCGGCCGCGAACAGGCGGGGCCGGGCGGACGCCGAGCGGGCGGGCGAGGCATGAACGGGGGCAAGCGGTCGGGTCATGGTCGGTCCTGTCCGGTCGCGCCGGGTCGGGGTTTGGGAAGGTGGGAAGGGCAGTATCCAAGCCGACCGCCCCGGGGTCAAGGCGCGGCGGGCTTGGCGGCGGTGGGCGGGGGGGCGGGGGGCGGGAGGCGGGAAGAGGGATTGAACGCGAAGGCGCGAAGGGCGCGAAGGTGGGGGGCGGAAGCGGGAGGCGGGAAGCGGGAGGCGGGAAACGGGATCCCACTGGTGCCCGGTGCCTGGTGCCCGGTGCCTCTGTGTTTCCGGCTGGTGCCCGGTGCCTCCGTATCTCCGGCTAGTGCCCAGTGCCTAGTGCCCAGTGCCTTCATTCACCAACGTACTCGTCGAGTTGAACGACAGGATCACGCGGTCTTTCGCGCCCTTGTACGGCAGCCCGCTGTGCAGCAGATACGCGGGGAAGAGCACCAGCGTTCCCGGCAATGGCGGGACGTCGAGGTGGCCTTGCCCGAGGTAGTGGTTGCCGTAGTCGGAGTGGTTGCCGCCGAAGGGCCGCGGCGTGTAGAAGCGGTTGACGCCGTTGGGCGCGTGGTCGCGTGGGTTCTCCGGCACGTCGGAAATCTGGAGGTAGTACACGCCGCACCAGGAGCACCCGCCGTGGTAGTGCGCGTCGTGGAAGCCGGAGTTGTTGGTGATGTGGAACCAACTGTCGGAGAACGTGACCTTGATCCGGTTGGGATCGACCTCGCGCCCGTTGACATGCCAAACGGCCCGCTTCACGCTCGACTCGATGAACGCGATCAGCCGTCGCAGCCCTTCGTGCGTGGTCTTCTCGAACAGATCGAACTTGCTTTCGAACAGCCCGTCCTTGGACTTCATGCTCGGGGCGATATCGCTGGCGATGTTCTTGGTCTCGCCGGCCTTGATGTCGTAGAGATGCTGGATGATGCCGGCCGCGTCGCGCTCGTGGTCGCGGTAGCGGCGCGAGAAGATGGTCGTGGGCCAGTACGTCCGCGGCGTGAGCTCGAACTCGTTGAGCGCGGACCCGGGGGGCGGCATGACGGGAGTTGGGGAGCCGGCGGTGTGCATGGGGAGATCGGGATTCGGGATTCGGGAAACGGGATTCGGGCGGCGGCGGGTGTCACTCCGCTCTGCGGCGTGACAGACGTATCAGCGCCGAAACCCAGCGTACCGCAAGCCAGCCGTTCTGCCCGCCGCCCAGGCCGCGACGTCACCGACTTTGCAAGATCTTCACTCACGGCAACGCCAACCATCAGACAAGTTCCCCCCACCCGCTGCTTGGTGCCCGGTGCCTAGTGCCTAGTGCCTGACTGCCCCGCCTCCCTCCGCCTGAGGCCCAATACCTAGTGCCCAGTGCCTTAGTTCTGTTCGGGAGGGGCGGTGGGGGAGTGGGTGGGCAAGGGTGCAGAACCCGAACACGCCACGTCCGGAGAAGGGCCGATGACGGCTTCCGCGCGTGTGATGGCGGCGCAAAAACTGCCCTGCGGCAGAGTTTTTGTGGGCACAAAAACTCCGGCGCTGGGCACAAAAGCTCCTGCGCTGGGCACAAAAACTTCTGCGCTGGGCACAAAATATCCTGCGCTGGGCACGAGAGCTCCTGCGCTGGGCACAAAATGTTCCGCGCTGGGCACAAAAGCTCCCGCGCTGGGCACAGCAGGAACAAAGATGGTCGCATCAGGACCGGCGGCGGGCCAAGCGCGAGATCACGCCGTGCGTCCCACCTTCCCCCCCCGCCCCGCGCTCCCCATCCCCCATCCCCCATCCCCCCCTCCCCCCGTGCCCTCCGCTCATCGATACCCTCGCCCATGTTCACCGGTCTTGTGCAGGCGGTCGGGCGGGTTGCGGAGCTTGCGCCGTCGCGCGCGGAAGGCGTTCGAAGTGGGGGGAACGGTGGGGGGGGTGGGGGGGGTGGGGGGGGTTGGGCCGGGCAGGCCGGGATGCTGCGGCTGACGGTTGACGTTGGCGACTGGGCCCACGGGCCTTCGATCCGTGCCGGCGACAGCATCAGCATCAACGGGTGCTGCCTGACGGCGGTTGCGGACGCGGGCGTGGACGGCGGCGTGTGCACGGTCGGGTTCGACGCCGTCGCCGAGACGCTCGCGAAGACGACGCTCGGTGCGCTGCGTGTCGGCGATCCGGTCAATCTCGAGCACGCGGCGACCGCGAGCACGTTCCTCGGCGGGCACATCGTGCAGGGGCACGTTGACGGTGTCGGACGCGTGACGCGCGTGCAGGCCACGGACGATTGGCGTGTGTGGTTCGAGGTGCCGGCGGCCCTCGCGGAGTATCTGGCGCCGAAGGGGAGCGTGTGCGTCGACGGCGTGTCGCTGACGATCGCGGAGGTCACGATGGCGGCGGGCCAGGCGACCGGGTTCGGCGTGGCCCTGATCCCGACGACGCTGGACAGGACGACGCTGCGCCGGCTGGCCGTCGGCGACGGCGTGAACCTGGAGATGGACATCATCTCGAAGCAGGTTGTGTTCTGGCTGAAGGCCCGCGAGAGCCGAAGATAACCGGCCGTGACTGTGCCCGCGTCGCCAATCTCGTCCCGCGTGTCGGCGTCGCCGACCAGTGCGCAGCCCGCAGGTGGCGGCGGGGGCGGGGGCGGGGGTGGGGGGGGGCGACGCGTGCTGGGGATTGATCCCGGGCTGCGCTTGACGGGGTACGCGGTGCTGGAGATTCCGCGCGGCGGGGGTGCTGGTGCGGGTGGGGGGTCGCGGCGTGGGCGGGCGGGTGGGGGTGCCGGGGCCGAGGCGACGCTGGTTGAGGCGGGCGTGATTCGCCTGGTGCAAGGCCGCTCGGTGGCGCGGCGGCTGGTCGAACTGGACGCCGACCTCCGCGACATCATCGAGCGGACCGCGCCGCATGTCGGCGCGGTGGAGAAGTTGTACGCGCATTACAAGCACCCGCTGACGGGCGTGATCATGGGGCACGCGCGCGGCGTGGTGCTGCTGAACATTCAGCGGGCCGGGATGGACGTGGTCGAACTGGGGGCGACGGAAGTGAAGAAATCGCTCACGGGCAACGGGCACGCGAGCAAGGCGCAAATGCAGTCGGCCGTGCAGGCGCAGTTGGGCATGGCCGCCCCGCCCAGCCCGCCGGACATTGCGGATGCGATTGCCATTGCGCTGTGCTGCCTGCGGCGGCTGGGGTGAAGCGGTGTCCGGGATTTCCTGACTTTTTCCGGCGCCGGCGCGGATTCATGAGATCTTGACACAATCGCGCGGGTGTCTTCGGCGTTGTGTGGTATGTTCCTCTTGGGAAGAGGCTGGTCGACGCCAAGAGAGGATCGACCATGCTGTCGCGATTGTCACGTGTTGCACTTGCCGGAATCGTGCTGGCGGCCTGCGGGTCTGCCGCATTTGCCCAACCCACCAACGTCCGCGCCTGGTACGCCCAGGGGCAGGTGTTCGTCGTCTGGGAGCGTCCGGCCCCGCCGGCGAACTCGACCGACACGGTCGAGATCTACGCCTCGCCCGCGGCCCAGGTGAACGTCGCCAACATGGACCGGGTCGGGCGGCTGTTCTTCCCCGAGTACACCGGGGCTCGGCTGCAGCAGCTCAACCCGGCGGCCCGCTTGCAGGTGCCGACGCCCGCGGGCGGAACGTACCGGCTAGCCGCGAATGAGGGCGTGTTCGCCTACACGCCGCGGGCCGCGGGCAACCTGTTCTTCGCGGTGGTGGACACCGGCGGGGCGGTTGTTGCGGCGGCCAACAGCGCGTCGGCCGCGTTCAACTATGACCCGGTGAACGACCCGGTGCGTCCGCACCCGCAGTTCAACGGGTTCACGCCCGGCGGACAGCCGTACACCGCGCTGGTCGTCTTCGCCGAGGGGCGCGACGACTACGACAACGCGCGGCCGGACATTCCCGTCCTCGGCGACGCCGACAAGAACGGCGTGCCGCACGTGTTCACGATCACCGAGCCCGTCGGCGGCGTCGGGGCGGGGCTGATCCCGTGCGTGCTGGCGCACCACGGCGGCGGGGGCGAGTACGAACTGTTCCGCCCCGGCATCCCGGCCCGCAGCAACGTCTCGCTGGGGCTGACGACGGGCATCGTGGTCACGCCGGACGACAGTTACTACGCGATCGTGGGCAATGCGTTGAATCGGTCGAACACGTCGTGGTTCGGGTACACGCCGCAGGCCGACCCGTTCTTTGTCGGGATGCGCACGAACCCGCCGGCGGGTTCGATCGTGGTGAACTTCACGAGCCGGCGGGTGCACTGGATCATCGACTGGCTGCTGCGTCCGACCTCGCCGTACACGATCGACCCGTCGCGGATCGCGATGATCGGGCACTCCGGCGGCGGGCGCGGGACGTCGCACCTGGTGCGGCAGCGCCCGGAACGGTTCGCGGCGGCGGCGGTGTATACGCCCGCGAGCGATCTGACGATTCCTCCGGCGGCCGCGGGCGGGGGCATGGAGGAAAACTTCCTGCGCGGCGACTGGGTGACGCCGCTGGACACCAACCTGCTGAAGACCGACGGCACGCCGTTCGACACGGTGGAGGTCTTCACGATGACCACGCGCCTGTCGTCGACGGAGC